>CANEGK010000030.1 GCA_947427035.1 uncultured Clostridium sp.
GGGCGGAGCCGCCACAGCTGGCCCCCTCGCGTCGCTTTTTGGTACTTTTTGTCGACACAAAAAGTACAAACATCCGCTTCTGCCCCGTACAGGGGCACTCATCGTTACCTTGTTCGCGGAATAAACCCGTCATCAAAAAGGATCGGACCATGCGTATTTTCCCATGTTTCGATATGCTTTAAAATAAGCTGTTCGATTTCCTTATTCGCGGAACGTCCGTTGCGTTCTGCAATGTATTTCAGCTTATCCATAGTTTCAGATGGAATACGCAAGGCATAATGCGGCAAATTAGATGGCATCTGAAGGTCTCCCTTGTTGTCTGACTGACAACACAATAACATCAAAAAATATTTTTGAAAAGCTATTGACAACAAAGTGACAACACATTATAATGAGTAGCAACATTATGTTGTCACTTCAAAATAAATCTGTATCGCAGATACACAAAGGAGTCTTCTTTTATGAAAAGCATCATCTCCGCATTGTATAATGGTCAAATCCTGCCCTATGAGCAGGATTTCCCCAAGACCGAGGAATGCCGCAGGGTTCATGCGGAACACTACCGGCATTACTGCGATTTTGCAGAGCAGCTTGCGGCGCTCACGCCGCCGCTCGACAGGCGGTTTCTGCAAATCATGGACGAGCAGCTTGACGCGCTTCCCCTTGATTTTTCCGAAACCTTTGCCGACGGCTTCCGCCTGGGCGCCAGAATCATGATTGACGTATTCCAGTCCGACGTATGCGTCGACTGACTCCGGCCCCGCCGCAGCAGGGCAAACAAAAACCGCCGCAGTTTTCACCGCGGCGGCCTGTTTTATGGCTCCTGCTCCGGCTCTTTTCTGCGCAGCTTGCGCCTGTTGCCGTGCTCGTCCTGAATATAGGTGTTGTCCAGCGTGCCGATGACGCTCCGGCGGATTTCGTCCAGATACTCCTGCCGCAGCGCGTGCTGCTCCCCGGCCTCTTCCCTTGTCAGGCCTTCGGCTTTGGCCTTTTTGGCCAGCGCGTTGATGCGCTCGATTTTTTCCTTTTCCATCGCCGCCTCCTGTCAGTTATGCACCGCTTTTTCGATGATTTCGTTCATGTCCGCGCTGTACGGCACATTGATGCGCACCAGCAGCTCGGGGTCGTCAAACTGCACCCCCTGCACCAGCTGAAAACGCGCGCCCATGTCGCGGTACATTTCAAACACGGCGCGGTCGTAGTCGCCATAGGGATACGACATTCCCCACAGCCGCTTGCCGCCCAGCTCGCGCCCGAGCGAGCTGACCGACGCCCCCAGCCAGTACTGCTGGTCTTCACGCGAAAGCGACGTCGCCTTGTCGTGCGTGCTCAGGTGCGAATACACATGCACCAGCCCCGTCGCCTCCATTTCGCGGCACATGTCCCACGTCAGGTGGTTGCGCTGGTTCATCATGCCGGTGTTGGCGAAAATGTCGGCGTAAACGCCCTTTTCCTTCAAAACGGGAAAGGCGATGGTATAGTTGCTCTCGTACCCGTCGTCAAGGGTCAGGATAAAATACTTTTCATTCGGGTCAAAAAGCCCCATGCGATAAGCCCATATTGAAATGGAATGGTAGCCCGCGCCGCGCAGCACGTCGATGTCGGCCGCCAGCTTGTCGGCCGTCGTATACAGCCCGTCCTGCTCGGCCGTCGGCTCGCCCTCGGCCAGAAAAGTATGGTACATCAAAATGATGGTATTCCCGCTTTTTTGAAAATTTTCGCCCATCTCCGCGGTGTTCTGTTCAATATACCGCTGCATTTCCGGGCTGAACATCTCTTCAAACAGGCTGTTGCCGAAAAACAGCAGCAGTGACAGCGTGGCCAGCACTGTGTTTTTTGCGCTCATGGACAAATCGCTCCTTTGGAAAGAATATTGTGCGTCCGGTTTTTCCATACTAAAGCCGGAGGTGATAACATGAGCCCGAAAGAATTGCTGTACGTCGAAGACGCGCTGGGCCACACATGCCATATGAAATCCTGCTGCCGCACCACGGCCGGCCAGCTCGAGGACATGGAACTCAAAACCTTTGTCGAACAGCTGGCCTCGCGCCATCAGCAGGCGTTTGACAGATTTTATCAGCTTTTGAAGTAAGGAGGAAGCCCCGCATGGACGACAGAAACACCATGGAGAGCATTCTGCTCGAAGTCAAGGGCGTGTGCGATTTGTATATGCACGGGACCATTGAATCGGCGACGCCCGACGTACACTGCGCTTTTGACTCCGCTTTGCAGGACGCTTTGTGTATGCAAAACGAGATTTACGAAAAAATGCAGTCGCGCGGCTGGTACCAGACCAGCTCGGCCCAGCCCCAGCAGATTGAGCAGACCCGCCAGCAGTACGCCGGCAAATAAAGGCATTTTCCCGAGAGCGGCTTTAAACCCCGCTCTCTTTTTTCTGCTCTTCCGCCTGGCGCTGAAAGCCCTGAAAAGCAGACGGCAGCGCCATGTCGGCGCACAGCCGCTCTTTTTCCGCCCATTCAAAGGGGCCGGCGCACGCGGCCGCCTGCACCAGAAAGCCGGCCATCACCCATTCGCGGTGGGTAAACACATGCGTGTACCCTTCGAGCGGCGCAATGGCAAGGGGCGCCAGCCCCCACTGTTCTGCCTGGGCGAGCGCCTGCGCCCTGTCCAGGCGCCCGGGGCACGACGGGAACTCCCACAGCCCGGCCAGCAGGCCGCGCGGCGGGCGGCGGCGCAGCGCCGTATACTCCCCGGCGCAGAGCACGAAAACGGTGCGCTCCTCTGCCTTTCGCGGCGCAGGGGCTTTTTTAACGGGCAGCTCGCCCTGCCGATTTTCACGCCGCGCCGCGCAGAAGGCGGCAAGCGGGCATTCGCCGCATTTGGGCCGCTGCGGCAGGCAAACCAGCGCGCCCAGCTCCATCAGCGCCTGGTTGAAGTCGCCCGGGCGATCGGGCGGCTGCTCGCGCATGACGGCGCTTGAGATCCGGCGGCGTGTGTCCGGCCGCAAAATGTCCCCTTCGTCGTTGAGCACGCGGGTCATGACGCGCAGCACATTGCCGTCGACGGCGGGCACGCATTCGTTATACGCGATGGACGCGACGGCCCCCGCCGTGTAATCGCCCACCCCCGGCAGTTCGCGCAAACCGGCGGCTGTACGGGGCATCTGCCCGTCAAAACGCTCGAGCATCAGCCGGGCCGCCCGCTGCAAATTGCGCGCGCGGCTGTAATACCCCAGCCCTTCCCACAGCTTGAGCAGGCGGTCCTCCGGCACTTCGGCCAGCGCGCGCACATCGGGCAGCTCGCTGACAAAGCGCAGGTAATAGCCGGTCGCCGCTTCCACACGCGTCTGCTGCAACATGATTTCCGATATCCAGATTTTATACGGGTCGCTCTGCCCGCGCCACGGCATGGCGCGCGCCGCGCCTTCAAACCACGCGAGCAGCGCCTGTGCCAGCCGGCCTTCGGGCATGTGCATCGTCCCTTCCCGCTTCCTGTTTTCCGCTTCCGGCCGCCGCAGCGCCCGAAAGCCAACGGTTTGATTATAACAAATCCCGCCGGCAAAGACAACTCCCGGAACATGGAAAAACCGGGCCGCATTCCCGCGGCCCGGCGATTGTTTTCAGTTGCCCTGCGAGCATTTGGCGGCGTCGATGGCCAGCGCCACCATCAGCACATACAAAGCGTCCTGCGAGTCGGCAACATCGAGCACATAGGTGTCCGTCAGCCGAAAATGCTCCTTTGAAATGGTGGCGACCAGCCGGTTCTGCGCGTCGGCGATGGTATAGTCCCATTCGAAAAAGTCGCCGTCCACCTGCCAGCCCATGCAGTCCATGCGGAAGGACGGGCGGAACAGGGTGAACTCCTTGCGCACCTCGCCAATCTCGCGGTCGCCGGCGTACAGTGTAAAGCGGGGCAAAAAGGTCAACACCTCTTCGCGCACAGTGCCCAGCTCGCGGCCCTCCGGGTCAAAAATGACCAGCTTGTGCCCCCAGGCCAGCCGGCCTTCGACCGTGTAGGCGACGCTGCCGTCTTCATAATAAATGTCGTAGCTGTCCAGCCACGAAAAAAAGCGTTGTTTAAAAAGCAGTCTCATGCATTTCCCTCCGCAGCCCGCTCCAACAGGGCTGCCGTCTCGACATTTGCGGTGCGCGGAAACATGTCAAAGGCGCGCACGCGCGTCAGCTGATATCCGCCCTCGTCGCGCAGAAGGGCGCCGTCGCGCGCTAGGCTGGCACAGTCGCAGGCGATGTACACCACCCGCGCGGGCTTCATTTTCAAAACCGCATCCACCGTCGCGCGGTCGATCCCCTTCCTCGGCGGGTCGAGCACGACGACATCGGGCCGCAGCCCTTCAGCCGCCAGTTCCCCCGCCGCCCGGCCGGCGTCGCCGCACAGAAACCGGACGTTTTCCAGCCCGGCGCGCGCGGCATTTTGGCGCGCGTCCTCAACGGCCTGCGGCACGATTTCCGCGCCGACGGCCTGCCCGGCCTGCTCGGCCAGGTGCAGCGTGATGGTTCCGATTCCGCAGAACAGGTCGAGCGCCGTCTGACTTTTGTCCAGCCCGGCCATCTGCACCGCTTCGCGGTACAGCGCTTCGGCCTGCGCGTGGTTGACCTGGTAAAAGGACAGCGGCGACAGCGCAAACTCCCATTTCCCCAGCCGGTCGCGCAGCCGCTCCTCGCCCCACAGCACCCGGGCCGTGCGGCCCATCAGGCGGTTGGTTTTGTCCGGGTTGGGCGAAACAAGAATGCCCGTGACATCCGGGCAGGCGGCGCGGCAATGCGCGGCCAGCCGCTCGACGGCCGGAACCCGCTCCGTCCGTGCGATCAGGCAAAGCTGGCTGCCCTGCTCGCCTGCCCGAACAAATACGCTGCGCAAAAATCCTTTGCCTGTTTTCTCATCGTATTCAGAAATCCCGTTTTCATCGGCCCAGCGGCAGACGGCGCCTGCCAGCGCGCAGGCGCGCGGGTCCTGAATCAGGCAGCTTTGAACGGGCACAATGTCATGGCTGCGGCTGCGGTAAAAGCCGCAGACCGCCCGGCCGTTTACCCGGCCAAAGGGGAAAACCGCCTTGTTGCGGTAACCGTCGATTTGCGGTGCAGGCACAACGGGCGGAACCTCGGGCGCAAAGCCGCCCAGGCGGCGCAGCGCGTCCTCGACCCGCCGGCGCTTGAGCCACAGCTCTTCTTCATAGGAAAGGTGCTGAAAATCGCAGCCGCCGCAGCGCGGAAAGGCGGGGCAGCGCGGCGCAATCCGGTGGGGTGACGGCTCCAGCACCTCTTCAACCCGGCCATAGGCCCGGTTTTTCAGCACTTTGACCGCGCGCACGGCGCACCTGTCGCCGCGCGCCGTGCCCGGCACAAAAACCGCCATGCCTTCATGCCGCAAAACCCCCATACCCTCGGCGGTGTAGCCGTCTATTACGCCCATGATCCGGTCGTTCTTCCGCAGTTCGCTCATGACGGCATCCACTGCGCGTCCATGACGCCGTCCAGCTCTTCATACGAAATGTCAAAACGCTGCACACCGCTGACATAGGGCCCGATGGCATAGGTCTGCCAGTACAGGGTCAGGCCGGTGTCGGTCATGGCAAAGCACAGGGGGTCAAAGGCGTCCATGAGCAGCTCCTCATAATTTTCATAATACAGATCGGGCTGCGCCTCCAGCTTGCGCTTGGCGATCGGCAGAACCTTTCCGCGGATAAAGGTCAGAACTTCCTGCTGCTCCATCGACGAAAAGAGGGTAAAGACCGACAGGCGCCCGCCGTTCGACGCGTCGAAGGTTTCGGCCAGCATGGTATACGCCGGGTGTACGCCGCCCGTCGACTCGTACTGGTCGCGCATGACGGAAAAGACGGCCGCGTCGCTGCGCGTCACCTGGTATGCGCTTTCAAAGGCGTAGGGGTTGAAGACGCTTTCGCTTTCCTTGGCCCACGCCAGGCCCTCGGCCGCCGTTTCAACCAGCATGGTCTCGCAGTAATATTCGATGTCGTCCAGCCATGCTTCATAATAGGCGGCAATCTGTTCCATCGCGTCGCTGCCCGCCGGACAGGGCACGACGGCGCTGACGCGCAGCAGCTCGTCGCCTGCGTCGTTTGTATAGGTTTTGGACAGCGAGCGCTCCTCGACCGTCGCGGCGGGGTCGGGATCGGGGTCAGGCTGGGGGTCGGGCTGCGGCGCGACGGGGCCGGCCGGCGGATCGTCCTCTTCTTCAGGGGGCTCCGGCTCGGTGCGGCTACAGGCGAAAAGCGACAGGCACAGCAGGCAGGCCAGCATGAGCGCGGCCGCTCTTTTCATGACCTTGCGGCGGCCAATCCATTGTTTCACAGGGGGAATCTCCTTTCTCGCTTTGGGGAAAAGCGCCCCCGCAGGGCGTTTTCGCCGCGGGGGCGCGCAGACGGTGTTTTTACTTCAGGTGTTTGTCAAACCAGCCGAGCATTTCGGTGTGGCGGCGCACGCGGTGGCTGGGTTTGCCCAGCAGCAGCATGACGTGGCTGTCGCCCTTAAAGAGCACCAGGCGCGTTTCCACGCCGCGGCTTTGCAGCGCCGCATACATTTGCAGCGCCTGATCCATCGGGCAGCGGTAATCGGCCATGTACTGCAAAAAGAGGGTGGGCGTTTTGACCCTGTCGGCGTATTTGAGCGGGGACGAGCGCCACAGCGCTTCGTAGCCGTCCCACGGCGTGCCGCCCTGCCCTACTTCGAAAAACCACGGAATATCGCTGCACCCGTACATGGTGATCCAGTTGGAAATGGAGCACTGCGCCACGCCCGCTTTGAAGCGGTCGGTGTGCCCGATGATCCAGTTGGTCATATACCCGCCGTAGGATGCGCCGGTGACGCCCATGCGCTCGCCGTCCAGCTGCGGATAGGCGCGCAGCGCCGCGTCGGCAAAGTCCATCAGGTCGTCAAAATCGATGGTGCCGTAGCGGCCGTTGATGTCGGCAAAGGCGCGGCTGCGGCAGCTGCTGCCGCGCGGGTTGCAGAAGATGACGGCGTAGCCGGCCGAAGCCAGCACCTGCGCGTCAAAGGACAGCGTGCCCTGGTACTGCCCGCGCGGGCCGCCGTGAATGAGCAGGATGACGGGCACCTTGCCCTTCTGCGCTTCGGGCGGCAGCACAACCCAGCCGTCCAGGTCGACGCCGTCGCGGCTGTCAAAGGGCAGGTATTGCGGCTGCGCCAGCTCGTACTTGCCCATGACGGCGTCGTTGAGCTGCGTCAGCTTTTCCGATTTTCCGTTTTGCAGCGAAAAGACTTCCATCATACCAAAGGCGGGCAGCCCGGCGCACAGGATACGGCCGTTTTTTTCAATGGCAAAGTGGTTGACCCATATCTCTTCCCCGCTCAGGCGCTCGGGCTGGCCGCCCGACGTCATGCGGAACAAATGCGCGCCGCGGCGATCGCTTTTGACAAAATACAGCGCGTCGCCCCGGCCTGTGAAATTGCATCCGCCGCCGCGGCAGGTGTCCCCCGAGTTCTGAAACCCCAGGTCCTCTTCCAGCGCGTACTCCAGCGCGGGCTGGCCGCCCTGCACCGGGACCGACCAGATGTCGGTGTCCATCTTGGCGTCCATAGCGGCGTACCACACGCGGCCGCCCACATGGGCCACAGCCGTCGTCATGGCGCCCGTCTGGCACAGCTCGCGGCGCTCGGCCTTCCCGACGTTCCAGGCGTACAGCCCGTCGCAGTTTTTCCGCGCTACCTCGTAGCTTTCGCCGGTAAAATAGACCTCTTTCCCGTCCTGCGAAACGCAGAATGTGACGACGGCAAAGTGCGGTTCGGTGACGGCGGTCAGCTCTTTGGACTTCATATCGTACACATACAGGCGCGCGCGGGTCTTGTTGATGTAGCCCTGCCCGTCGGCGCGGTAGGGGCGCTCGTCGCACACCTCGTAATCGCGCTCGGCGCGGATGTCGGCCAGCGCCTTTTGCAGCGCCTCGCCCGACAAAGCGGTCAAATCGGGGCGCGACAAATCGTGCTTTGCGACGATGAGCAGCTTTCCGTCCGCAAGCGGCAGTACCTTCCCCGCCATGATGGGCAGGCGGAACAGCTCTTCCGCCTCGCCGCCGTCGAGCGGCAGCCGGTAAAAAGCGGTCAGCTCCTCGCCCGCCTGCACCCGCTCGGTGTCCTTGGGGTCGCGCAGGCCGGGGAAGAGCAGCGCACGCCCCTCTTCAATAAAGCAGACGCAGCCCTCGCTGCCGGTAAAGGTCAGCTGCCTTATTTCGCCGGTGCGGGTGTCGAGCGCGTGCAGAAAGCAGTCGTATCCGTCTTTTTCCAGGTTGGGCCGGTGGGTGACAAAGGCGGCCTGCCCCTCCTGCGGGGACAGCGTCAGTTCGGCGATGCTGACAATGTCGCCGATGCAGTCTTTTTGAAAGCGTTTCACTTTGACATCTCCTTTACAGCTTTTTCACACACGCTTATTGCAAATGGCTGTCAAACCAGCCGGCGATCTCTTCCAGGCGGCGGACGCGGTGCTTGGGCTTGCCGTTTCTCGACAGCCCGTGGCTTTCCCCTTTAAACAGCACCATACGCGTCTCGACGCCGTGCTCGACAAGCGCCTGATACAGCCCATAGGCCTCGGGCACGGGGCAGCGGTAGTCTTCAAAGGAATGGATGATGAGGGTCGGCGTTTTCGCCTTGTCCAGGCTGAACAGCGGCGAATGGGCGCGCAGCCTGTCCTCGCCTTCCCACGGCAGGCCGCCCTGCTCGTGCTTGTCGTACCAGCCGCCCAGGTCGCTGACGCCGAAAAAGCCGGTCCAGTACGTAATGCTCCGGCAGGTCGCGGCGGCGGCAAAGCGGTCTGTGTGCCCGATGACCCAGTTGGTCATAAACCCGCCGTAGCTGCCGCCCGTAATGCCCAGGCGCTTTTCATCGATGGCGGGGTAGGCGCGCAGCACCTCGTCGGTAAAGGCCATGATGTCGTCATAGTCGACGGTGCCCCACTTGTCGGCCAGGTCGGCGAACTCGTCGCCGCGCGTCGAGCTGCCGCGCGGATTGCAGTAAAAGACAAAATACCCGCGCGAGGCAAAGACCTGCATCTCGTGGTTAGGCGCGTCGCAGTACGCCCAACGCGGGCCGCCGTGCACCGACAGAATGGCGGGGTATTTCTTCGCCGGGTCAAAGCCGCGGGGCTTGATGACCCAGCCGTCGATACGCACGCCGTCGCGGTTGACAAACGAAAGCGGCTCGGCGCGCGGCGCGTCCGCAAAGGTCCCGTCGTTGACATGCGTCAGCGCGCGCGCTTTGCCGCCGCTGATTTCATAGACCTCCTGTAAAGCGCCGCCGCAGGCAAACCCGACGGCCAGCAGCCGATCCCCCGACTGCTCAAAGGACAGGACGTTGAGCCCTTCGGGGCTGAGCTGGCGCAGCGCCTGCTCGCCCGGCTTCCACGCGTGCAGGCGGGCGCAGTATTCGCGGCTGGTGATGAGATAAATGTCGTCGCTCGCCGTTTTGAAGCAGGGGCCGCCCATGTTGGCTTCGCACGAAATATCGGGCCCCAGGTCCTCGTCCAGCGGCAGGACAAGCTCCAGCGCCCTTTTCTCTTCGTCATAGACGAACAGCTTGGCCGAGCGCAGATCGATTTTGTCGCCGTGAATGTTGCCGGCGATGACGATTTTGCCCTGCCACAGGGCGATTTCGTTAAAATCATGGCCGCGGCAGGGGATGAGGACTTCGGTTTCACCCTGCAAATCGACGCGGTACAGCCCCTGCTCGTTGATGCGCCAGTCCTTGACGTCGTTGCCGGCAAAGACGATCGCCTTTTTGTCGGGCGTAACGGCGTAAGCGCCGACGTCCATGTTGGGGGCGGTCAGCGGCAGAAGCGCGCCGGTCCTTTCGTTGTAAAGCGAAAGGCGGGTGCGTTTTTTGTTGACGATGCCCCGGCCGTCGAACCAGAAGGGCATTTCGTCAAAGACGTGGAACTCCTCCGACTCCTTTTTCCAGCGCGCTAAGAGCTGAGCGCGCTTTTCCTCTTTGGCGCAGCAAAGGTCGGGGCGGGTCAGGTCGCAAAGGTGGCTGACCAGCCACAGCCCTCCGCCCAGGCTTTCGATTTTTGACGCCAGCGCCTCGATGCGGAAGGCCTCGCGCGCTTCGCCGCCCGACAGGGGAAGACGGTAATACACGGTCAGCTCTTCGCCGCGCTCGACGGCCTGCTTGTCGTCCGCCTTGCGCAGGGCGGGGAAAATGACGCTCCGGCTGTCGTCGCAAAAGGCGTAGCCCGCGCCGTCCTCGCCCGTCAGAGGGCGGGTTTCCCCTGTTTCGGGGTCAAGCAGGTACAGGCGGGTTTTGTAACGGTCGCCGTCAACGTCAGCCTGCGTGACGCAAAAGGCGGCGCATTTCCCGTCCGGTGAAATGTGAAGCTCGGATATGCCCTTGATCTGTTCAAAGTCCCTGGTCGAAATGCCGTTCATCAGCTGCACCTCTTTCTTATGTTTGTCACATCGTCAATCGCTGTCGACCCTGTCGCAGCGAACTTTCTTTTGTCTTTCTGCGCGCTCGTGCAGATATTCCTGCGCCAGCTTCCATTCGGTGACGCTGCGCCCCTCGTCCGGATAAAAGCGCAGCGTGCCCTGCGCGCCGGCCTCCAGCTCCAGATAGGCGCCGGGGACGCAGCGCATGGCGGGCAGCGTCTCGTTTTTTACACATACGGTCTCGCCGCTGTGCGGCGTGTAGCAGAAACTGTGCTCGTCCAGCGCGATTTCGCCCCCGCCGTCGGGGGCAAAACGCCGGCCGTCCCAGCGCCGGCAAAGCGCGTGGCTCTTCATGGCAAACTCCCCGTCCAGCAGGCGCTTTTCCCAGCCGCGGCGCAGCATATCGAGCCACTGCGGCAGCGTTTCGGGCAATACGGCGCCCTGTTCGGCGTGCAGGCGCATGTCGCGCCCCACCGCGCCGGCGTTGCCACACTGTGTGCAAAAAACGCGGTTGCCTCTGTCGCGCCAGGTCCAGTGCGCGCCGCAGCGCGGGCACACGCACAGCATGTTCTGGTAGCCGCGCGCGCGGTGGCGCGAACGAAACTGCGCGCCCGTCTCCTTCTGCCAGCGGTATTCGTCATAATCAATGGCGGCGCACACGCCGTCGTAAACCTCGTCGTCGGTCAGCGTTTTAAGCTGCTCCGGCGTAAACAGCAGGCTGAGCCGGGCGTCGATGCGCCCGCGGTTGAGCCCCTTTGCAAAACGGCTGCGGGTGAAAAAGCCGCCGTGCAGCCGCAGCGCGGCAACGTTTGCGCCGCTCTTTTTGACAAGCCGGGCAATGGCGCGGCCGATTTCGCCGGGGCGCCCCACCATCGAGGTTTGCCCGGCCGGATACACGCACACCGCCCCGCCCCCCTTAAGCGTGCGCAGAATGGATGCGATGCACCGGGGGTCGGCGCTAAACTGCACTTTGGGAATGACGCCCATAGCGTGCAGAACAGGCGCGAGCAGCGGCTTGCGGAAAAAATTTTCCGAACAGACAAAGTGCAGGCGGCGCGGCAAAAGCGCGGCCGCCGTCACGGCAAAGTCGGTCATGCCCTGGTGTGAGCACAGCACCAGCAAAGGGCCGCTGGCCGGAATGTCCCCGGCGCGCTCGACGCGCAGCCCGCAAAGCGTTTTTAAAAAACAGGCGGCCCCGCCCGCCGCCATCTTGTACAGCGGGGCCAGCGGCTCTTTGATTTTGCGGTATTTTTCCGGTTTCACTCGCAGCTTCCTCCACCTGCCGGCGCCCCGGCGCTTTGGTATCCTGTTCTTACTATACTTCATTTTGCCGTCTTTGTAAATCGAAAAACGAAACGCCGCGGGCCTTCATGCGGATTTTGCCGGCGGTGACACCATTTTCCGCTTGCGGCGCGCCGCTTCCTGCTGTACAATAAAATCGGTTATTTTGTCAAAACTCCGCGAAAGGAAGCCTGTATGAAACCCATTCACCGCTTTACCCTGCTTTTGCTCTGCCTGTGCCTCTTCCTGCCCCTACCCGCCGCCGCCGCGCCGGCCGCGGCGCTGCGCTACACACAGTCCGCCCTGCTTTACGGCGAGGAAACAACCTTTTACAGCTACCTGCTCGACAGTGAAAATTATGTCCGCCTGCGCGACGTCGCCTGGTACTTCTGGGGCCGCCCCGGCGCCTTTTCCGTTGACTGGGACCCTGAAGCCAGGACCGTCATGCTGACAACCGGCGGCGAATACATGGCCGTCGGCACGGAGAACACGCCGCACGAGCCGGGCCCCTTCCCCCTTGACAGCGTTCTTTCCCCCACCAGCACCCTGCTGATCGACGGGCAAGAGGTCTTTTTGCGCTCTTATCTCATCGACGGCAGCCATTATTACAATCTGCGCGACCTGTGCGCCGCCCTCGGCGTGCCGGTGTGGTGGGACGAGACGCGCCGCCTCGCCGTTGTCGGCGGCAACCCCGTTTTTGAAGGGAAAACCATCCTGGTTGACGCCGGGCACGGCGGCCGGGAGCAGGGCGCCCTTTCCGAATGGCTGGGCCCCGAAGAAGCGCTCAATTACGCGGTGGCCAGCCGCCTTGCCGCGCTGCTGCGCGCCGACGGCTGCAACGTCGTGGAGACGCGCGGCCAGGACGAAACGGTATCCCTGCGCACGCGCATGGAGCGCATTACCGCCCTGCGGCCTGACCTTGTCGTCAGCGTCCACCACAACGCATCCGATTCCCACGAGTATTTCGGTGCGACCGTGCTGGCGCAGATCGGCGATATGTACGGCGGGCCGTCCCTGCTGCTGGCCGAGCTTTTAAACGAGCAGTACGCGGCGCTCGGCCGCCCGGTCAACGACATTCTCTTCCGCCAGAACGCCGCCGGCAATGACTACTACGGCCTGCTGCGCGCGGCCGCCGGCGTTTCGGTTCCCGCTGTTATCAGCGAATACGCCTTTATCGACCACCCCGAGGACTGGATGGCCGTCGACTCGCCCGAAGAGCTGGCGGCCGA
The DNA here is from genome assembly GCA_947427035.1 of uncultured Clostridium sp. Taxonomy (GTDB): domain Bacteria; phylum Bacillota; class Clostridia; order Oscillospirales; family Butyricicoccaceae; genus Ventrousia. Next base: position 12,880 of record CANEGK010000030.1, read on the forward strand.
GGCCGACGCCATCTACCGCGCTGTGGTCGAGTGGTTTTCCATGCAGGAATAAAAAGCGTCCCCCGGCTAGGCCGGGGGTGTTTTTATAGGAGCTGGGCCTTCCGGTTCCTTTTTCTTCTGCGCTGTGCTATACTGAAGGCACTATCTTTCGGGAGGGTTTTTATGGACGCCTTCAAATCCGTCTTGTCCACGCTTTCCGGCCTGACGCCCGCCGCGCTGGTGCAGCTTCTTTTAACCGTTGTGCTGGGCCTGGTCGCCGTCAAATACCTGGCCCGCCTCTTCCGCCGCGTCATGGCGCGCACCAGCCTGGACCCCAGCGTGCAGGCGCTTGTCGTCAACCTGCTGCGCGGGCTTTTGTGGTTTCTTCTTGTGCTCATCGTCGCGCCGCAGCTCGGCATTCAGGTCACCAGTTTGGTTACGCTGCTCGGCGTTTTCGGCCTGGCTGCATCGCTGGCGCTGCAAAACAGCCTGTCCAACCTGGCGGGCGGCATTTTTGTGCTGGTGACCAAGCCCTTTTCCACCGGCGATTTTATTGAAGTATCGGGCGGCGCTTCCGGCACCGTCGACTCCATCGGTTTTATCCACACCATTGTCAAAACAATCGACAACCACCGCATTTACATTCCCAACGGCGCGCTGTCGGCCGACAAAATCGTCAACTATTCGGCCGAGCCGCTGCGCCGGCTGGAGCTGACCTTTTCCGTCTGCTACGAATGCGACGCCGGCGAGGCCCGCGCCCTGATTGAACGCACCCTGCTGGAAGACGAGCGCATTCTGCGCGAGCCGGCCGCCTATGTCCGCGTGTGGAACCTGGGCGCGTCGGCCGTCGACATTCTGTGCCGCGTCTGGGTGCAGAGCGCCGATTACTGGGAAGTGCGCTCCGCCTGCCTGGAGCGTGTCAAAAAGGCGCTCGAGCAGGCCGGCGTCAATATTCCCTACAACCAGCTTGACGTACGTCTTCACAGTCAAAATTGAAAGGAGAGCTGTTCATGCGCATTCTTGTCATCGGAGGCAAAAAATTTGCCGGCTACGCCATGGTTCGCGAGGCGCTGGCCCGCGGACATGAGGTCACCCTCTTCAACCGGGGCCTGACCTATCCCGAGCTTTGGCCCGAACTTCCCTGCGTGACGGGCGACCGCCTGCACGACCTGCACAAACTCGACGGCATGGAGTTCGACGCCGTCATCGATCTGTGCTGCTACTTCCCCCACCAAATGCGCGAAAGCGCTGGGTATTTCCGCGGCAAAGGGGTGTTTTACGCCTTTATTTCCACCCTTTCGGTGTGTGATTTGACCCGCTCGCCCGTGCTCGAAAGCGATCCGCTTCCTTCGTACGATTATTCCGAAGCCTTTACCGAAGAGATGGGCAATTACGGCCCCCTCAAAGCGGCCTGCGAAGCCGTTTTGCAGGAGACGCTGGGGGACAGCGCCGCCATGATCCGCCCCGGCTTTATCTGCGGCGAGCGCGACCATACCGACCGCTTTACCTATTGGCCGGTCAAAATGCACCTGAACGACGCCGTCATCGTGCCGGAAAACGACTTCCCCTTCCAGTTTATCGACGTGCGCGATCTGGCCGCCTTTACCCTCACCGTTGTCGAGCAGCGTTTGTCCGGCCCCTTCTCCGTCACCGGGCCGGGGCGCCCTTACCGCTTTTCTGACTTTTTGCAGGACTGCCGCGCTCTGGCCGCCGGCCTGACCTGCCGCCCGGCGCGCGACACCCTGACAGCGGCGCGCGACTGGTTCCTTTCGCGCTCGCAAAACGGCGATGATTTGGCGGTCGGCCTCAAGCTCAGCCGCGAACGCGAAATTTTGCGTACCCTTTGAAGCTTTGCTTTTCCAGCCGGTTTCGTCAAAAAAGCCGTCGGGATTTCCCGGCGGCCTTTTCTTTTTTATTTTCTCTGCCAGGCGATTTCGCCGTTGATCACGGTGAACATGGCCTGTGCGGCGGTGTCGACCGCCGGCATTCCGGAAAAGAGCACGACGTCGCCGTCCTTGCCCGGCTCAATCGAGCCGATGCGGCCCTCCAGCCCGATGATTCTGGCCGGGTTGATGGTCAGCATCTCAACGGCCTTTTCCGGCGCCAGCCCGGCGCGCACCGCTTCGCCGGCCTGCGTGACGATGAGGTCGGGGTTCATGACCGGTCCGTCGGTCATGATGGCGCAGCAGACGCCGCGCCTGTCCAGCTCGACAAGGCATTCGATGTCGACCTTGCCGCATTCGCCGGGCAGCAGCTGCACCCCGCACGGCCCGAAGATGACGCCGCGCAGCCCTTCGGCCCCGGCGATTTCGTCATAGAAGTCGGACGCGCCCCACGCGTGGTCCAGCGTGAACTCCAGCCCGAACTCGCGCGCGATGCGGATGGTGGTCAGCATGTCAAACTGCTCGCAGTGCACTTTGATGGGGATTTCGCGCCGCAGCACGCGGCAGACGTTTTCCAGCCCGCCGTCATAGGGCGGCATTTTCTCCGGGTCGCCGGCGGCGGCCTCCTGCTTTTTCATATATTCCTGGCCGCGGCGCAGCGTGTCGACGATGACCTGCGCCACCCCCATGCGGGTCATAGGCAGCTGGTTGCGCGGGCCGTAAACCCCCTTGGGGTTGCCGCCCAGCGCCATTTTGAGCGCAACGGGGTTTTTGATGCACATGTCCTGGATGCTTTTGCCGTGCGATTTGACGGCGCACACCAGCCCGCCGATGACGTTGCCGCTGCCCGGCGCGACGGCGCTCGTCGTGATGCCGGCGCTGAGCACGCGCTTGAAATCGGGGCGCTCGATGTCGATGGAATAGACCGCTTCGACCCCGGGGGTTGCGTTGCAGGTCATTTCGTTGAGCTCGTCGTCGGTCGGGGCCGCGCCGGTGCCGCCGATGTGGCTGTGCGCGTCGACAATGCCGGGAATGGCGACCAGCCCTGCGGCGTCGATGACCTGCGCGCCCTTGGGCGCGGGCAGCTCTTCGCCCACTGCGGTGATTTTGCCGTTTTCCATGACGATGTCGCCCTTTTCCAGCACTTTACCCGCCGACGTATAAATCTTGGCGTTCCGAATTACCAGCATGACTTGCGCGCCTCCTTTTTTGTCAAGAGGTTTTCGCCCTGCAAAAAGACGGCTTCGAGCCGGGCGAGATAGGTTTCGATGGGGTTGGCGCTCCAAATCGACAAATCGGCGTGCCTGCCCGGCTCGATGGAGCCGATTTTGTCGCCGACGCCCAGAAGTTCGGCGGGCGCCGAGGTCATCAGGGCCAGCACGCGCTCGCTGGGCATTCCGTTTTTATGCCACTGGATGCCGTTCCACAAAAGGCTTTCCCTGCCGCCCGAAAAGCTGTCGCCGCAGCAGCAGATGCCCAGGCGCGCGCCGCCTTCCGCCAGCCGGCAGACGCTGTGGTAATCGACGTCGTAGTTGGCCGGCGACATCGCCTCGGTCAAATCGCCCAGCAGCGCGGCACAGCGGCCGCTGCGCACGCTTTCGCGCTTTTCATCCAGGGAAAAGGCCCCGGTAAAGACCAGCTTTACATCGGGGAACCCGCGAAGCGCCAGCTCGACGGCGTCCATCTGCGCGCGAGTCTGCGCGTTGATAAACAGCGGCATTTCGCCGCGCAGGACGGGCAGCAGCGCCTCGCTTTTGGGGTCGTAATCCGACGTTTCGCTGTGCTTTTCCGCCTTTTTCAGCGCCGAAACGAGCAGGGACACGGCGCCCATGCGCGTCATGGGGGCGACATTGCGCGGCCCGTACTTTTCCCGCGGCGCCGTCGACACGCTGGCGATCATAGCGGCGCGCTCGCGCACCAGCATTGCATACGGGCTGCGGCCGTAGGTTTTGAACACGGCCATCTGCCCGCCCAGCACATTGCTCGGCTTGGGCACGACGCCGACGCTCGTCACGCCGTACAGCCACTGCTCCTGAAAGTTCATGTTGTCCTGATCAAATGAATAGACGACCGACAGCTCGGGCGTGACCGGGTCGCTGAACTCGCCCAAATCGTCGTCCTTCCAGCCCGGGCCGGTGGCGCCCTGCACGGTCATGGCGCTGACAAAGCCGGGCAGTACCTGTTTGCCGGCGGCGTCCAGCACCTCGGCCCCGTCGGCCGGCAGGTTCCGCCCCACCGCTTCAATCAGGCCGCCCTTTACCAGCACGTCGCATTGCGGCAGCACGTTGCCGCGGCCGTCGTGGACGCAGCCGTTTCGAATCAGCAGCATGTGCATTCCTCCTGTCAAAACCGGCAGGGGGCTGCGCGCCCCCTGCAAAACCGGTGTTTTTTAAAAATGTTCCTTCAGATATTCGGCGGTCAGCAGGCCGCAGGCCAGCTGGATATACACCAGCTTGCGGATGGGCACCACCTGGTAATTGATTTCGCTTTCCAGCTCGTCGGTCATATCCTTGTGGGCCTTGACCATGATGTCAAAGGCTTTTTGCAGCGCCGCGCGCTTTTCGGGGTTCTGCTCGCCCGTTTTGTCCATCTTTTCCAGCTCGGTCTCGTTGGCGCGCAAAAGCTGGCCATAGGACAGGTACTTGTAGAACTTGGACGCGCACAGGTTGTCGAACTTTTCGGCGACCGTCGCCTTTTTGGCAAAATCGGGGTTTTCGGCGATCATCTTGCGGGTGGCGTCCGAGCTTCCGCCCTTGGTAAAGGCGTTGACGGCCAGCATAAAGGGGTTTTCAGGGTCCATATACTGCTGCGAAATGGCCAGCGTCTCGCGCAAAAAGGCGCTCGTCCTGTCCTGCCAGTCCAGCTTTTGCAGGGCGGCGTCGCGGCGGACGGTATCCGATTCCGACATGTCCTTAATGCGCTCGTCATAGAAATAGGGCATTTCGGTCAGCAGCGTGAAGGAATCATAGCGCGCGCCGGCATAGGACGAGCTGCAATCGCCGCTGCCGATGACGTCGGCCGGGTTGATGCCCCCGCCGTATTTTTCCAGATAATCGTATTCCGTCTCGATGCCCAGGTTGGCGTAAATGGCCGGGGCAAACGCCACGCAGGACGGCGACTCGGGCTCGCCGAAGTTGATGGGCACCTGCTGGCTGTTGGCGGCCGCATACATTTCCTCGTAAATTTCGGGCATGGGCTTGGTAATATACCAGTACACGCCGCCGAAGCCGGCGTTGTGCAGCGAGTAAATAAAGCTGGGCTTGATATCGTCAATGAGCTTCATCATGGCTTCGGACTCGGGGATGGTGTCATGGAAGTGAAGCTCTTTATAATCAACAGGGAAGGTCCAGTCGACCTGCTTGTGGCCGGCGGGACGGAAGAAATTGCGCGAATAGTTGTACAGCGTATACGGCCCCTTGAGCCACTTTTCGTTGAGCCGCAGGCCGTCGGCGTCCCACGCCTTGACGATGTACCAGGTGTAATCCAGCTCGTCGCGGAGCTCTTTGTTTTCCGCCAGATTTTTGGTGAAGTATTCCAGCATCATGGTGCCGATGGGCTCGTTGGGGTGCGGGCAGCCAAACATCAGCGCATTGCGCGAGCCGCTGCCGATTTTCAGGCAGAGCAGCGGGTGCCCCTGCCGCGTTTTGCCCATTTCAAACAGCTCGACGCAGTCGGGATGCTCGGCGGCCAGGCGGCGCGAGCTTTCATCCATTTCATCCACCGTCAAAAATTCCTTATAGTCGGGAATGCCCGACAGCAGCTTCTGGTAGATACTTTTCATCGTTCACACTCCTTTGGTAGTTTGCCGGGCCGCGGGGATACCCCCACAGTCCGGCGGGCGGAAGCCGGCGGCAAAGCGCCGCCGGCCGTTTTGCTTAAAAAAGGGGCGGGCCGCGGCCCGCCCCTGGCTGCGCTTATCAGTTGGTAAAATCGGTAAAGGTATACTCGGCCCAGCCCCACTTGCCCGCGCCGTCGATGGGCGCGTTGATGACGTTGGAGCCGCAGGCGTCGTAGCTGATGTACTGCACGATGGGGATGATGGGCAGCTCTTTGGCCAGAATGGCCTGGGCTTTTCCGTAAAGCTCGGCGCGCTCGTTCTGGTCGCCCGTCTTGACGGCCTCGGCAAAGAGGGCGTCGACCTCGGCATTGGAATAGCTCGACTGGTTCATCGAACCGTCGGTGCCGACGCGCGAAGCGAGAGCCGCGGGGTCGGGACCCTGGAAGCCGCCCTGCATTTCGAGCACAAAATTGTGGTTGATAAAGACCTTGTCGTTCCAGGCGTTGTACTCCATGATGTTGAGCTCGAGATTGATGCCGCCTTTGGCGCAGTCGGCCTTCATCAGCTTGGCGCAGTCGGGGCACTGCATGGACTCAAAGACGTCGAGCGGAATGGTGACATAGTAGCCGTTGGCGTCCTTGGTGTAGCCGGCCTCTTCCAGCAGCTTGGCCGCGCCTTCGGGGTCAAAGCCGGGCGCCACGTCGGTCTGGTTGGAAGCCCAGGAGATGCTCGGGTACAGGGCGTACTCCGGCGTTTTGATGCCGGCGTAGACCTTCTGCGAGATGGAGTCGCGGTCAATGCACATGGCAACGGCCGTGCGCACGGCCTGATCGGCGCCCAGCTCCTCATCAAAATTGAAGGCGACGTAGATGGGCGAGGGGTAAATGTTGGGCTCCAGCCGGACGGCGGAGTTGCCGCTCAGGTTGCCGTACTCGGTGTCGGGTAGGCTGGTGTAAATGTCGATTTCGCCGTTGAGCAGCGCCTGTACGGCGGTGGTATTATCCGGAATGATTTGGAAAATGACCTTGTCGAGCTTGGGCTCGGCCTCCCAGTAATCGGGGTTTTTCACAACCGTGGTGCCGATGCCCGGCTTGAACTCGCCGAACTTAAACGGGCCGGTGCCGACAGGGTTCATGCTGTACTCGTTTTCGTCCCAGCTCTGGCCGTTGTTGTACAGGTGCTCCGGTATAATGAAGGAGCCGTACCAGGCAAGATAGCCGATGATGGCGACGTTGGGCTCGGCCATGTTGAAGTTGACAGTATAATCGTCGACCTTTTCAAAGGATGCGACACACTGCAGGTTGGTGTTCATAAAATACGTGGGTTCGTTTTTGATGGTTTCAAAGGTGTACACGACGTCGTCGGCATTGAAGTCCTCGCCGTCGTGCCACTTGACGCCCTGGCGCAGGTGGAAGGTGATGGTCATGCCGTCGTCGGAAATATCCCAGCTTTCAGCCAGGTCGGGAATGACGTCCTTTTTGCAGTCCAGCTTGCACAGGCGGTTAAAGACGTTCAGGACAATGGCGTAGGCGATGTCGTCGCCCGTTGAGTCGGGGTGAAAGGTCTGCGGGTCGCCCGTCAGACGGACGACAAGCGTTTATTCGCAGCCCGAGCTTCCGCTCTGGTTGTCGTTGTTCTGGTCTTGCTGTTCGCCCTGGTTGCTTTCGCTGCCGCCGTTGTTCGGCTGCTGGCCCTGATCTTTGTTACAGCCGGCGGCAAGCGCCAGCAGCATCAAAGCCGCGAGAAATAACGCGATTGTCTTTTTCTTCATGTTCTTTTCCTCCTTTTGTTTGCTTCCGGTTTTCTATTTAATCAGCGCTTCGGGGCAAGCCGCCGCAGCGCCAGAATAGCGACGCGGTGCATGGGGTGGGAAAGGGAACCTGCCGCCCCGCGGGCGGCAGCCGAAAAGATGCGTTTATCTGCGGTTTTTGCTGGTGACTTGAAAATAGAAAGGCGCAGCCGGGGGCGAGCATAAGCCCGCTCCCGGCCGCGGAAGGGTTACTGTTTAAAAATGGACTGTGAAATTACTTAATGTCAGCAAAGGTCCACTCGGCCCAGCCCCACTTGCCGACGCCTTCGTTCGGGGTGCCGGAAACGTTGGAGCCGCAAGCGTCATAGCTGGCGTAGGCCACGATGGGGACGATGGGCAGCTCTTTGGCCAGAATGGCCTGAGCTTTTCCGTACAGCTCGGCGCGCTTATCCTGGTCGCCCGTCTTGATAGCTTCGGCAAACAGGGCGTCCACCTCGGCGTTGGAGTAGTTGGACTGGTTCATCGAGCCGCCGGTGCCGACGCGCGAAGCCAGAGCCGCGGGGTCAGGACCCTGGAAGCCGCCCTGCATTTCGACGACGAAGTTGCGGTTGATATAAACCTTGTCGTTCCAGGCGTTGTACTCCATGACATTCAGGACCAGCTCGATGCCGGCCTTTTCACAGTCGGCCTTGAGCAGCTTGGCGACGTCGGGGCAGTTGGCAGCCTCAAAAACGTCGATGGGCAGCGAGACATAGAAGCCGTTGGCATCCTTGGTGTAGCCGGCGTCGACCAGCACCTTTTCGGCGCCTTCAACATCAAAGCTGGGGGCCAGATCGGTCTGGTTGGAAGCCCACGAAATGCTCGGGTACATGGCGTACTCCGGCGGCATGATATTGGCATAAACCTTCTGCGAGATGGACTCACGGTCGATGCACATGGCGACGGCGGTACGGACAGCCTGATCCTTGACCGATTCCTCGTCAAAGTTGAAGGCGATATAGTACGGGGAAGGATAGATGTTTTCCATCAGGGTGATGCCGTCGTTGGTGCTCAGGTTGCCGTACTCGGCGGCGGGAATGGCCTCGAGGTAGTCGATTTCGCCGTTGACCAGCGCCTGCACGGCAGTGGTGTCATCGGGGATGATCTGATAAATCAGCTTATCCAGCTTGGGCTCGGTCTCCCAGTAGTCGGCATTCTTGACCAGAGTGGTGCCGATGCCGGCCTTGTACTCTTCAAACTTGAACGGGCCGGTGCCGATGGGCTTCATGTTGAGCTCGTTGTCATCCCAGCTCTGGCCGTTGTTGTACAGGTGCTCCGGCATGATGAAGGAGCCGTACCAGGCCAGGTAGCCGACGATGGCGACGTTGGGCTCGGTCATGTGCAGCACGACGGTGTTGTCGTCAACCTTTTCAAAAGACTCGACGCCCTGCAGGTTGGCGCTGAGGAAGTACGAAGAGTTGGCCTTGATGGTCTCCAGCGTGTAGACGACGTCGTCAGCGGTAAAGTCTTCACCGTCGTGCCACTTCACGCCCGAGCGCAGGTGGAAGGTCAGGGTCTTGCCGTCGTCAGTGAACTCCCAGCTTTCGGCCAGATCAGGAATGACGTCCTTCTGGGCATCCAGCTTGCACAGACGGTTGAAAACGTTCTGCACGATGGGGTAGGCGTTGTCGTCGCCCGCAAGGTCGGGGTTAAAGGTCTGCGGGTCGCCCATAGCGCGGACGATCAGCGTCTTCTCGCCGCCCTGGTTGTTGTCGTTATTGTTGTTGTCCTGGTTCTGATCTCCCTGTTCGCCCTGGTTGTCGCCGTTGTCCGGCTGCTGAGCATCGTCTTTATTACAGCCAGCCGCAAGGGCGAAAATCATCAGAGACGCCAGGAAGAGCGCGATGAGTTTCTTCTTCATGTTCTTTTCCTCCTTTTATTTTGAACCGGCGGTCACGCCGCGGGCTCTGCAATGATTATTTGCCGATGCGCATACATGCGGCAATATGCCCGCCGCCCAAATCCTGATAATCCGGGTACTTTTTCAGGCACTCCTCCGTTGCGTAGGGGCAGCGCTCGGCAAAAAAGCAGCCGGGGCCGGGGTTGATGGGCGTGGGGGGTTCACCCTGAATGTCAATGGCTTCCGACTCCTCGTCGGGGTCGATGGACGCGCAGTTGGAAATCAGGGCCTGTGTATAGGGGTGCTGCGGGTTTTTGATGACCTCGTCCGCCGTGCCGTACTCGACGATACGGCCGAGATACATGACGGCGATACGATCGGAAATATAGCGGGTCAGCGCGATGTCATGGCTGATGAAGACGACCGCGGCGTTTTTCTCACGGCTGAGTTCAAGCAGCATGTTGATGATATCGGCGCGCACCGAAACGTCGAGCATGGAAACCGGCTCGTCGGCGATGATAAAGGTCGGGTCGAGCAGCATGGCGCGCAGGATGGAAATACGCTGGAGCTGGCCGCCCGAAAGCTCGTGCGGGAAGCGGTGCAGAATGTCCTCGGCCGGGCGCAGGCCGCCCGACTCAAGCGCTTCCACACACATTTTATAGCGCTCCTCGTCGCTTTGGCCGATGCCGTGGATTTTAAGCGGGCGCATCATAATTTTATCAATGGTATCGCGCGGCGTAAAGGTGTCAAAGGGGTTTTGGAAAACGATTTGCACCATGCGGCGGAATTTTTTGGGGTCGTTGCGGATCAGCTGATGGGTGGAGACGCCGTCGATTAAAACGTCGCCCGACGTCGGCTCTTCAAGCCGCACCAGAATGCGGCCCAGCGTCGACTTGCCGCAGCCCGATTCGCCGATAAGCCCCAGAACCTCGCCTTTTTCCATGCTCAGCGAGATGCCGTTGACCGCTTTGACAATGGGTTTTTCGCCTTTGGCGAAGAGTCTGCCGCCCTTGACAGGGTAAAACATGGAGACGTTCTGAATGTCGATATAGGGCTTTTTCATCTGCTCGCTCATGCTTTTTCACCTCCGCAAAGGATGCATCTGGCGCTCCAGCCTTCGCCAACCTGTACGGTTTCCGGCCGGGCCTTGCGGCACGCGTCGGTGGCGTGCGGGCAGCGGGGGGCGAAAATGCATTCGTCGTAATGCCTGGACAGGTCGGGAATGGAGCCGGGGATGGCGCGCAGCGCCTTGGTTTCGCCCTTCAGCGACGGGAAGGAGCCGAGCAGGCCCTGCGTATAGGGGTGCGCCGGGGTCTTGAGCACTTTTTTGACCGGGCCGACCTCGACAATATCGCCGGCGTACATGACGGCGACCTTGTTGCACGACGCGGCGACAACCGACATATCGTGCGTAATCATGATACGGGTCATGTCCATAGTGTCTTCCATGCGCTTGATTTCGTTGAGCAGCTGGCCCTGCGTGACGACGTCGAGCGCCGTCGTCGCCTCGTCCATGATAAGAAGGCGCGGGTTAAAAAGCAGGGACATGGCGATGGCCACACGCTGCAGCATGCCGCCCGACAGCTCGTGCGGGTACAGCTTCCAGACGCGCTCGCCCAGGTTGACCAGCTTCAAAAGCTCGATGGCGCGCTCTTTGGCTTCGCCCTTCTGGGCTTTGGGGTTATGAACGCGGTAAATGTCGTCAATCTGCTCGCCGATGCGGTGAACCGGCGAAAAGGAGCTCATGGCCTTCTGGAAGACGACGGCCAGCTCCTTCCAGCGCAGCTCCGACAATTCCTTATCGCCCAGGGTGATAAGGTCGCGGCCCAAAAAGTCCGCTTTGCCGCTGACGATGGCGGTGCGCTCGGGCAAAAGGCGCAGAAGCGCCATAGCCAGCGTCGACTTGCCGCTTCCCGACTCGCCGACGATGCCGAGCGCGTCGCCTTTTTCAATGGCGAACGACGCGTTTTTGACGGCATACACCTGTTTGCGCTTGTTTTTATAGGTAACGCAGAGATTGTCGATGGAAAGCACCGTTTCCGCCATTTTACTCACCCGCCTTTCTGTGTTTGGGGTCGAGGACGTGGTTCAGCCCGTCGCCCGTCAGGTAGAAGACGAGCAGCGTCAGGCAGATGGCAATGCCGCCGAAGGTGGCGATCCACCAGGCGCTGGTGACATAGGCCTTGCCGTCGTAAATCATCTGGCCCCAGCTGGTGACGGTCGGGTCGCCCAAGCCGAGGAAGGACAGGCTTGCTTCGAGCAGAATGGCGTTGGCCATGCTCATGGTGGTGTTGGCGATGACGGGGAACACGCCGTTGGGGATGATATATTTGGTCAGGATCTGGCGTTTGCTTTCGCCCATGGCCTGCGCGCTTTTGACAAAGGTGCGCTCGCGCAGCGACAGCGCCTGCGCGCGCATGAGCTTGGCGTTGCTCGGCCAGGACGTCAAGCCGATGACGATCATGATGTTGATGATGGACGATCCGAACATGGCGACGATGAGCAGAACCAGGAACAGCGTCGGGATCATCAGGAACACGTTGATGATTTCAGAGATGATGCGGTCGGCCCAGCCGCCGAAAAAGCCGGCGATGCCGCCGATGATAATGCCCAGAAGGCCCGAAATGAACGAGGCGACGACGGCGACGAGCAACGAGGTCCGCGCGCCGTAAACCAACATGGACCAGATGTCCTGCCCCAGGTGGTTGGTGCCCAGCAGGTGCCCTTCGCTGCCCGGGGCAGCCAGCACGTCAGGCCCGAACAGCTTGGCGTCATACTTTGTAATGACAGGCGCGGCGGCGACGATAAAGAGCAGAATCAGAATGCCGATGCAGCCGGCCAGCAGCAGCCTGTCGCTCTTGATGGTTTTGAGCGCTTTTTTAATGATTTTCATGCTGCATCCCCCTTAGTACCGGATTCGCGGATCGAGCATCGCGTAAATGATGTCGACGACGATCATGGTCAGCGCAACCATGATGGAAACGACCAGATACATGCCCATCAGGACGTTGTAGTCGCGCTGGTTGATGGCGGTCAGCGTCAGCCGGCCGGTGCCCGGCCAGGCAAAGACGATTTCGATGAGCGACACGCCCGAAATGAGGAAAGCCATGGTGATGCCGAAAACGGTGACAACCGGGAGAATGGCGTTTTTAAAGACGTATTTGTTGAAAATCTTCTTTTCGCTCATGCCGGTGGCGCGGAAGGTGGTGATGAACTCCTCGTTCGACACCTGCAAAACCGACGATTTGGCGATGCGGTAATAATAAGGAATGTCGACCAGAATCAGCGTGCCGAGCGGCAGCGCCAGGTGACGCAGAAGGTCGAGCACATAGCGGAAGCCCGTGTAGCCCGCGCGCATGTCGACCATGCCGCTCGACGGCAGCAGGCTCAGGTTGGTCGCAAACAAAATGATGAGCATAATGCCCAGCCAGAAGGACGGCATGGCGTTTAATATATAGGATAGCCCGGAAAAAATGGTGTCTATCAGCGACCCCTCATGCCGCGCCGCTATAATGCCCATTGCAGCGCCGATGATGAGCGCTATCAGAGCCGCCGGGAAAACCAGGCCGAGCGTCGGCATCAGCTTTTCCGAAATCATATCGGCGACCGGGCGGCTATAAATATAGGAGTCGCCCAAATCGCCCTTCAGCGTATTGGTCATCTGCCGGTAGAACTGCACGTACAAAGGTTTGTCCAGGCCGTACTTTTCCATCAGTGCAGCGCGCAGCGCCGGGTCGTTGTTATCCTTACCCATCATAACGCTGACCGGATCGCCCGGCGCGATATGTATCAGGATAAAGTTGATAACGAAAACGAGGAAAACGGTAATCAGCCCTGAAAACAATCGTTTTACTACATATTTAGACATGTTCTGCCGCGCCTGAAAGGGCGCGAGCACCTCCTTCGCCTTCTCGAGAGTGCAATGAAAACCCGGCCCCTCCGCCGCGCTCACTGCCGTTTCAAGTTCACGTCAAGCAAATTAAAAAATTCTTTAGATTCCCTATCTTATTTGCCCGGCCTCTCCTTTCGCATCTTCGCCCGCGCATTTTTCAATTGCACGGAGCGCGCTTATTTTATTTGTTTATTTAGTATAACGCTTCCCGGTCTAACAGTCAATATATTTTTAAGTGTTCACTCGATTAATTTTTGGTTTTTTCGCGATATCAATGTAGCCACTTTATCACTTTCTACAATTCTTATGCCTGAAATTGGTGCAGTTTCACCACAATTTCGCCTCTTGCTTTTCTACGGCAGGTGTGTAAAGATGGATAAGGGAGGCTTTTAAAATTGTCCCCTGTTTTTCACCGTCTATACAAAACAGACGGCTGCCTGCCGTGTAAGCGGCGGAAAGGAGCTTGATAAATCATGAACCGTGACCGTATCCTGTCCATGCTCTGCGAGCTGTGCGCCATGCCCAGCGTCACCGAAAGCCGCGGCGAAGTCGAAGCGGCGCAGGGAATCGCCGACATGCTGCTGCGCATGGACTATTTCAAGTCTCATCCCGAAAACGTCGTCGTCCACGACATCGAAGGCGACGCGCGCGGCCGGCGCTTTACCACCGCTTTGATGCGCGGCGGCAAAAAGAGCGCCAAGACCGTTATCTTATACGGGCATTTCGATGTTGTCGGTGTGTCGGAGTTCGGCGCGCTGCAAAGCGCCGCCTTTGATCCCATGCGTTACACCGAGCTGCTGCGCCAGGGCAGCATTGTCCTGGACCCCGACGCACAGCGCGACCTGGACAGCGGCGACTGGCTGTTCGGCCGCGGCGTCTGCGACATGAAGTTCGGACTGGCCACCTGTATGGAGGTTTTGTACCAGGCCGGGCAGGATCTTGCAAATTTCGAAGGTAACCTTCTGCTGCTTGCCGTCTGCGACGAAGAGGGCAATTCAACCGGTATGCTGGGCAGCCTTCCCTATCTCAAAAAGCTGCGCGACGAAGAAGGCCTCGTCTACCAGGGCGTCATCGTCACCGAGCCGTATATGACGCACGAGGGCGACGGTGAAAAAATCCGCCGGCTGCACGTCGCGTCGGTGGGCAAGCTTCTGCCGCTTTTTTACTGCGTCGGCCGCTCCGGCCACACGCTTGACCCCTACGGCTGTCTGTCCCCCAACCTGCTGACCTCGAAAATCGTCGAAAAGCTGGAGCAGAACCCCGCCTTCTGCGACAGCGCGGGCGAGTTTTTCTCGCCGGCTCCTTTGTGCCTCAAGCAGTCGGACACCAAGGATTCCTACACCGTCCAAATCCCTGTTTCGGCCTACGCCTATTTCAATTTGATGACCTATCGCCGCAACCCCGACGCCGTGCTCGGTGAAATGCTGGACATTGCCCGCGACAGCTTCCGCGAGGTGCTCGACGGTCTTGCGCAGCGCCGGAGCGATTTTGAAAAACTGTCCGGCCTGAGCATGGCGGACAAGCCGGCTTTTCAGCCCAAGGTTCTGACGTGGGGCGAGCTTTACAATTTATGCCTCTCGGCGCACGGCGACTCCTTTAAACAGCATATGGATGCCTTCATCGCCGGCAGCGCCGAGCGCGACTTCCGCGCGCTGACGGTACAGGTCATCGCCGAAGCGCACAAGTTCTGCCCCGACCGCGACCCCATGATCATCGTCTGCTTTGCGCCGCCCTATTACCCCAACTCGCCGCAGCTTGCGGAAAACAGCCGCATCGAGCGCCTGTGCGCACATCTGGCCGAGGTGGGGGCCGAGCGCTACGGCGAACGCTTCGTCATCGACTACACCTTCGACGGCATTTCGGACATGAGCTACATGAACATCGACCCCGCCGTCCGCCCCGGGGATCTCGAGACCAGCTTCCCCCTGTGGGGCAATCGCTACAGCATTCCCATCGATCTCATCCGCGATTTGTCGCTGCCCATGGTCAACGTCGGCTGCCGCGGCAAGGATCTGCACCGCCACACCGAGCGGGCGCAGCTTTCCTACACCCTCGGCGTGGCCGCCCCCATGACGTGGGAGGCCATGCAGTGGCTCCTGCGCGACTGAGCCGCCTTTTCCCGCTCCCCCGCCCGGCCCTTCGGGCGGGGATTTTTCAGCCTTTCCGGCAAAAACTGCGGCTTTTCTTCCAAACCCGATTAGACTTTTTGGGCAGCCTGTCAAATCGCCAGATTTTTTGGCATTTCTCCGTTTATTTTTTCACATCGTTCACAGGAAATGTCTTGACTTTTCCCCCTTTGCGTTTTAAGATAATTATGGTGACCGGAAAAGGCCGCCATTTCCGTCAAAATGGCGGGAAAATGCAACCCGTACAAACATTTTTGGAGGTAGCAGAGTCATGAATGCTTACATTGAAGAAGTACTTGCCAAAGTTAAGCAGCGCGACGCCCACGAGCCCGAGTTCCTGCAGACCGTTGAAGAGGTTCTCAAGTCCCTCGAAACCGTCATCGAGCAGCACCCCGAGTATCAGAAGGCCGGCCTGCTTGAGCGTCTGACCGAGCCCGAGCGCGTCATCGAATTCCGCGTCACCTGGACCGACGACGCCGGCAAAGTCCACGTCAACCGCGGCTACCGTGTGCAGTTCAACGGCGCCATCGGCCCCTACAAGGGCGGCCTGCGCTTTGCTTCGCACGTCAACCTGTCCGTCATGAAGTTCCTCGGCTTTGAGCAGACCTTTAAGAACAGCCTGACCAGCCTGCCCATGGGCGGCGGCAAGGGCGGTTCCGACTTCGACCCCAACGGCAAGTCTGACGCCGAGATCATGCGCTTCTGCCAGGCCTTCATGACCGAGCTGCAGCGCCACATCGGCCCCAACGTCGACGTTCCCGCCGGTGACATTGGTGTCGGCGGCCGCGAAATCGGCTATCTGTTCGGCCAGTACAAGCGCATCCGCGGCGCTTACGAGAACGGCGTTCTCACCGGCAAGGGCCTGAGCTACGGCGGCAGCCTCATCCGCCCCGAAGCGACCGGCTACGGCGCTGTCTACTATCTGTGCGAAGTGCTTGAGCACTGCAAAGACACCATCAAGGGCAAGACCATCGCCGTCTCCGGCTTCGGCAACGTCGCATGGGGCGTGTGCAAAAAGGCCGCGCAGCTGGGCGCCAAGGTCGTCACCCTGGGCGGCCCTGACGGCTACATCTACGATCCCGACGGCATCGTGACCGAAGAGAAGATCAATTACCTGCTTGAAATGCGTTCTTCGGGCCGCAACCGCGTGCAGGATTACTCCGACAAGTTCGGCGTTCAGTTCTTCGCCGGCAAAAAACCCTGGGGCCAGAAGGCCGACATCTGCATGCCCTGCGCATACCAGAACGAAATCGGCATGGAAGAGGCCAACCAGATTCTGGCCAACGGCACCAAGTACTATATCGAAGTCGCCAACATGCCCACCACCAACGAAGCTCTGTTCTTCCTGATGGACAAGGGCCTGACCGTCGCCCCGTCCAAGGCTGTCAACGCCGGCGGCGTCGCCGTTTCCGGCCTCGAAATGAGCCAGAACTCCGAGCGTCTCGCCTGGAGCGCCGAGGAAGTCGACGAAAAACTGGTCACCATCATGAAGAATATCCACAAGGCTTCGGCCGAAGCCGCTGCCGAGTGCGGCCTGGGCTACAACCTGGTCGCCGGCGCCAACATCGCCGGCTTCAAGAAGGTTGCCGACGCCATGATGGCTCAGGGTTTGGTATAATCGGCCCTCTGTTTTCAACAAACGCATATCAGGGAGTGCGATCTTCGGATCGCGCTCCCTTTTACTTTCTGTTCGCTGTATACCGCTGTTTTTCGGCGGATGCGCTTTTCGAACCAATAGTCAAAAAGCTCTGGAAACCCATGTGTTTTGCTGGTATAATACCTTTGGCGATCGCGGCAGGCCGCATAGGCCTCTGCGTTTTTAATGTGCTTTTAATTTTGCTTCAATTCAGATTAAAGCTTCTTTTGCTAAGATAAGGGCACACTAAAGAACACGGCGCAAAACGCCGCCCAATTGAGAGGAGCTTTACGCATGAATAACAACATCACTCTGGAACAGGTCGAAAAGCTGCGTACACACGCAAACGTCAGCTATGAAGACGCGCGCGCCGCGCTGGAAGCTACCGGCGGCGACATGCTGGAAGCCATCATCCGGCTGGAAAAAGAGGGCAAGACCCGCGGCCAGGCCGGAAGCTACAGCACACAGTATGCCGCGCCCGCGCAAAGCGGCCAGGACGGGACCGGCTGGCAGTACGGCCAGGACCACCGCGGCCCGTCGGAGTTCGGCCGCCAGCTGAAGCGGCTGTGGCGGGGCTTTTGCGGACTGGTGCGCAAGGGCAATGAAAACAACTTCGAAGTCTGGCGCGAAGGGCGCTGCGCCCTCAATTTCCCGGTGACCCTGCTGGCCGTTTTCCTGCTCTTTTTCTTCTGGGTCACCCTGCCGCTCATGTTTATCGGCCTGTTCTTCGGCTGCACCTACCGCTTTTCCGGGCCGGATCTTGAATCGACGGGCCTCAACAAGGTCATGGACAGCGCTGCCGAAACGGCTGCCGAGCTGAAAAAATCCATCAACGAGGACAAAAACAACAATGCCTGAAAAAATCCTTCTCATCGAGGATGAAGAAAAAATGGCACGCATGGTAGAGCTGGAGCTGCGGCACGAAGGCTACGCCGTTGAAAAGGCCTTTGACGGCGTAACCGGCCTCGAACAGGCGGAAAAGGGCGGGTTCGACCTCGTCCTGCTCGATATCATGCTGCCCGGAATGTCGGGAATGGAAGTCCTGCGCCGCCTGCGCAGGACTTCCAGTGTTCCCGTCATTTTGCTGACGGCGCGCGACGCCGTGATGGATAAGGTGTCCGGGCTGGACTCGGGCGCCGACGACTACATCACAAAGCCCTTTGCCATTGAAGAGCTGCTGGCCCGCCTGCGCGCGGCGCTGCGTAAAAAACAGAGCGTCGCCCCGCAGGTTTTTGCGGCGTGCGGCGTCGAGCTGGACGCGCAGAAGCACGAGGTTCGCGTGGGCGGCCAGAATGTTGAGCTGACGCTGCGCGAGTTTGAGCTGCTGCAATGCCTGCTGGCGCACAAGGGGCAGGTGCTGACGCGCGACCTCCTGCTGGAAAAGGTGTGGGGCTACGACTTTAGCGGGGAAACCAACACGGTGGACGTCTATGTCCGCTTTCTGCGCGCCAAAATTGATGAAAAGTACAACATCAAGCTCATTCACACCGTGCGCGGCGTCGGCTACCAGATCCGCGGTGAAGGCTAGCGGACGGGGGGAAGCGGAATGGCACGGAGAAAAAGCGGCAGCTCGATTGTCTTTCGCCTGGGCCTGCAACGGTTTTGGGAGCGTCTGCGGTCCTTTGTGGCGCTTGATATTGTACTGTGCGCGCTCGTCCTCGCCGGGGGCGCTTTTTATATCGAAGAGCGCGCCGCCGATATGCTCGGCGCTGCGCTGGCCGACAACTGGTCGGGAAGAACCGAGCTGGCCGGCTGGCGGCTGGAAACCCGCGGCAGCCTCCCGCGCGGCCGTCTGCTGCATGAAGAGGCGCGCGGGCTCTGGCCTGACGAAACGGCCGAGGCCTGGCGCAGCGTGGATGTAAACCCGGCGGCCGCCACCTTTGAAGAAAGGCTCACGTCGGTCGCCTACGCCATTTCGGTGGACACCGGCCGCACCGGGCGCGAACGCTATCTGACCGTCACGGCGGAAATCGGCCCGGCGCTGTGGAAGGTGTGGACGGGCCTTGTCCTTGTGCTGTGCTGGCAGGGGCTGTCGCTTCTGGGCCTCTGCTTTAGCGCGCCGCGCAAGTTCTCCCGCATCCTGCGCCCGCTGTGGGAGCTGACCGAGACGACGCGCGCGCTGTCCTCGGGCGAAAAGCTGACGCCGGAAGAGCTGCAAAAGCTGTCCTCCGCCCTCGATTCCATCACGGCCGGGCACCTGGACGCCCGCATTCCCACCGCCAAGCTCAACGCCGAGCTGCGCCCGCTGGCGCAGGCCGTCAACCAGATGCTGGCCCGCATTGACGAGGCCTATCGCTCGCAGATGCGCTTTGTGTCCGACGCCAGCCACGAGCTGCGCACCCCCATCGCCGTCATCCAGGGCTATGCCGACCTGCTGTCGCGCTGGGGGACCGAGGACCCCGAAACCATGCGCGAATCAATAGCGGCCATCCGCTCGGAAGCGGCGGCCATGAAGGAAATGGTCGAGCAGCTTTTGTTTCTGGCGCGGGGCGACAACGAATCCATGCACATCGAGCTGGAAACCGTCAGCCTGGCCGCCATCGCGTCCGAAGTGCAGCGCGAGCACGAGCTGATTGACAAAACCCACCTGTTCTCCGCCGATTTGCAGGGCGACGGCATTGTATACGCCGACGCCGGGCTGATGAAGCAGCTTTTGCGCGTGCTGGTCGACAACAGCGTCAAGTACACGCCGGCCGGCGGACGCATCGCCCTGGCGCTGCGGCAGGATGGGGACATTGTGCGGCTTTCGGTGCAGGACGAGGGCAACGGCATTGCGCCCGACGAGCTGCCGCGCGTCTTTGACCGGTTTTACCGGGCCGATCGCTCGCGCGCGCGGGATACCGGCGGTTCGGGGCTGGGGCTGGCCATCGCAAAATGGATTGTTGAAAAGCACAGCGGCTGGTTCGAGGTGCAGAGCAGCCCGGGCATCGGCTCGCGCTTTACCGTCTGCCTGCCCCGGGCTGCGGAAGAACAGGCATAAACCAAAAGCCCGGAGGTTTGTCCGGGCTTTTGGCGTGGGGCAGGTTTATAGGGTTATAAGGTTATAGGTCTTCGTCTTTGACATACTGCACAATCCTGTCTATGCAGTCGGGGCAGAGCCGGATGCAGCCGAACGCCTGAAGGCCCCTTTTGAACTCCATACAGCAGCTGCACTCCCTGCCGCGCTGGGG
>CANEGK010000031.1 GCA_947427035.1 uncultured Clostridium sp.
GCGCCCAGCTCACCGACGATTTCATGATCATCGCCCGTATCGAGAGCCTGATTCTGGAGCGGGGAATGGACGACGCGCTGACCCGCGCCGCCGCTTTCGTGGAAGCGGGCGCGGACGGCATTATGATTCACAGCAGGAAAAAGGACCCTGCCGAAATCCTGGAGTTTTGCGATCGATTCCGGGCGCGGGACAAGGCAACGCCCATCGTGGTGGTGCCTACCTCGTTTCACTCCATTACGGAGGGTGAACTGGCAGCCCACGGGGTGAATATTGTCATCTATGCCAATCAGCTTACCCGCAGCGCTTTTCCCGCCATGCAGCAGACGGCCGAGGATATCCTGCGCTGCCACCGGGCCAAGGAAGCGGATGAGCGGCTGATGCCCATTAAAGAGATCATCACTTTGATCGATGAGCTGTAAGGGGGAATCGTTATGAATGTGGAACATTTTGCCGGACTTTTGGACGCGGATTTTTTTACCGGCGTGCCGGACAGCCAGTTAAAAGCATTATGCAATTTTCTGATGAACCGGTATGGCGTTGACCCCGCCCACCATATTATCGCCGCAAATGAGGGCAACGCCGCCGCTTTGGCAGCCGGTTATCATTTGGCCACGGGAAAGACGCCGGTCGTCTACTTGCAAAACAGCGGGCTGGGCAATCTCGTGAACCCTGTGGCATCCCTGCTGCACCAAAAGGTATACGGCATCCCCTGTCTGTTCATTGTGGGCTGGCGGGGGGAGCCTGGGGTTCACGACGAACCTCAGCACATCTTCCAGGGGGAAATCACCCTGAAGCTGCTGGAGGACTTGGAGATCCCCGCCTTTGTCATCGATAAAACGACAACAGAAGAGCAGGTCAGCGCCAGGTTGGAAGAATACCGGGCGCTGTTTGCGCAGGGAAAGCAGGCGGCTTTTGTGGTGCGCAAAGGCGGTCTTAAATATACGGGCAAAGTGGTTTATGGAAATGCGCACCCCATGACGCGGGAAGAAGCCATTAGGTATATTCTGCAAGCTTCCGGGGGCGACCCGGTGGTATCTACCACCGGCAAAGCCAGCCGGGAAGTGTACGAGCTGCGGGAATCCCGGGGGCAGGGGCACGGCCATGATTTTCTCACTGTGGGCTCGATGGGGCACAGCTCGTCCATTGCCCTGGGCCTGGCTTTACAGAAAAAAGCTCAACGGGTATGGTGTCTGGACGGCGACGGCGCTGCGCTGATGCACTTGGGGGCCATGGCCGTCATCGGGACCAGCAAACCTGCCAATCTTATTCACATTATATTGAACAACGAGGCGCACGAGTCGGTGGGGGGAATGCCCACAGCGGCGGGAGCGCTGGATTTACCGGCCATCGCACAGGCCTGCGGGTATGAGAGCGCGGTTTCCGTGGATGGATCGGAAGCGCTCGAGCGTGCGCTGGCAGCAGCGAAAACCGGGAATCGGCTTGCGCTGATCGAGGTAAAGTGCGCCCTGGGCGCACGGGAAGATTTGGGCCGCCCCACCACCACACCGGCCGAGAACAAAGCGGCCTTCATGTCCGCATTGGGGGGCAGAAAATGACTGCTCTGTGCGATCTGCACACCCACACGACGGCGTCGGACGGGCAGTACACACCCGCAGAGCTGGTCGGGCTGGCGAAGCAGAAGGGACTGTCCGTGCTGGCTGTTACCGACCATGACACCGTTGCCGGTTTGGGCGAGGCCCAGCGCGCAGGGGATGCGCTGGGCTTGCGGGTGATTCGCGGTGTGGAGCTGAGCGCAAAAGAGCACCACAACTTCCATATATTGGGCTATGGCTTTGATTTGGGAGACACCGGGCTGGCCCGCTTATGTGAGCAATTCCGGGCCGGTCGGGATGAGCGAAAATACAGGATCATTGATTTTTTACATGAAAACGGAGTGAATATCGACCTGGTCGAGGTGGAGGCCTTGGCCGGAGGCGAAGTCATCGCCCGGCCGCACTTTGCGCAGGTATTGGTGCGCCGCGGCTATGTGTCTACCAATCGGGAAGCTTTTGACCGTTATCTGGACACGCCGGAATTCCGGCAAAAGGTCCGGCGCTTTAAAGCGGCCGCGAAAACCTGTGTGGAAGCCGTTAAAGCGGCCGGCGGAAGGGCCGCTCTGGCGCATCCGTATCAGATGGGGCTGCCGGATGACGAGCTGGATGCGCTGACAGCACAACTCAAAGGCTGGGGTCTGGACGCCATCGAATGCTTTTACCCCCAATACACGCCAGAGCAGCAGCGGCTGTATTGCCGGCTGGCGGAAAAGTATGGTTTGCACCAAACAGGCGGCAGCGATTTCCACGGTGAACAGGTGAAGCCGGGCGTAAAGCTGTCTGCACTGAGCATGGAAATCGGCTGGCTGCTGGAGCCCGGGAAATAGGCCGATACGTTTGAAGCAGACTGTCAATTCCTTAAGATTCATGCGAGTATGTTGACATATTGTTTTAGGGTGATAAACTATAGCTGTAATATGTATCTCCTTTTGAATTGGAGGAACAATCGATGGAACCGATTTCTGCAACGGCATTCAGCACAGTGCATTCGTCTGCTGCGGCTGGCGGAGTAAAAGAGGCATCCAAAGTCCGGCAGCCTGAAGATAAAGCGCAGGACAGCCCGTTGAAAGCTGTGAAGGATGAATATATTCCCGAAGAAAGGCCCGAGCCGTCTGGCCGTTACTGGGTGGGTAAAAACGAAAACGGACAGCCCAGGATTTATTTCGATGATCCGGAACGGAATGAGGGAGCGAAAGACCCCGGCAAAAGGGTTTCTGACAGCCGGGGAGAGAGCTGCACCTGCGATACTGGCCGTGTGGATCGTGAAATTGAAAAGCTGAAGAGGAAACAGGAAGAGCTGGGGCAGCAGCTGAGCACGGAAACGGACGATGCCAGAATAAAGGATCTGGAGAAAAAATTGGCGCAGGTAGAACAGGAGTTAAGCCAAAAGGATAATGATACATATCGGCGTCAGCACGCGGTATTTTCCTGATTTTTTGCTGTGCAGCGACAGAGCAGAGATTTGCGGCGGTTTATCGGTACCGCCGCTTTTTCTTTTCTCGAAAACACTATATTAACAAAGAAAAAAACAATGGCCGATGTTGAGCATTCGAAAAGAATGCGTATACCATCGGCCATTACTTATTGAGTTTTTGCAAAGTCGAGAGTTTTTACGCTTTGCCTGTTTCTAAAAAAGCAGTCTTTATTTCCTCTGCGATTTCGTGGGAAGCAGTATGGTGCAGATAATGGCTGCCGGGCAGTTCGACCAGCTTTGCACGCGTGCAGTTTTGGAGAAGCTCCTCGTGCATGGCGTGCCACTCCGGGACAGCGGTAGAGCTGTCGGGAGCAACAAAGAGCAAAACAGGCAAATCGCGGGGGAAAAGCATGTCGCGCGAAGCGGCAAAAAAGCTGGCCAGACGCTGGCCTTCACGCCGCAGCGTGGGGTTGGACATGTTTTTCATCTGCAAATAGCCGAATTGGCGGGAAATCTCGGGGTCGCCGTAATCGACGGCGAAACGGTCGGGCAGCAGCCGTATGGCCAGCCGGATAATACCGGCGCGCAGAAGAAAGGTGATAAGCCCGTCGGAAAAGCCGGGGAAGGGCTGCTTTGGAACGCTTGTGTCAATGCCGACAAAGGCCTTGACTTCGTCCGGGTAAGCCTGAATATAGTGCAGGCTGTAAATGCCGGCGATGGAGTGCCCGCCCAGGATATAACGCGAAAGCCCCAGCTGACTGACCGCCTCGTGAAGCTCTTCCACGATATTTCCTAGGGTCCGCTCACGGCCGGTCTGGCTGCTCAGGCCATAGCCGAATGGTTCAATGACCACAATGCGGAAATCATTTTGCAGCTCGCGCAAAAGGGGTGTGAAGTCCAGGCCGGGGCTGGACGTACCATAGCCCGGCAAAAGAACCAGTGTTTCCGCGCCGCTGCCCGTCACAAGAACGTTGATTTCGCCGTCAAACACCTTCAGCCGCCGGCCGTAATCGGCAATCTTTTTTGCCTCGCGCCGCAGGCAGATCCGGTGGGCGCAAAAGCTGCACAGCAAAAGCAGCAGGAGAAGGCCAACAGCGGCGAGCAGGACAGACGCAAGAACTAATAATGCTTTATGCATAGGCGCTGCTGCTTACTGCCAGCTCCACTCGTAAAAGACGTGGCCGCGGCCGGACACATAATGAAGATCTTTGTGATAGGCAACGCCGCCCGACGGGAAGAGAACGGGCGCATAAACAGCGTCTTCCTGGACGATATTGGTGATGCTTTTGTACAGCTCATTACGCTCGGTGTTATCAGCCGTACTCAAAGCCTGAGCAAACAGGGCGTCAACCTCGGGGTTGGAGTAGCGGGCAAAGTTGAAGCTGCCGATGGACTGCGACATATAGGCGATGCTGTACATCGAGAAGTCATAGCCGATGGTGGCGGCCGTGATGCCCAGCGTATAGTTGCCGCCGGACAGATCGGTCGAAAAAGTGGTCAGCTCGACGATTTCCAGGGAGATGGTGATGCCGGCAGTCGCCAGATTGGACTGGATGACCTGTGAAACCTTTTCCATCGGGCCGGCAGTTGTTTTGAGCGCGCCGGCGTCCAGGCCGTCGGGGTACCCGGCTTCGGCCAGCAGCTCTTTGGCCTTTTCGGGGTCGTAGCTGTAGGTTGGGCAGTCGGTGGTGGCGCCGGCGACCAGCTCGGGGTTGGCCAGCGTATAAGCGGGGACGCCCAAGCCGTCCATGGCCATCAGACAGATATCCTCTTTGTTCAGGGCATAGTTGACGGCCTGGCGGACCTGCTTGCTGTCAAAGGGGGCGATTTCGGTATTCATCATCATAAAGACGACGCTCAGGCCGGATGTCGCTTCAGTGCGGTAACGATCATCCTGCTGCATATCGGCCCAGCTGGCCGAGGGAACGCCGACATAATCAAGCTCGCCCGCCTCAAAGGCGATGAGCGAGGTCGAGGTGTCAGTGATGATCTTCCAGTTCAGGGTTTTGATGGGAGCTTCGCCGCCCCAGTAATCGGGAAAAGCTTCCATGGAAATACTGACGGCCTGCTGAAAGTCTTTCAGCGTATAGGGGCCGGTGCCGCAGGGATTCAGGGAGAAATCGTCGTTGCCGACTTCGTTATAGTGCTTTTCATTGATGATCAGAATGCTGTCAAGGTACTGCATGATAGGGCCGTAAGGATGGGAAAGGGTCATGACAAAGGTGTAATCGTCCGCCGCTTCGACGGAAGCGATGGCCTCGGTAGCCGACATCAGGTAAGGCGACTGCTTTGCGCGCTCAAAGGTGAAAACAACGTCGCTGGCTTTGAGCTCTTCACCGTTGTGGAACTTGACACCCTGACGAATATTGAAGGTATAAACCAGTCCGTCGTCGCTGACACTGTAGTCGGTGGCCAGCAGCGGCATTTCCTTCCCGTCGTCGACAATGCGTACCAGCGGTTCATACATTTGCTTTTCCAGCGTGCTTTCAGCGATCAGGGAAGAGTAGTGCGGATCGAAAGTGCCCGGGGCTTCGCCCAGCGACATGTTGAGATCGGTGCGGGGGGCGGCGTCCGGCTGGCCGGAATCCCCGCCGGTTTCAGTGGGATTGCTGCTGTCGGGAGTGTCGGGGGTCTGCTCTGTGCTGCTGCATCCGGCCAGCAGCACGGACAGCATCATACATAATGCGAGGAACAGTGCAAGCTTTTTCATAGGAAAACCTCCCTTACTGTGGTTGGCGCGCCAGATCGGCAGCATACACTCTGCCGGCAAAATGAATGAGAAACTCATAAGAAGCACGCCGTTTTTCTGTGGTATTGACTATCATCTTACCATGAAAGATAGGGGTTTGTAAAATGCATGGCGACTATGTTATACTATAGATACAGACTATGTAATACAGTGAAAAGAGGGGTTTTATGGAAATGCGGCAGCTTTTGCAGGTGATGGAGGTGTATAAAGCCCATTCCATCGGCAAAGCGGCGGAAAACCTGTTTGTCTCGCAGCCGACGCTGACGGTGTCCATCCGGCGGCTGGAAGACGAGCTGGGGGAGCCGCTTTTTGTCCGCAGCCGCAGCGGCACAGAAGCGACCGAGTTTGGCCGCAGGTTTGTGCAGTATATCGCCCCGCTGTGCGAGCAGTTTCACATGCTGGACACCGTGGTGAACGATATTAAACGCCGCAGCAACAAAGAGTTGACGCTGTCCGTGCCGCCGAGCAAGGTGTTTTGCAAAATCTATGGAGCCCTGTTAAAAAAGCATCGCGGCAGCGCCGTCAACTCGCGGCTGAAAGAATGCTTTACGCACGCGGCGTTGGAGGACATTGAAAACGGCCGCAGCGAAATCGCCGTCGTGAGCGTCACTTCGGGGGAAAAGCCGCTGTTCAGTCATATTTTGAAAGTCAAGGGCATCGAGTATACCGAGCTTTTCTGCGCCTCGCCGGTAGTCGGCGTGCGCCGCGGGCACCCCCTGAGCGGGCGGGACAGCCTGACGCTGGATGACCTTCGCAGCTATCCGCGGCTGATTTACAGCGAGGGCACGGACAGTGCGATGTTTGAGGACGCGCTTGACATGTCGGGCAGCATGGACCGGCTTTACGTCAACAGCCGCGCCGCGCTGGAGGAGCTGGTGCTGGAAACCGACGCTTTCACCGTGACGACCCTGCCGTTGGAAGCCCATGTAGAGCGCGGTGAAAACACGGTCCGGCTCATACCGCTGGATGGGACGGACGTCCAGGTACACGTCGGGTGGATCCGGCGCGCCGGCGCCATGCTGGGGCAGCTGGCCGAAGAGTATGTCAAAACGCTGGAAGAGATGTTGATCAAATAAAAAAGGCCGCTCTAAAGAGCGGTCGGTCGCGGCTTTGTTCTGAAAGACGCCGGTATTGCAATGATTTGTCAGTCAAGAAGCAAGGACTGGATGCTTTGCAGATATTCCTGCGCGAGAAAAGACAGGGTACAGTTTCTTCTTTTGATGTATCCGATTTCAAAGGCAAAATTGGCGTCGCGAATTCGCAGGCGTTTGATGCCGGCAAAATAGTCGCTGTCGCGCGAAGCACGGGGGTGATAGACCCCCAGGTACAGGCCGGCTGTCTGCGCCAGAAGGTTGGTCAGCGTACCCCGGTCGGACACGGTGATAAAGCTGCTGGGGCGGACGCGCCGGAAAATTTCCTCTTCAATGGAGGAAAACAGCGGATGCGTTTCGGGAAATGTGATAAAAGCATGGTTGCGAATTTGCGCCAGATCGACCTCGGTGTCGTATTTATCGTGCAGATCGCAGGCAGGGCCCAGCATGACATAGGGCGACTGGGTTGTGATGCAGACGTATTCCAAATCAAGCTCGCGCATCATTTCCAGCCACTGGGGCTTTTTCAAATCGGGCATGGTCAAAAGGCCGATTTCATACTTTTCGGCGGCAACCCCTTTGACAATTGCGCTGCGCGTATCTTCCACATAGCTGAGCGAAATCTGATCCTCGCGGTACTGGTTGCACAGGCTGGTAAAGGCCCGGCTGGCAAAGAACAGAAAATAAACGGCGACATTAAAGCTGAACGACTGCTCACGGTCTTTGGCGACATACTGCTCAATGGCAGACATGTGCTTGAGAATTTCACGGCCGTGTGCAATGAACTCAACACCGAAGGAAGTCAGCGTAATGCCCGACTGGGAGCGTACAAAAATATCCTGCCCCAGCTCACGCTCCAGCGATTTAATGGAGGAGCTGAGGCTGGACTGCGCCAGATACAGACTCTGCGCAGCGCGGTTGATGGAACCAGTATTGTATACTTCAATAGCCTGGTGGATTTGCTCTAACTTCATGCAGGTCCCTCCGTGAAACAGGGCAGGTTAAACGAGATTGCCGAAAATGGTTATCGAAGAATGCGATAACTGAATTATAACAGAAGCAGCGCCTCTTGTCAAGAAAAGACAGAGCTCCTTTCTGAATAAGTGAGCAGTGTGGAAAAGCAGAAAAGAGCCGGGAAAGCGGATTATGTAGCAGTGCCGGCGGACGGAAATGGAGGTTAGGAAGAAAAAGAAAAATAAAAAATGGGGGAGAAGGGCAATAAGAATTTTAAAAAATATAGTGATAAACATTTAAAAGCACAAATTTATTATATATTTTGCCCAAAAAATGTGCTTTGATTTTAACTATATTGTCAGATATAGATAATTTCGGCAAAGAGAAACGAAAACAGATATTATGTATTATCTGTGAACAGGTGGTATAATGAACCAAAGCAACGCGGTAAGGGGCGTTGTAAATTTCTAAAACTTTGGAGGGATACTATGGCAACCTTAATCAAGGGCGATCAAACCTGGTTAATGTGGATGATGGTCGCTATCTTGGCCGCGTTCTCTGTTTGGAGCGAGCAAAAGACCAAATGGGGCGCCAAATTGGGCAGCGCAATTACGGCTATTTTTGGCACCATGATCCTGGTTAACATCCGCGTTATGCCGTCCGCTTCCCCCGTGTACTCCGCTGTCGGTAGCTACATACTCCCGCTTTCCATTCCGCTGCTGCTCTTCCAGTGCGACTTGAAAAAGATCATTAAGGAATCCGGCAAGCTGTTCATCGTCTTCCACGTCGCCGCACTCGGCACCATGGTCGGCGCTGCGGCTGCGGGCCTTATCTTCCGCAGCACTCCGGATATCGGCGGCATCGTCGCGATGGAAGTCGGCGCTCACGTCGGCGGCACCGTCAACCTGGTCGCCTGCGGCAATGCATTCGGACTGGATCAGGCGTATATCAGCGCCGTCGCCGTCGCAGCCAACCTGCTGGTCGCTTTCCTGATGCTCGGCCTGGGCGCCGCGACCGACAGCAAGTGGGTCCGCAAAAACTTCCCGCACCCGCACGTTGACGCTTTCGAGGCTTCTGTTGTTGAAGGCGCCGGCTCGGTTTCCGAGCAGTACTGGAAACCCAAGAACGTTTCGCTGCTCAGCCTGTGCCTGTCCGTCGCCACCACCTTTGCCATCTGCGGCATCGGCAACTCGATTGCCGGCTGGGTCAAGACGCTGGGCTTGCCCACCATTCTTGACCAGCTGTTTGGCTCCATTTACCTGCTGATCTGCACCATCACCATCATTCTGGTCACCCTGTTCCCGAAGTTCTTCCAGAAGATGGAGGGCGCTGAAGAAATCGGCACCTTTATGATTATGATGTATTTCGTCACCATCGGCGGCGCTGCGGACCTTATGCAGCTGCTCCAGGTCGGCGTCATCATCCTGTGCTCCATCGTCTTCATCACCATTGGCAACCTGGGCTTCCTGTTCGGCTTCGGCAAGCTCTTCAAGTGGAACTGGGAAGACCTGTGCAACGCGTCCTGCGCCACCATCGGCGGTCCGACGACTGCGGCGGCCTTCTCTATCAACAAGGGCTGGAACGCCATGATCGTCCCGGGCATCCTGGTCGGCCTGTGGGGCTACTCCATCGGCAACTACATCGGTATTATTGCCGGCAACATTTTCGGCTAACAGAAGGCTGAAAATCTGAACCCATCAAAAAATATGGGCCCTCCGTGTTTTGGCGGTCAGCCGAAAGGCGGGGGGTCCCTGTCCATTGTACGGAATAAAGGAGGAAGATCGTTATGTACGAATTGCTTGTCAAAAATGCCAAAGTCATCGACGGAACGGGGAAAGAAGCCTTTGCTGCGACTGTCGCCAGCGAAAACGGAAAGATCAAGGTACTGCCGGCCGATTGCAGCTGCGAAGCCAAAACCGTTATCGATGCCAAAGGCATGTATTTGTGCCCAGGCTTCATCGACCCGCATTCCCACGGCGATGTACCGTTGGGCAAAAAGTTCAATTCGGTGTCCAAAATTTCGCAGGGCATTACGACGCATGTTTCCGGGCAGTGCGGCTTTTCCATGTTCCCGGTCAACCCCGACAACATGAAGCTGATGCAGGACGGCATGGCTATTTTCACCGACACCTTCCCCGAGGAAATGGTCACCTTTACCAGCTTTGAAAACTATCTTAAATATGTTCAGACGCTTAAACTGCCGGAAAACATCAAGTTCAACATGGGGCACGTTTCCCTGCGTATCGCCGCTATGGGCTTCGAAAACCGCAAGCCGACGGCGCAGGAGATGGACAAAATGAAGAGCCTGCTGCGCGAGGCCATGGAGCACGGCGCCATCGGTCTGTCGAGCGGCCTCATTTACATCCCCAGCGTGTATGCCGATGTCGACGAGTTCGTCGAGCTGTGCAAAGTCGTCGCCGAGTATGACGGCATTTACACCACCCATATGCGCAACGAAAGCGGCAGCGTGCTCCAGTCCATTGACGAGGCGCTGGAAATCGGCCGCCGCAGCGGCTGCCGCGTGCATATTTCGCACCTCAAGGTCTGCGGCAAGCAGAATTGGGGCATGTCCAAGCAGATTATCGAAAAGATCCAGAAGGCGCAGGCCGAAGGGCTCCGTGTTTCGGCTGACCAGTATCCGTACACCGCGTCGATGACCCATCTTAACGTCTGCATCCCGCCCAAATACTTTACCAAAGGGATTCCCGGCATGGTCGAAATGCTGAAAGACCCCGCTATCCGCGAGCAGATCAAGAGAGAGATCATGGATCCCGCCACGCCGTTTGAAAATCAGTATCTGAGCTGCGGCGGTTTTGACGGCGTCTTTGTTTCGCGCTGCGCGGCCACGCCTGAATACGAAGGCATGACCATCGGCGAAGCGGCGCGCAAACACAATATGGATGACTTCGATTTGTTCTTTGACCTGATGATCCGCAACAACGGCGTCGCTTCGGCCATTTATTTCTCCATGGGCGAAGAAGACGTGTTCAACATCATTAAATGCGACAGCGTCGTTCCCGGCACTGACGGCATTGTCAAGTCGGAAAAGGAGCGTGCGCATCCGCGTGCTTACGGCACCATGCCGCGCGCCATTAACTATTTTGTGAAAGAGAACCATCTGTTCCCGCTGGAGAAAATGATTCACAAAATGACCGGCCTGGCGGCTCAGCTGGTGATGATCGACACCAAAGGCGTAATTGCCGACGGCATGGATGCCGACTTGGTTATTTTTGACTATGACACAGTGCGCGACACGGCGGACTTTATCGAATCCAATAAGCTGTCCGACGGCATTGAATATGTCATCGTCGGCGGTGAAGTGGTGTATCACGACAAAGAGCTGACCGGCGCGACGCCGGGCAAGGTCATTCTGCACCATAAGAAATAAGCGTCGAAAGCAGAATACAAAAGCGGACGGTTGCGCGCCGTCCGCTTTTTGTATTATAATACACCTGTCAAAGAGGTGAGGGGCAATGGATAAAACCAATGTTATGCGTGTGCTTGATCGGGCGAAAATAGGGTATCAGGCGCATTTTTATGACGGGAGCGACGGGAAAATCGACGGTGTCAGCGTGGCCGATAAAGTGGGACTGCCGGCCGTGATGGTATACAAAACGCTGGTGACGCGCGCGCACGGCGGCGGCCTGCTGGTCTTTGTCATCCCGGTAGAAAAGGAGCTGGATTTGAAAAAGGCCGCCAAAGCGGCGGCCGTCAAATCGGTGGAAATGCTTCGGCAGAGCGAGCTGTTACCGCAGACAGGCTATATTCACGGCGGCTGCTCGCCCATTGGGATGAAAAAGAGCTTTCCCACTTATATAGACAAAAGCGCCGAGCATCTGGCGGGCATGGCGGTCAGCGCCGGAAAAATCGGCGCGCAGGTCGAACTGGCCCCTGTCGATCTGTTGCGGATGACAGGGGGTAAAATGGCGGATCTGACTGCCTGATCAGAGAGAGCAGGAGTGCTGATGTTCGTATTTAGCCTTAGTAGCGGCTCCGCCGCGCAAATGTCGCTCGCTTTTGTTCTGCGCCAGTACGCGCTGTGTTTGCTCGTACAGCGGGCGGTTGATATGATAAAGGCGCTCGGTGACATCTTTATGTACGGTACTTTTCGAGACTCCGAATTTTTTGGCGGCCTGGCGCACAGTAGCGCCGGTTTCAGTGATATAAGTGGCGATGTCTACACATCGCGCGTAAGCGTCGCTTTTCAAACGGAACCCTCCCCGGCCTGTTTCTGATAATTTATATGGCGGGGTGGGGCGGGATATGACAGATCCCGGGAAGGAAAGCAGAACGTGAAGGTCAATATGGGCGAGAGGAAGCGAGAGAATGAAAGCAGCATTGATCCAGATGCCGGTGAGCATGGACAAGGCGCAGAATATCCGCACGGCGGCCGATCTGGTGTCCCGCGCGGCAGAGCAGGGGGCAGATATCGCCGCGCTGCCTGAAATGTTCTTCTGCCCTTATGCCAACCGGTATTTCCCGCAATACGCCGAAGAGCGCGGCGGGGCGGCCTATACCGCTCTGTCCGAGACGGCGAGAAAAAACGGCCTGACCCTGGTGGCCGGCTCCATGCCGGAGTTTGACGGCGGCCGACTGTATAATACCAGCTTTGTATTTGACGCACAGGGGCGTGAAATTGCCCGCCACCGAAAGGTGCATCTGTTTGACATTGACGTACAGGGCGGCCAGCGCTTTTTTGAATCTGAGGTTTTTACGCCCGGGCAGGATATTACGCTGTTTGAGGCGGACGGACATCGTTTGGGCCTGTGCATTTGTTTTGACATCCGTTTTCCCGAAATATTCCGCCGTATGGCGCTCAAAGGGGCGGAAGCGGTTTTTGTGCCCGCGGCATTTAACATGACGACGGGGCCGATGCACTGGGAGCTTTCCTTCCGTATGCGCGCGGTGGACAACCAGCTGTTCACCGTGGGGATCGCGCCTGCGCGCGATGAGAGCGGCTGCTATGTTTCCTATGCCCATTCCATTGTCTGCTCGCCCTGGGGGAAGGTGCTGGCTCAGGCTGGGACAGGGCCGGAGCTGCTTATCGTCGATTTGGATTTGGCGGAAAACGAGCGGGTGCGCGCCCAGCTGCCGCTGCTGTCAGCGCGCCGGCCGGACGTATATGAAAAGTAAAAAGCCTATTAAAACGGCACAGCAGAAAGCTGTGCCGTTTTCGCCGTAAACAAATGTTAAAGCTGGAATGCCTCGGGAGCCGGCAGCGCGCGCGGCAGCGCCGGCAATGCCGGTTTGCGGCGCATGGGATCATAGCGGAACTGTCGGCAATGGTAGTCAAAGGAAACCGGCCCCTTTTTCGTGCACAGCATTTCATCGCCGCGAAAATCGCGGGCATATTGGCACAGGGCACATACCTTGCGGATCTGTTCGTCATAAAGCATGGGTCGGGCCGCCTCCTTACCGTGGTCTGGGCTTTATTTTATCATTATACTTCCTTTTTGGATTTTTTACAACGGTGTATCCAATGGAAAAGCAAAGAAAGCAGCGCTAAAATCAGCCAGCAGGCAAAAGAGGCGCCGAGAGACGCCCAGAAGGACTGCGAAAGGTCGAGAGAGGAAAGCGCCGCGATTTGTGCAGCCAGCCCTTTGGAAACAGCGGCGTCAAAGGGGAGCAGCCGCGCACCCAACCAGGTAAAAGCAGCCGCCAGGCAGCCGTGCAGCGCTTTGCCGGCAAGATAGGGAACGGGGGACAGCCCGCTCTCCCCGATAAAATTGAGAACCTGGCAATGTACGGAAACGCCAGCCCAGCCCAGCATAAAGGCAGCTGCCGTCAATTTGGCATTCAGGCTGGCCGACAGAGCGAGCAGGCCCTTAACGCCGCTGGTTACCTCTAAAAGCCCGCTCAGAAGCTTTTCGGCAAAAGCGGCGTCAAGCCCCAGCGGGGCCAGCAGAACGCCCAAGCCGCGGGCCAGCATGGGGATGACGCGGATGAGCGTCAGCAGCCGGATGGCGACGGCAAAAAAGATGACAAAGGCACAGATGTTGAGGATCGAGGCAAAAGACGAGGTCACTGCACCGGTAAAAGCGCGGCCGAGCGGGATGCGGACGGCATCAAAGCGCTGCGGCGCAGTGCGCGAAGCAGAGCGGCGTTCACGCCGCACACCCCAGAAGCGGAAAAGGATGCCCACAGTGACGGAAGCCAGCACATGCGCGCCATAAAGGAGCAGCCCGGCCATAGCGCCGCCGAAAAGCGATGCGCCCACCGCGCCCAGGATAAAGGCCGGGCCGGAATTGTTGCAGAAGCCGAGCAGCCGCTCGGCTTCGTTTTTGCTGCACAGCTCTTGCTCGTACAGGGAGATGGCCGTTTTGGCGCCGACCGGATAGCCGCCGACCAGACCGAGTACAAAGGCGGGCGCGCACACGCCGGGCACACGGAATAAAAAGCGCATGGGCTTTTCAAAGGCGCGGCCGATAAAGGCGGCCAATCCGGTCTGCACGCACAGCGAGGACACGACAAAAAAAGGAAAGAGCGAGGGGATGAGAACCTGCGTGCACAGCGATACGCCGTCGGCAGCGGCCTGTGAGGTTTCGCGCGTAAAAATGATCAGTCCGGCGGCAAAAATGCCGATGGCCAGATAAATCTGCGTCTCAACAATTCGTTTGCGCAATATACTGTTCATAACAGGGCTCCGTTTCATCAGATTGGAGGTCTGCGAAAATATATGCGGAATGAACAGAGCACATGCGGAGGGACCAGTGTGAAAGAGAAACGGGACAAGGAAAAAAAGCTGTCCTGGCACGAGCAGGTGAGGCAGACCGTTTTGGAAATGGATATGCCCGCCTATGCGCTCATGGATGTGCCGCGCCTGGAAATGACGGGCAACGGACAGCTTTTGATTGAACGCCACCACGGGGTTTTGGAATACAGCGAAGAGTGCGTTCGTGTGGCGGCGCACGGAATGACGCTGCGCGTCACCGGGGCCGGCTTGCAGCTTCAATCGATGACACAAAATGAAATTGCAGTGACCGGGCTGATCTTTTCCATCGAGCTGCAAAGGCAGGTGGGCTGATGCTGATGCAATGTGTCAATTTCCTGCGCGGCAGTGTGCGTATCGAGGTGCGCGGCGCGGGAATCGAACGCTTCCTCAACATCTGCGCCGCCAACGGCATTGCCTTTTGGGGCGTCCGGCGCATTGCCGGCGACTGTATCGAGGCCAGCGTACACATCGGGGGTTTTTTCGCCCTGCGCCCGTATGCACGCCGCGCCATGTGCCGTATCCGTGTTGTAGGGAAGCGGGGCGCGCCCTTTTACGGGCGTCGGCTTCGGCGCCGGCACGCCCTGTTTTTAGGGGCGGTGCTGTGTGCGGGGCTGTTGTACCTGCTGTCGGGATTTATCTGGACCATCAGCATCGAGGGCTGCGAGACCATGACGCAGGCCGAACTGATGACGCTGCTGGCGCAGAACGGCCTGCGCGTAGGGGCGCGGACGGCGGGAATCCATGTGGGCGAGGTGCGCAATACGGTGTTGGAGCAGACCGACCGGCTGTCATACCTTGCCGTCAACCTGCGGGGCAGTCATGCGCAGGTCATTGTGCGTGAGCGCGGCGCCGAGCGCGAGGAAATCGGCAGAGACGTTCCCTGCGACGTTGTCGCGGACAAAACGGGCGTCGTCGAAAAGCTGATCGTCCGCAACGGCGCCGCGGCAACAGAAGTGGGCAAAACGGTAGAAGCCGGTGATTTGCTGGCGGCCGGAACGATGGTGAGTCAGCAGGGGGATGTCCGGCTGGTGCACGCCGACGCCGAGGCGACGCTGCGGACATGGCGCACCGTTCGGCTTGCGCTGCCAGAAAGCATCGAAGGCGCTTTGGAAACCGGAGCAAAAAAAACACGGCACGCTCTGATAATCGGCTCAAAAAGGATCAATCTATATTTTGTTGAAAGTGAGCCGTTTGCGTGTTATGATAAACAGGTAGAGAAAAAATCCCTGTCGGTGTCGGA
Organism: uncultured Clostridium sp.; assembly: GCA_947427035.1. Taxonomy (GTDB): domain Bacteria; phylum Bacillota; class Clostridia; order Oscillospirales; family Butyricicoccaceae; genus Ventrousia. Next base: position 15,714 of record CANEGK010000031.1, read on the forward strand.
AAACCTGATGTTTCCCCTGGCTCTGGTGACGGAAACCTATACCGAGCTTGAGCGGCAGCCGCTGGAGCTGAGCGAAAAAAAGTGTGCCGAAACGCTGCACGAGCGCCTGTGCGACATGCTTAAACGCCTGGCGGCCGACGCCGCGGTCAGCGAGCAGGAATATCGGTTTGAAAAAAAAGACGGATACTGGCTGGCCACCTTGCAGGCGGAATGCCTGGAGCGATGCGGCGTTCAGACGCCGCTGGGCGCGGCCGGCGGCCAGCCGTAGACAGGGCGGCATGGAAGTGAGGAAAGCCTTTTGCATACCAAGACCATAGAACTGGATATCGCCATTTTGCAGGATGTTTTCGGCGTGGGCGACGTCAATTTAAAAGCGCTTGAGGGGCAGCTGCAAGTCGCCATTTTGACGCGGGACGGCACGGTGGAAATCAAGGGTGAAGCGCAGGAAAACGTCAGCCTGGCAGCCGAAACGCTGAAAACCCTGGGCCTGATGCGTCATGCAGGCGAATACATCGACGAGTTCACCGTGCTGCGCGTCATCGATCTGGTGCGTACCGGCGACAGCGAGGCGGCCATCGCTGCCATGAAGGATACCGTCGTCATTACGCACCGCGGCGCGCCCATCAAATGCCGTACCATCGGTCAGCGGCAGTATATCGAGGCCGTTAAAAGCAATACGGTATCCATCTGCATCGGTCCGGCCGGCACGGGTAAGACCTATCTGGCTGTCGCCGCTGTTGTCGCGGCGTTTAAACGAAAGGAAATTGATAAAATCATTATGTGCCGCCCGGCTGTTGAGGCGGGGGAGAAGCTGGGGTTCCTGCCCGGCGATTTGCAGAACAAGGTCGATCCTTATCTGCGGCCCCTGTACGACGCGCTCGACGAAATACTGGGGCATGACACGGTGCAGAAGTATATTGAAAACCGGACGATTGAGGTAGCGCCGCTCGCCTATATGCGCGGTCGGACGCTGAAAAACGCCGGCGTCATCGTCGACGAATGCCAGAACCTGGTCATGACGTCGTTGAAAATGATCCTGACCCGCCTGGGCGAGGGTTCGCGTATGATCCTGACCGGCGACGTCACGCAGATTGACCTGCCGGCCGGCAGTGAATCGGGGCTGAAAAAGTGCGCCGAGCTGCTTCAGGGTATCGAGGGCATCGCGGTCACCGAGCTGACGGGCCGCGATGTCGTCCGCCATAAGTTGGTGGGGCAGATCGTCAAGGCCTTCGAGCGTTATGAAGAGCAGGCGGCGGAAAAGGCAAAGGGCGGAAAACCCTATAAAAAACGATAGCGGCAGGCGGGCGATGGCTTCATCGCCCGCTTTTCAAAGGGAATTTTGCAGGAAAACAGGAAGCCTGCGGCTTTGTTTTTTGCATAGGAGTATGGTATAATAGCTGAAAACAGAGGCAGCCCGCCGCAAAAGTGGCGCGCGGGCCGGGCGATTTGTTTTTCTGGAGGGAGAAAAATGCTGGATGTTGCCATTTACAGCGAGCTTACCGGGGACAACCCCCAGGCGGAAAGTCTGATAGCTGCCGCGGCGCGCGCCGCCTTCGGCCTGTTTGACTATCCCTTTGAGGCAGCTGTCGACGTGACGCTGACCGACGACGAGAGGATTCGTGAGGTCAACCGGCAGACGCGGCAGATGGACAGGGCGACCGACGTTTTGTCCTTCCCCATGCTGGACTTTGTACAGGGCGAGTATCAAGGCAGGGCGAACGTGGATCGCGACCCGGAGACCGGCCGGCTCTTTCTGGGCGATGTGCTCATTTCTTTGGAGCGCGCCCGCGCCCAGGCCGCAGAATTCGGCCATTCGCCCGAGCGGGAGTGCGCGTATCTGACAGTACACTCCCTTTTACACCTGCTGGGCTATGATCATATGGATGAAGGGCCGGAAAAGGCCGCCATGCGCGAGCGTGAGGAAGCGGCGCTTGCCGTCATAGGATTGAAACGTGAGGAGTAAGGAATGAGCAAAATAGAAAAGGCCGGAATTTTTTCCATTGTGGGGCGCCCGAATGTGGGGAAAAGCACCCTAACCAACGCGCTGTGCGGCGTAAAGGTGGCCATTGTGTCCAACAAGCCGCAGACGACCCGCACCCGCATTACCGGCGTGCTCAATTCGGGTGACTGCCAGTTGATTTTTTTGGATACGCCGGGTTTGCATAAACCCAAAACCCGTTTGGGAGAAACCATGGTGCGCATTGTCAACGACACGGTGGCTGACGTCGACACCGTCGTGCTCGTCGTTGAACCGGTGGCGCGCATCGGAATTCCGGAGCAGATGCTCATTGACAAAATACAGGAATACCGTCTGCCCGCCATTTTGGTCATCAACAAAATTGATACCGTGAAAAAAGAAATGCTGCTCGAGGTCATCGCCGCCTATCAGCAGGCCTGCCCGTTTATCGCGGTTGTGCCCATTGCCGCTTCTGCGGGCGAAGGGCTTGACATTTTGCTGGAGGAAATGAAAAAGCAATGCCAGCCGTCGCCCCAGCTGTTCCCGGACGGCATGGTGTCGGATCAGCCGGAGCGGCAGCTGGTCGCCGAAATCATCCGCGAAAAGCTGCTCATGCTGCTTGACAAAGAGGTGCCGCATGGCATTGCCGTTGAAATTGAAAAATATGAAGAGCGAGAAGATGGACTGATGGAGATAGGCGCCGTCATTTATTGCGAGCGCCGCAGTCATAAGGGAATTATCATCGGCAAAAACGGCGCCATGCTCAAAAAGGCCGGGGCGGCTGCCCGTGCAGAGATTGAGCACATGCTGGATGCCAAAGTTTTTTTAGAGTTGTGGGTTAAAGTCAAAGAAGATTGGCGCAATAACCCAAATCAAATTCGCAACATGGGGCTTGACGAGGACAGATAAAAGTTTTTCCAGCTTTGTCTTTATTTCTTTCGGCTATCACCCGGCGCGGCGGCCAACACTAAAACCGAGGTGAAAGAGATGCGGGACATGGACTGGGAGCTTTTTAAAAAAACCGGGCTGCCGCAGGCGTACAGCTATTACAAAGCGCGGCAGCGCGCCCGGCGGGAACCGGAGGAATGATGGCAATAAAGGGAGGCGTTGCCCATGCACGCTGTTGTCAACGGCCTGGTGATACGCTCGGTTGACTATAAGGAGAGCGACAAAATCCTGACCGTGCTGACCGATCGCCTGGGCAAGCTGACGGTTAGCGCCCGCGGCGCGCGGAGGCGTGGGAGTCGCCTGTTGTCGGCTGTGCAGCTGTTCGCTTATTCGGAGATGACGCTATTTGAATACGGCGGGCGTTACCGCTTGGATGAAGCCGAAACGCGCGAGCAGTTCGCCGGTTTGCGCCGCGATTTGGACGGCGCGGCGCTGGCCGCCTATCTGGCCGACGTATTGGGAACCGAGGCCGAGGGCGCCCCGCTTCAGCCCGGCGTCATGCGTCTGGCACTCAACTGTCTGTATGCGCTGTCCAATAAAATAGGGAGCTGCTGGAAGGTCAAAGCAGCCTTTGAGCTGCGTTATGCCGCGCTGTGCGGCTATGAACCTGATGCAGAAACCCTGTCGCGCGCGCTCGACGGACGCGCGCTTACGTGCGCGCAATACATATTGCGCTGCGATTTAAAAGGCATTTTGTCCTTTGCAGCAGAAGGGGAAAGCCGCGCCCTGCTGTGCGGCTTTACAGAAAAATATCTGTTGTCGCGCCTGGAGCGCGGCTTTTCAACATTGGATTTTTATCGCAATTTAGGAGAATTGCCATGACATTACAGGAAAAATCGTTACACACCTTGGAGTTTTATAAGGTGCTGGAGCTTCTGGCGGCCGAGACCCAGACCGATTTGGCACGCGAGCAGGCGCTGGCGCTCAAACCGGAGACATCACTCAGCCGCTGCGAGCTGCTGCAGCAGCAGTGCGCCGACGCCGTCACGCTGATGGGGCTGTATGGCAGTCCGTCCTTTGGCGGCGTCAAGGATTTGTCGGGCGCGCTGTCGCGCGCCGATATGGGGGGCGTCCTGAACCCGGTCGAGCTTTTGGCTGTAGCGCGGCTTTTGCAGGCGGCCCGTACGACCCGCGGCTATCTGGAGCACCACCGCGACGGCCGGACCTCGCTCGACGAGTTGTTTGCCTCGCTGTCGGGCAACAAATATCTTGAAGACAAAATTACATCGGCCATCATTTCGGAAGAGGAAATCGCCGATTCGGCCAGCTCGGAGCTGAACGACATTCGGCGGCAGATGCGCGTCTCCGCGTCGCGCGTGCGCGAAGTGTTAAACCGCATTACCTCTTCGCAGACTTACCAGAAAATGCTCCAGGACAATCTGGTCACCATCCGTTCGGGGCGGTACGTTGTGCCCGTCAAGGCGGAGTACCGCTCGGCCTTTGGCGGGCTGGTGCATGACGTTTCGTCGAGCGGCGCGACCCTTTTTATCGAGCCGACGGCGGTCGTCGATCTCAACAACACCATTCGGGTGCTGGCCGGCAAGGAGCAGCATGAAATCGAACGCATCCTGGCCGAGCTGTCGGCCGAGGTTGCCGCGTGTGCCGGCGCGTTGCAGCGTGATTACGAAACGCTGTGCGCTCTTGATTTTATTTTTGCGCGCGGCAAGCTGGCCTACAAAATGAAGGCGCTGCGTCCCCGCCTGGTTTCCGATGGGAAAACGGTGCTGCGCCGGGCGCGGCATCCGCTGCTGCCGCATGAAAAAGCGGTGCCTATTGATTTTGAAATCGGCGGCCGGTGCGACACTGTCATCATCACCGGCCCCAATACAGGCGGCAAAACGGTCAGTATCAAAACAGCCGGTCTGCTGACTGTGCTGGCGCAGTGCGGCCTGCAAATTCCCGCGGGGGAGGGCAGCGTCATCTGTATCCGCACGGCGGTGCTGGCCGATATTGGCGACGAGCAGAGCATCGAGCAGTCGCTGTCGACCTTCTCTTCGCACATGACCAATATCGTCGAAATTTTGCAGCACGCGGACGCCGGGTCGCTGGTCCTGCTCGATGAACTGGGGGCGGGCACCGACCCGATTGAAGGGGCGGCGCTGGCCATGGCCATTATCGAAGAGCTGCGCCGCCGCGGCAGCGCGGTCATTGCCACGACGCACTATGCCGAGCTGAAGGTGTATGCGCTGGAAACCGAGGGCGTGGAAAACGCATCCTGTGAATTTGACGTGCAGACCCTTCGGCCGACGTACCGGCTGGTGTTTGGTATTCCCGGCAAGTCCAATGCCTTTGCCATTGCGTCGCGCCTGGGCATCGACGCCGCCGTCATTGAAAACGCCGGCAGCCGCATTAACGCTGAGAGCCGCCGATTTGAAGAGGTCGTCTCGCAGTTGGAGGAAAAGCGGCAGGCGCTGGAAAACCGACTGGCCGCCGCAGAGCGTGACCGTGAAAAAGCGGCCGAGGCCGAGCGTACAGCTCGCGAGCGGCTGGAAACGCTGGAAGGCGAGCGCGAAAAGCTCATTATGGACGCCAAACTCAAGGCGCAGGAGATTTTAAACAATGCCCGCGCCACGTCAGAGTATGTGCTGACCGAGGCGCGAAAACTGCGCCAGCAGGCAGAAGAGGGCAAAGACCCCAATCTGGCGGCAGCGCGCGCCGCCTTCCGCGGCGAAATTTCCGAGGCCGAGCGCCGGACCACACTGGAAAAAGCCAAGAAAAAGGCGCTTCCGCCCCCGCGCCCGCTGCGCGCGGGCGACACGGTCGAATTGCTGTCGACCAAAACCCGCGCCACGGTTTTGGAAACGCCGGTGCCCGGCGGCAGCGTCCGGGTGCAGGCGGGCATCATGAAAATCACCGTCAAGCCGGATGAAATTCAGTTTATCGAAGAAAGCCGGCCGCAAAAGCCGCAGCCCCCTAAAAGCACGGCGGGCGCGCGCGTCCCGCGGCCGGAAGGGCAGGGAGCCAGCCTGGATTTGCGCGGACAGACGGCAGAAGAAGCCATTATGGAACTGGAGCGCTTTATTGACGGCGCCGTGCGGATGCATCTGGCGGCTGTCACCATCATTCACGGCAAGGGAACCGGCGTTCTGCGCCGCGCTGTGCAGTCGGCGCTCAAGGGAATGCCGCAGGTCAAAAGCTATCGTCTCGGCGTCTATGGCGAGGGGGAAGACGGCGTGACAATCGCGACGCTGGAATGATATTCCAGAACAGAACGGGCCTAACAGAGGAAAAAGTCCAATTCTGACAAAAGAAAAGCATGTCCTGCGAACGGTGGCGATAAACAAAAAAAGTTGCCCGTATGAAGAACAAAACCCGAGGAAATAATGATCTCATCACACCTCGGGAGGGTTCTTCATGCAGTCGAAAGTTGAGATTTGCGGCGTCAATACCGCCAAGCTGACCGTGTTGAAAAACGAGCAGATTATGCGTTTGCTTGCACAGAGTAAACAGGGGGACAAAGGGGCGCGGGAAGAGCTGATTTCGGGCAATTTACGGCTGGTTTTATCGGTGATACAGCGGTTTACCAATCGCGGGGAGCCGATGGACGACCTGTTTCAGGTCGGCTGTGTCGGGCTTATCAAAGCCATTGACAATTTTGACATTACACAAAAGGTGCGCTTCAGCACCTATGCCGTGCCCATGATCATTGGCGAAATCCGGCGGTATCTGCGCGACAACAGCTCGGTGCGCGTCAGCCGTTCCATGCGTGATAACGCGTATCGCGCGCTGACTGTCCGCGAAAAGCTGATGGGGCAGAATCAGCGCGAGCCGACTATCGAGGAGATCGCCCGTGAAATGCAGGTGCGTCGCGAAGAGGTTGTCTTTGCGCTCGACGCGATCGCTGAACCGGTATCATTGTACGAGCCGGTTTTTCAGGACGGCGGCGACGCTGTCTGCGTAATGGATCAGGTGCGCGACGTCAATAATACCGACGACAGCTGGCTGGATCAGATTTCCATGAAACAGGCGATGAGTGAGCTTTCCGACCGCGAAAAACGCATTTTGGCCCTGCGGTTTTATGACGGGAAAACGCAGATGGAGGTCGCGCGCGAAATCGGTATTTCACAGGCGCAGGTTTCACGGCTGGAAAAGGGCGTGCTCGATAAAATCAAAAATCGGATGTAGAAAAAGCTCCCTGCGGGGAGCTTTTTCATAGGGTGGCAGTGGAAGAAAAAGCTTTAGAATCGGTATGCCAGTCGGTGGCTGACTGGCTTTGAGGGTTTGAAGGCTCCGCCATATTTGCCATTCGTATTAAATCGGAGCAAAGAAAAGACGGTGCGCTATAGCGCACCGTCTTACTATTCTTCAATTTTACAGAACTCTGCCGCTGCCGACATAGTGGGTTTTATAATATCCACTCTCCATGGTGTCGATTTTGACGACGTCGCCCGGGGAAGAAGCATGAATAAAATTGCCGTTGCCAATGTAAATGCCGACATGACCAACCTTATTCGAACCGGCAGAACGGCTGAAGAATACGAGATCGCCAGCTTGAAGCTCAGACTTGCTGATTTTGGTAACGCTCGTGGAATACTGAGCTGACGAGGAACGCTGAAGGCTGACATTAAAGTGTGCGAAAACGTATTTAGTGAAGCCGGAGCAGTCAAAGCCCTTGGGGCTGGAGCCGCCGTATACATACTTGACACCGAGAAAGGTTTTGGCGTAATCGACAACTTCCTGCCGGGTACCGGACGCCTGGCCCGAAACCGCAGGAGCGGACGAAGAGGACGCGTTGCGGTTGGGGGCGGCGGAATAAGAGACGACTTCGATATAATCAGGGTGGATATAGCCGGTGTAAGAACCATAGGTCACTTTCAGCCAGCCGCTATTGATGCCAATAATCTTGGCGACATTGCCGCTGGTCAAACGGGTGACAATACCTGCCGAGGTAGAGGGCTTTTCGCGCATGTTAAGGACTTCGGTGGTTACTTTGGCTCCGCCTGGCTCAATGTTCATAACAGGGGAGAGGGTGACGTATTCGCTGCTGACATAGCCGACGGCGCCGTTATAGGCGGCCTTGTACCAGCCGTTCCCGGTCTCGTCAAGAACACAGACGCGGGTACCGTCGTGAAGCTTGTCCAGAACGGAATCCGATGTGGAAGCGCCCGAGCGGAAATTCACAGCGGAAGAAGTTTCAATCGTACCGCCCTGCACGTCAAAGGCAAAAGCAGAAACTGTCATCGCAGCGGCCGTCAGAGCGCCGGCCAGCAGAACCTTGGTAAATTTCATAAATAACCTCCAGAAATCACGGGGGACGGAGGAGACGCCTATTTGCCGCTCAGCGCCCTTTCCAGCCAGATAGATGCAATATCCAGCGCGTTATACAATCCGTCCTTTTCAGTTGACTTTACAACCCGATCCCGAGAGCTGATCTCGGGGTCGGTCAGCTGAAGCTGCACCGAAACCCGCCCAGAGAGCTTAACATCCTTCAATGCTTCGGATGAGTTGACCTGCATCATAATGATGTATTTGTCAGCCATGCTCCCGTAATAAAGAATAGAGTCTTTCCGCATAAGGGGGCGACCTTTGTAAGTGAGCGGAAAATTGTTGTTTTGCGTCGAGGCATTCATCAGCTTATCTCCTTTTCTATTCTATCACAAAAGTAACAAAAGTCAAACAAAAAAGTTACAAAAGATATACAAAAATCGGCTCCGATTTTTGACGCGCTCAAAAAGCCAGTCATTGCAAGGGTTTGCGGGATCGAGACGACAGAGAAAATGGTTACAAATCGGAAACGAGCGCCCTATATCAACAAAAGAAACAGCAGAATCATCCCACGAAAATGCCATGTGGAGGAATGAAACGGCAGGAAGGGGGGCGGTTGTTGTGGAGCCGATTAGAATGCGATTTTTTCTTCGATATAGTTCCGCAGTTCGGCGATAGGCAGGCGGATCTGCTGCATGGTATCGCGGTCGCGCACCGTGACGCAGCCGTCGTTTTCGCTGTCAAAATCATAGGTGACGCACAGAGGCGTGCCGATTTCGTCCTGGCGGCGGTAACGTTTGCCGATGGAGCCGGCATCGTCAAAATCGCAGGCAAAGTGGCTGTTGAGCTGTTCGAGGACCTTGCGGGCCGGCTCGCTCAGCTTTTTGGACAGAGGCAGAACGGCGCATTTGACGGGGGCCAGGGCGGGGGAGAAGCGCAGGACCACGCGCGTATCGTTTTTCTCGGCGTCGACTACCTCTTCATCATACGCGTCGCTCAAGGCCGCGAGAACCATGCGATCCACGCCGACCGACGGTTCAATGCAGTATGGCAGATAGTGTTCGCCGGTTTCGGCATCAAAATACTCCATGCTTTCGCCCGAAGTGCTCTGGTGAGCGTTCAAGTCAAAATCCGTGCGCGAGGCGACGCCCCACAGCTCGCCCCAGCCAAAGGGGAAGAGATATTCAATATCCGTCGTGGCGTTGGAATAGTGCGAAAGCTTTTCTTTTTCGTGGTCTCGATAACGCAGGTTTTCTTCAGACAGGCCGATGTCGTGCAGAAACTCCATGCAGGAACGCTTCCAGTAGTCAAACCAGTCAAGCTCGGTGCCGGGCCGGCAGAAAAATTCCAGCTCCATCTGTTCAAACTCGCGGGTGCGGAAAATAAAGTTGCCCGGGGTGATTTCATTGCGGAAAGCTTTGCCGATTTGCGCAATGCCGAAGGGAATCTTTTTGCGGCTTGTGCGCTGGACATTTTTGAAATTGACAAAAATACCCTGCGCTGTTTCAGGGCGCAGATAAAGCTCGGACTTGGAATCTTCGGTGATGCCGAGGAAGGTTTTAAACATCAGGTTAAAGCTGCGGATGGGGGTGAAATCGGTGCTGCCGCAGTTGGGGCATTTGATGCCGTTTTCTTTGATATAGCGTTCCATGTCGCCAAAATCAAGGCTGTCGGGTTCGTGCCCGCAAAAATCTTCAATCAAATTATCGGCGCGATGGCGGGTGCGGCACGATTTACAGTCCATTAAGGGATCGGAAAAACCGCCGACATGGCCCGAGGCGACCCATACCTGCGGGTTCATCAAAATGGCGCAGTCCAGGCCGACATTGTAAGGGGACTGCTGGACAAAACGCTTCCACCAGGCTTTTTTGACGTTGTTCTTCAGCTCGACGCCCAGGGGGCCATAGTCCCATGTATTGGAAAGCCCGCCATAGATTTCGCTGCCCGCATACACAAAGCCTCGTCCTTTGCACAAAGCGACCAGCTTGTCCATGGTTTTGTCGGCATTTTTCATAAATATCCCTCCAAAATATTCAATCAGGCAAAGCACATGATGGTATTCTATACTGCATATGGTATTTATTAATCGTATCGTATCACAGGGGGATTGTCAAGAGATTTGATTTGTTGTATAATAAAGAACTGTCAAAGAGAGACAGCAGAAAGGGCAGGGTGATTGAGCGGCGCCGGCCGAAGCTTGGGAAAATACGCCCTGCCGGGCAAATAACGGAATAACCGGGTGTAGCGCAGTTGGTAGCGCGCCTGCTTTGGGAGCAGGATGCCGCAGGTTCGAATCCTGTCACTCGGACCATGTGAAAAGCCTGTAACTGCAATGGTTACAGGCTTTTTTGCTGCCTCTTTTCAGGCTTTTTCCCTTATGTTTTCCCTTTGCAGACTGGAAATGCTTTTTATGTACGCTTCCATACGGCTCGCACTGGCCTGCTTCATTTGCTCTGTAATATGACCGTACACGTCCAGTGTAAAGGCTGCGGTATGGTGCCCGAGGTTCCCCTGTACCGTCTTGATATCATCCCCGGCTTGCAGGGCGGCAACGGCATAACTATGCCTTAAATCATGCAGACGGGCGTCAGGCCGGCCGATTGAGGCAACAAGGATCTTATACTGATGATATACTGTGCTGGGCGATAAATGCTCTCCCAGCTCATTACAGAACACAAAGCCGTTATCCTGCCAGAGGGGGCCCGCCTTGAGCCGTGCCTCTAACTGCTGCACATATTGCTTTTTTAGCAGCTTTACAATAGACGCAGCGGCGGTGATGGTCCGGCCTTTGCTGTTCTTTGTGGGGACTAAATGGAACTCTCCGGGCTTGCCGGGGATATTCTGGAGCTGTTTGTCAATGTGGATGGTCCCCTTGTCCAGGTTCACGCAATCCCAGGTCAGGCCGCAGGCCTCTCCGCGCCGCAGGCCGGTGAACAGCATCGTAAGATAGAGTGCCTCGAACCGGTGCCCCCGGATAATCTCCATAAAAGCGTAGATAGCCTCGCTGTCCAGCGGTGTAATTTCCTTTTTCTCTATTCGGGGCAGCTCGCAGGCTTCGGCGGGGTTAAACCGCAGATAACCCACCTTTACAGCCTGCTGGAGCGCCTTGTGGAGTATACCGTGGATATTTTTGACTGTCTTAGGGGAAAGGCCCCGCTCGGTGCTCAGCGCATTGTAAAAGTGCTGGATGGTATGGGCATTCAGGGCATCCAGCCTTACAGCGCCGAGCGTCGGCTTCAGGTGATTGGATACAGTGGCCCTGTAAAGCGCTGCTGTCTTGGGCTTGACGCTACCCAAATACTCCGCCGCCCATATCTCCAGCCACCGGCCCACGGTGAGCCGCTGCGGCGCGGTGTAGGTGCCCTGGTTGATGGCCACGGCTGCCGCCTGCATCTTTTCCCGAACTTCCTTCTGCGTCTTGCCGGTAAAGCTGCGCTGAATCTGCCTGCCGGTGCCGGGGTCGCGGCCGGTGGTGACTCTGGCCTCGAAATAGCTGTACTCTTTCCCGCCCCTTGTGACAGTCTTTTTGCGGATAGTCCCCGCGCCCTTTGCTCCCTTTTTTGCCATGATGTTCTCCTTTCATTGACGGCCCCGGCCCTTTATGGTACAATGAAAGGGCATAAGGGTGCCTTGTTTAGCGACCTGGTATTTTTGTGCGTCTTTGCCGCTCTCGGTGTTGGTAGCGCCGGGGGCGGGTTTTTATTGCTTTTTGGCGTGCGGTATGATATTCTGTCGGCAGGAAAGAATCATCTTTCAGCGCTGCCAGTAACGGTAGGCGGTTGGCTCCCTTGACAGGGGGCAGCTTCTTGCCCCCTGATTTCCGGAAAGGGGGGCTGCCCAATGGTGACATACAGTGAACTGTTTCAGTACACACTCGTTATCATCGGCATTGTCGGCCTCTTTATTGCGGCCAGTAAAAAGAAGTAACCGCCCCTCCAGCCAAAGAGTGCGGTTACTCCTTTTGAGTAATTAAGTTCTGGGGGCTGACCGTCTGCCGGCAGCGCCCTTTCTGTTTTCAGTATAACCGCCTGTATTTCATTTGTCAAGGAATGAACAGCGTGAATATTGCAGCTTACGCCCCGGGCCGCTGGCCTGGGGTTTTTCTATGGGCTTGTGGGACGGCTTGTCCCGGCAGCTCAGGTACCCACGGCTTGAGGGGTAGCCACCGACAAATTGTCGGCAGCTGCCAGGGGCAGGGACAAGCTGTCCGCCCCTTATTCTTCCTCTGGAGTGCGTGGGGGTTCGTTTCCCTCGCCTGCATCCGGGGCGGGTTCTGCACGGTAGCGGGGCAGTATATCCGCTGCATAGTCCGCAACCTTCTCTTGCCCTTCCTGTGTCATTTGGGACATATCACAGGTGACACGCTCAACAGGTGTGGACAGGGCTTTTAATTTGCCTGTCATATGGTCTATTGTCATTTTGGCGGCGGTGTCACTGTCAACAAGGTCTGTCCAATCTACACCCAGGGCGGCGGCTATGCGCCGGAGCTGTTCAAGCCGGGGCTGACGCTTGCCTATTTCGTATTGGCGGACTGTCCCTTCGCTGGTTTTTGATAATTCCCCAAGCTGTTTTTGAGTAAGCCCCTTTTCATTCCTGACCTGTTTTATTCGTTTTCCTATCGTCACGCCATCACCTCAAAGGGAGTATACCACATCTCGCAAAAAAAGAAAAGCGTCAAATGATTCTTTTTTACTCTTGACAGACTCTAATGAGTCTGATATACTCGATTACAGAATCGTTTGATTCTGTTTGAAGGAGGTGAAACCATGAAAGCAGACCGAAACAAACTGGAACTGGCCCTTGCCCGCGCCTGCATGACGCCGGAATCACTGACAGCGGCGGCAGAAATGCCTCGTCCCACAGTGAACAACGCCATTACAGGCCGAAGTGTCAGACCGGCAACACTGGGCCGCATCGCCCGCGCTCTTGGCGTGGATGTGGCAGACATCATATCAAAGGAGGACTAACCATGAATGACAAGATTTTAACCGTAAAAGATGCCGCGGAATTACTCCAAGTGTCTACAAAGACCATGTATGACTGGGCCAATATCTCCGGTTTCCCGGCGCTCAGAATTGGAAACTGCATTCGCATCCCCTATGGCTTACTGATGGACTGGGTCAACGCCCAGGCGACACGAAAGGAGAATTGACCATGAAATCGGAAATCACCATGCATCTGCGCCGGTTCCACGCATCGCTCAGGGACAGGGAGAGCGGCGAAAAGGTAGCCGTATACATCACGCTGGACAAGACCCAGCTCCAGGCGGCGCAGCTTGTGGGGCAGTCCAGCAAAGAGCTTATCGAGCGTCTAGCCGCCCGCAACGGCTACGACGTACTGGACATCGGGAAAGCGGATAAAATGTCGGTCGCGATTCCCCTTGATGCACTGTGGCGGCACAATGTGGAGATGAACGCCCTTGACAAATGAAGAGCTGCTGAGGCACGCGTTATATTACGGCAAAAATATGCGGCTGAACGTGTTCCCGCTCCAACCCGGCAAAAAGACCCCGGCAACGCCCCACGGCTGCAAGGACGCCACCAGCGACCCCGGCCGGATTATGGAGTGGTGGGGCGCTTCCCAACTCTATAACGTGGGGCTTGCCACGGGCGGCGGGCTGGTGGTGCTGGATGTGGATATCGACCACGACGCCGGGAAGTATGGGGACGAAACCCTTGCGGAGCTGGAGCGGCAGCACGGCCCCCTTCCTGATACCTGGATATGCCTGACCGGTGGGGGCGGCGTCCACTACTATTTCAGCTGTGACGACCCGGCCTTGACCGTGGCGGCGGGGTTTGCCCCCGGCCTGGACTACCGGGGCGCCGGGGGCTATGTGGTGGCTCCGCCCAGCGTTCACGAAAACGGCCGTGAATATGTTTGGGAAGTGGGACACACGCCCACCTCTGTACCCCTGGCCCCGCTCCCGGACTGGTTGCACGCCCTGATGCTGAACGGCTCAAAACCGGCCCCCGCGCCGCGCAAAGAGGCCCCGGAGAAGGTCACAGAGGGGCAGCGCAATCAAGAGCTGTTCAAGCTGGCGGCGTCCCTGCGGAGCAAGGGCCTGACCGTAGATGAAATTACCGCTGCCGTCATGGAAGCGAACAAGGGGCGCTGCACTCCGCCACTCCCCGAAAGCGAGGTAAGGACTATCTGCAACAGCACAGGACGCTATGACCGGGGCAAGTCAAAGGAACAGGCCGAGAGGCCGTGCCCATCCATCGTCAAGGCGTCTCAGGTGCCCTATGAGCCGCCCCGATGGACGATAGCCCCCTATATCCAGCGGGGCAAGGGAACGCTGATACAGGCGGACAACGGCACGGGCAAGACAGCTTTCGTCTGCGCCATCGCTGCCCACGTCTCCACCGGGCGGGCGCTGCTGGATATCCCTGTGGAGACGCCCGGTAATGTGCTGCTGCTGTCCGTGGAAGATGATCTGCCCGTCCTGCGGGGCCGTATTGAGGCCAGTGGCGGCGACTTGGACAAATGCCACTTCCTGACTAATGCGGCAGGGCTGTCCTTCAACAGCCCGGATGTGGAGCAAGCCGTGAAGCAGGTACAGGCCCGGCTTGTAATCTTCGACCCGCTCCAAGCGTTCATGGGCGCAAAGGTGGATATGTTCCGGGCCAACGAAACCCGCCCAGAGCTGGCCAAGTTGTTTGAGATGTGCGACCGTAACGACTGCGCCTGTATTATCATCGCCCACACGGCAAAGAACACCGGCGACAAGTCCCCCGTCAACCGCGCCCTGGGGAGCGTGGACATTCCCGCCGCCATGCGGAGCGTCCTTCAAATCATCGAAAACCCGGATAACGAGTATGAGCGTATCGCCGTTCATGTGAAATGTTCCAACGCCCCAAAGGGGCAGAGCATTGTCTACACCATCGGCGACCGGGGCGGGGTTCAGTGGATTGGGTTCAGCCCCATGACGGCGGACGATCTGACCGCCGTAGTCAAGCGGAAGGAGAAGGGCATACCCTACGAGAACGAGCCGCTTGTTCAGGTGTTCAACCAGCTTGTCACGGACAGGCCCGGCGGCGGCTTCTGGAGCTACGCAGACCTTAAAAGTGCGGGCGCTAAGATTTTGGGATTTTCGCCGTATACCGACATCAACGACTTGCGGCAGCGTCTTGACGGTGGCCTAGCCCGCGAATTACAGACACGGGATGGGCTGATTGTAACCCATAGTGCCAAAGGAAAAGGGAACGTGCGCGGTGTCCGGGTGGAGCAATACCAGCACCCCCAGGGCTACCAAACCAAGATGACAGAGGGTTAACTTCTCTATTACAAAAAAATGATGTTATTTCTTAACTTGGTTTAATGAAGTTACCCAAAGTTAAAGAAGTTACCCCCAGAAGGGTTAAGAAGTTTAACAAATATACATCGTTTTTCGCAATAGGAAAAGTTAACCCCGAGTGGCAGACATATAAGCAAAAAACCTATTCGTTTCATTAAAACCTATTCCCGCGTTGAATGGCTTCGCTATTTTTGAATAGGTTTTCACAGTATATGTCTGCCACACACGAAAGGAGCAAGAGCATGAAGCATTACAGAGAATGCCCCCAGTGCGGGGCGCATCTGGATTTCGGCGAGGCCTGCGACTGCCAAAACAAAGAAAAGGCCCCTGTCAGTGCCGCGAACACCGACAAGGGCAAAGCAGAGAAGTCTAACCAGACTTTCTCTTATAATACCAGAAAGAAGGGGGATTTGTCAAATGACGAAGCTTGAATATAAAAAGCTGCAAATGCAGCGCCGGGCGCAGGCCCGAGACATGATGCAGCGGGCAAATACCATTCCGTACCTGTACGGGGGCCGGAACCTGGAAAGCCTATGGGATGTTATGAACGCCAAAAATATCAGCCTGCCGTTTATCCTTCGAACGGTGTACCGCCTGGGCGTAGCCGACGGTCTGGATGCTGTCGACACGGTAAG
>CANEGK010000032.1 GCA_947427035.1 uncultured Clostridium sp.
AGGTCAGAATGCACCCCGAAAAGCCCCGCTTTATTGGCCCGGTTCCGCCAGCGTGCAGGCAACCAGATGGCCGCCGCCGATATCCCGCAGCGGAACCTCCCGCCCGGTGCATTCCGCCCGGCATTGCGGGCAGCGGGGGGCGAAGCGGCAGCCGGGCGCCGGGTCAATGGGGCTGGTAACCTCGCCGCGGATGATGTTTTTGGCCTTTCCCCGGTTCTTCAGGTTTGGCTTGAGAATGGCCGACAGCAGCGCCTGCGTATACGGGTGGGTGGGCTGCCGGAACAGATCTTTGGCAGCGGCTTTTTCCACACATTGCCCCAGATACATCACGGCGATTTCGTCGGAGATATGCTTGACTACGCTCAAATCGTGGGTAATGAACAGGTAAGTCAGCCCCATATCCTGCTGTAAATCCATCAGCAGATTGAGAATCTGGGCCTGAATGCTGACGTCCAGGGCCGAGACCGGCTCGTCACAGACAATAAACTTGGGGTTCAGGGCCAGCGCCCGCGCCACGCCGATCCGCTGCCGCCGCCCGCCGTCCAGCTCATGCGGATAGGAATACGCCAGACGCTCTGCAAGGCCGACCGTGTCCATCAGCTCGTACACCCGGTCATACGCCTGGTTTTTGGATGAGCAGGTTTTGGCGATCAGCATCGGCTCGGCGATGATATCGAGCACGCACATTCGGGGGTCCAGGCTGGAAAACGGGTCCTGAAAAATGATCTGCATTTCCTGGCGCAGCCGTTTCATCTGCCGCTTGGAATAAGTGCGGATATCCTCGCCCTCGAATAAAATCTGGCCCTCGCTGGCATCCAGCAGACGCAGAATGGTACGCCCCAAGGTGGATTTTCCGCAGCCGGACTCACCCACCACGCCCAAAGTCCTGCCTTTTTGAATTTGCAGGTTGACATTATCGACGGCATGGAGCATACCGCCCCCGGTTTTGAAGTATTTTTTCAATCCGACCGTTTCGACGAGCGGCGTGCTCATAACGTCACATCCTTTCGGTTGCCGAAGAGATGGCAGCGTATACTGTGGGTCTCGGTGGGGCAATAGGCTTCGGGGCTTTGCGTTTTGCAGATGTCCATACACTGGGCGCACCGGGGGTGAAATTTGCAGCCTTTGGGCAGAGCTGTGGGATCGGGCATGAGCCCGTTGATGGGCCGCAGGCGGCTTTCGTCCACGTCAAGGTCGGGGATTGAGCCAAAAAGCCCGACTGTATAGGGGTGGCGGAAAGCGCTTTCAAAGATATCCTCCACGGTGCCGGCTTCGATGATTTCGCCGGCGTACATGATGGCTACCCGGTCGCAGGTCTCGGCCACGACACCCAGGTCGTGCGTAATCATGATCATCGAAGTGCCCAAACGATCCTTCAGCTCGGCCATCATGGCGAGAACCTGGGCCTGGATGGTGACGTCAAGCGCAGTGGTCGGTTCGTCGGCGATGAGCAGCTCGGGGTCGCAGGCCAGGGCGATGGCAATAACGACCCGCTGCTTCATGCCGCCGCTGAACTGATGCGGGTACTCCTTTTTGCGCCGGGCGGGAATGCCCACAAGCTCCAGCATTTCGTCCACCCGGGCGTCCATTTCCGCCCGGGTTTTGCCGGAATCGTTGTGCAGCTCCAGGGCCTCGAAAATCTGCCGCCCCACGGGAAGCACCGGGTTGAGGGAGGTCATGGGGTCTTGAAAGATCATGGCAATCCGCTCCCCCCGGACGGCCTGCATGTCCGTATTTGTATAACTCATCAGGTCGATTTGATCAAAGCGGATCGAACCCCGGGTGATGTATCCCGTCCGTTCGGGCAGCAGCCGGAGAATGGAAAGGGCGGTGGTGGTTTTGCCGGCGCCCGTCTCCCCCACAATGCCCAGGGTTTCCTTTTTGTTCAGGGTCAGGTTCACGCCGTTGACGGCATGGACAACCTCCCCGTCAGAGCGGTACTCCACCCACAGATCTTTAATATCAAGCAGCAGCTCGCTCATATGCTTCACCTCAGTCCTTCAAACGGGGGTCTATGGCGTCCCGCAGGCCGTCTCCCAACAGGTTGAGGGACAGGGCGGCCAGTACGATAAAAAGCCCGGGAAAAACGACAAGATGGGGGTGCTTGATCATATGATCCTTTGCCTCGCTCAGCATGGATCCCCATTCGGGGGTGGGGGGCTGAATGCCCATGCCCAGGTAACTGAGGCCGGAGATGGAAATGATCATGCCCGCGACCGTCATGGTGGCCTCCACCACAATGGGGCCGATTACATTGGGCAGAATGTGCCGCAGGATGATCATGAAATCCCCCATGCCGCACGCCCTGGCCGCTTCGATATACTCCTGGCCTATTACCGTCAGAATATAAGCGCGGATGATCCGGACAAAGCCGGGCACGTTGGAGATGGTGGTGGCAATAATCAGGTTGGTCATGCTGGTGCCCAGCGCGGCGATCATCGCCAGTGTCAGCAAAATGGCGGGAATGGCCATGAACATATCTGCAATGCGCATGATGACGTTGTCGATAAAACCGCCGAAATAACCGGCTACGGCGCCGATCAGGCCGCCGATGATCAGAGAAAGGGCCGTTGTGGCAATCCCCAGGGTAAGGGAGATGCGCGCGCCATGAACGATGCGGGCAAACACGTCCCTGCCCAGGTTGTCGGTTCCGAACCAATGTGCGGCCGACGGCCCCTGGAGCCGATCGGGGCTTCTGGACAGGGCAAGGCTTTCGTCGGCTATGACATCGGCAAAGGCGGCCATAAGCACCAATATGCCAATCATGACGAGGCCTGCCATAGCAAGCCGGTTGCGCTTCATTCTGCGCCAGATTTCTTTTGCCTGGCTTTTTCGCCTGTGTTGGCTGCCGGCCGGCTGTTTTGCATGTTCCATAAAATCCTCCCCTACTTCATGTACTGGGCCTTGATTCTCGGGTCAATCAGGGCGTAGATGATGTCGACAATCAGGAGAATAACGCAAAAGAGCACCGCCAAAAAGATCACCGAGGCCATCACCAGGGGGATGTCCTTCATGCGGATGGCATTGACCACCAGGGTGCCGACGCCCGGCAGGGCAAAGACCGATTCAATGAGAATCGTTCCGCCAAGCATCCCGCCGAATTTGAGGCCCAAAGAGGTGATGACGGGAAGCAGGGCGTTTTTCAGCGCATGGCCGAAGATGACCCGTTTTTCCCCCGCGCCCTTTGCCCGGGCGGTGCGGATGTAATCCTGCCGGATGGTTTCCAGCATCATGGTCCGCGTAACGCGGATCAAAACCGACGAGCCGGTCAGGCAAAGGGTCAGCGTGGGCAAAACATAGTGCTTCCAGGTGCCGATGCCGTTGGCGGGGAGCCACCCCAGCTCAACGGCAAACAGCAGAATCAGCATCATGCCCAGCCAAAAGCCCGGAATCCCGGATAAAAAGAGCGCGACGGTGGTGGTGAAGCCGTCAATAAAGGAATACTGCTTGACTGCCGATACAATGCCGATGGGAATGCCCACCAGGGCCGAACTGATAACGCTGAGAAATGCAATCTTGACTGTGGTAGGCAGCCTGGGCGTGATTTCGGCGAAAACCGGCCGCTGGGTGTTGTAGGACCTGCCGAAATCGCCCTTCAGCGCGCTGACCACATAATTGGCAAACCGGACGAGAAAAGGGCGGTTGAAGCCCAGTTCTTCATTGAGCTGCGCAACCTCTTCCGGCGTGGCCTGGGAGCCGAGTATCATTTTCGCCGGGGTTCCGGGGGTCATGGCCATAATTGTAAAGACGATGAAGGTCACGCCGAAAATGACGGGAATCAGCAGCAGCAGCCGTTTGACAATATATCTTCCCATAAGCAAACCTCTCATTTTTTAGTAAGGTAAGGGCGCTTTAGCGCCCTTACCTGCGGGTGGCGGGTGCTTACTCCCAAGACATGTCGTATACGCTCTGGAAAGTCACCTGACATACGTCAACCTTCAGGTCTTTGTTGTGCGCATACTGCTCAGACTGCACATACAGAGGAATATAGACGGCGTCTTCGTTGATGATGTTATACAGCTCGGCGTAAATGTCCAGCCTGGCGTCGGAATCAAGCGTGGCCTTGCCCTGCGCGAAAAGCTCATCCACCCGGGGATTGTTGTAACGGGCGCTGTTGAGGCCGTCGATTTGGTCGGACGTATAGAGCGGGGAGTTCCCGTCGGCATCCGACGCGCCCCAGTTGGTGATGGCAATCTGATAATCGCCGAAGTCCACATCGTCAAAGAACTTGTTCATCTCAAGACTTTCTATGGTCACGTTGAGGCCGACGTCCGCCAGGCATTCCATAAAGACCTCGGCAGCCGTCTTGCCCCAACCGTCGGGAATCTTGATGGTTCCGATATCCATGGGGGTGGTAATGCCGGCCTCTTGCAGTAGCTCTTTGGCCTTTTCGGGGTCATAGGTGTAGGTCCGGTCGATTTTGTCCGAATAGCCAAACGCGCTTTCAGGCAGCATTTCTCCGGTTGCCAGACCGAAGCCTTCTGCATCGGTCTGCAAAATAAAGTCACGGTCGACAGCATAATTAAGGGCCTGGCGAACCAGCTTGTTGTCAAAGGGAGCAACCTCGTGATTCATTGTAAAATACACAATACCGGTGCTGAGCCATTCATGCGCGACGAGATTGGGGTCGCTGACCACTTCGTCATAGGACGTCAGGGCAAAGGAACCGGCGTCAACCTCGCCGGTGCGCAGCGACACCGTGGCGGTATTGTCGTCAGTAATGACGCGGTAAATGACATCCTTGATGGAGGCAGGCCCCCTGTAATAATCGTCAAAGCGGGTGAGCTCGATCTGCACGCCCGGCTGGTATTTGACAAATTGATAGGGGCCGGTGCCGACAGGGTTGTCGGAATAGGCTTCGCCGCCTTCCGTAACGGCCTTTTGGTTCATAATGCCGACATTGGCCAAGTCGGTCAGAAAAGTGGCGGTGGGCGCAATCGTCTTAATTTCAAAGGTATAGTCGCCTGTGGCGGTTACGCTTTCAATGGCCGAGACATACCGTTGGCTGAATGCAGAGTCCTTGTAGTGATGGATGGTAAAAACTACGTCACCGGCCTTCAGCTCTTCTCCGTTATGGAATTTGACGCCCTGGACAAGCTCGAAAGAGTAGGTCATGCCGTCCTCGGCCACCGTGTAATTCTGTGCCAGCCGGTTTTCAAGGGAATGATCGTTTTTTAGCTGGAATAATGCGTCATAGATTTGATAAGTGACGGCAAGGTTTCCGCCCATTGCCGTCTTGGTGGGGTCAAAGCTCTGGGGGTCGCCGGATATGACCAAAGTCACGGAATCTTTGGGTTTTGCCGCAGGTTCAGAGGCAGAAGGATCTGCGGCGGTGTCGTCGGGCGTGCCGGGGCCGTTGTCTTTGGTGGTACAGCCCGCAACGAAAAGCGCAAGCATACAGCACGCCAGCACCAGGGAGAGCAATTTCTTTTTCATAACGGATGGCCTCCTATGCCTTTTGTTTCTTTTGACGGTAAAATTGTAACATACCGCTTTGTCATTCGTGTGGAATCGACGGGGCATTTATATGGCAGCGGCGATTTCGGACAGTTTTAATAGAATTACATGATGAAATTTGCATATATTGACGGTTTTATCGAAACATTTGCGGCTGTAAGCCGCAAATGCGCTTGACTTACAACGGTAAATGTAATACTTTTATAGGGACATAGTAATCAATCTCGGGGTGTGTGCGGGGTATGGGAGACAGAATTTTAATTGTCGACGATGAAAAAAACTACCGGGAGCTCATCAGCCTGTTTCTGAAGTCGGAGGAGTATGAAGTTTTTGAAGCGTCAAACGGCAAGGACGCTCTGGAGCTGTTCGGCAGTATCGGGCCGGACCTTGTGATTCTTGACGTGATGCTGCCGGACATCAGCGGCTTTGATGTCTGCAAGCGTATCCGCGAAACCTCGGAGGTTCCCGTGCTCTTCCTTTCGGCACTGGAGGACGAAGGCTATTATGTGGTGGGGTACCGCGCCGGGGCCGACGATTACATCGCAAAACCCTTTCAGCCCTCTGTTTTTGCCCTGAAGGTCAAACGGATTCTGGCCCGGACAAAAAAGGCGGACGGCAATACAGTCCGGGCGGCGGGCGTCACGCTGGACGAAAGCCGCTATCAATGCAAAATTGATGGCGCGGAGGTGGAACTGACGCAAAAAGAGTTTGCGATACTGTTGGCGCTGATGAAAAGCCCGGGAAAGGTATTGACCCGCGAATATCTGCTGAATCATGTCTGGGGCTACGATTTTATCGGCGATACCAGGACGGTTGACTCGCAGATTAAGCGCCTGCGGAAAAAGCTGGGCCCTTATTCCGATATCATCAAAACGGTTGTCTCTGTGGGATATAAAATAGAGGCGCCGTCGTGAAAAGCTCCATTGCAAATAAAATTTTTGTTGTGGCCGCGGGGTTGTTCCTGGTTATTTTGCTGCTGCAATGGGCGCTCATCAGCGGCGTTTTTAACCAGCTTTATTCCCGCAGCATCTTGTCCACCATGCAGGAAGAGCTGTCGGCGGCCGTTCAAAAATACCGTGCCGGCGGTGAAAGCCGCGCGGACCGCGCCCTCAATGAATACTCGATTAAAACAGGCTCCTCTGTCATGGTCATTACAGAGAATTATGAGTTCGCCGACCTTGATTTGCTGAGCCGCCTGACCGCCGTGAGCGTGCTTTTAAAGCAGGGGCAGGTTGTCAACATCCCCATCGATTATTTGAGCGGCCTTTCCCCCAAAGCGCTACAGTCTCTGACTGTCGGCGGCAGCGTGGAGGTCAAGCTTGTCCGGGTGGGCAACACCTCTTATTACGAGCCGCTCACCCTGGTAATCGGCAAGACGCCCTATACGAACGGCTCCAGTATGCGGGAATACACGGTGGTCAACCCGGCTGTGAAGAAAATCAATGCATCCGGGACGGTGCTGCATAAGGGCCTGTCCCAGACTTCCGGCACGCAGGTGTACCGCGCCAACCTGGTGTACAATGCGGTCAAAGACTGTTTGATTGCAAAAACAGACATTGAGGAATATCTGGAACAGATGGTTTCGGCGCCCGTCCAGGCCGACGACGCAGAGTATCATTTTCTATACGAAACCCTTGTGATCGACGGGGTGAGGTATTACTTTATTACGGTGCAGAATGTTGTCGTCACCGGCTTTGAAAAGGCGTATCTGAACCAGTACTTTCTGGCCATTTACATTTTCATTGGCATTCTGCTGCTCTGTACGGCTTACTTTATGGCCCACCGCATTTCACGGCCTATCAAGCACATCAGTCAGGTCACGGAAAAAATAGCGAACCTTGATTTTTCAGAGCATGTGGCGTTTAAGGGCCAGGACGAGCTGACGGCCCTTGCCGCCAACATCAACTGCATGTCAGACAGTCTGGAGCTTGCTCTGACCGAGCTCAAGTCCTCCAATCAGGAGCTGGAGAAGGCGTCCGTCCGCTCTAAAGAGAACGAGGAACGCATGAAGCTGCTGCTCGCCGACCTGGCCCATGAGTTCAAAACACCGCTGGGGGTCATCGCCGGCTTTTCCGACGTGCTGATCAGCGGGATTAACGAAGAGCCGCCCCAGCACTATCTGGAGATCATCAAAAACGAAGTGGCCGGCCTGATTGATCTGGTCAATGAAACCATTGAACTGACAAAGCTGCAATCGGGATATTGGAGCATCCACATTGAAGAACACAGCTTTGCCCAGATTCTCACAACCGTGGTGCGCAAGTTTGACAAACGACTGCAAAGCAGCGGATTTCAGCTGAAAACCGATATAGAGGACGCCATTGTTTCCGCCGATGCACACCGCATCGGGCAGGTTTTAACCAACTTTTTGACAAATGCCATCAAGTATGGGGACAACCATGTGATTGAGATCGCCAGCAGAGTCAAAGGAAAGCAGCTGGTGGTTTCCATCGGCAACAGCGGTCACATCAGCGGCGAGGATTTGGATAAAATCTGGAACCGCGCCTACAGCACGGAGCAGTCGCTGAGAGCCAGACTGCCCAGCCAGGGGATCGGCCTGGATATCGTGAAGAAAATCCTGTACGCCCACGGGAGTGCATATGGTGTGCGCCAGGAGAACGGCATGGTCTATTTTGAGTTCACCCTGTCGATTTGCGAGTGAACGGGAACCAAACAGGCCGGACGCTGTCATGCGTCCGGCCTGTTCACAGCTACTTTGTTTTTTTAAAAGTGCGGGGTTTCATGTCAAGCGTGATTTGAAGGGATTCTCCGTACAGGCTAACGGGCGTTGACATGGCGGCGTATATAAAAGCGCCGCCCGCAACCGGGACAAGCTCCGACTCCAGAAGGCTCTCCCGATAGGTCATTTTCATCTGTAACTGGTGATTTTTGAGCGAAACTTCAATCTCTCCGTATTCACCGCACAGGGGGGTCAGCCGGCTTTCGGGGATGCAGACGCGGCGTTCCTCCAGGGTTTTGGGATATTGCGCTTCACCCCCCAGCAGAATGGTTTTGAGACCCGCTTCCATCTCAGCCCTGGCCAGCCCGTCGCATCCCGTTTGATTCAGAAGATAGGCCATCATCAAGTCGTGTTCTGTGCTTCGATAAAGCTTGGTGCTGTAGCCCGGCCAGCCGCCGTTGTGCTCTGCCATCCGCCCCCAAAGGGGATGCTTTGACAGACGCCAGCCATAACCGTACGGGTATGATTCGCCGCTGAGAAGGGTTGTTTCGCGGAACATTTCGGACTGCGTCGCATGAGTCAGTACGGCTGCGTCCCGCAGGGATTGGTGCCACAGCAGCAAATCCTCTACATTGGAGTTCACCACGCCGTCCCCTTCGTTGGGGTCAAGCTGTATCAGCGCCTTTAAATCGTCCAGTTCTTCAGGTATTCTGTAGCGGCCCCCTGACAAAACCATGGGCCAGGCATAATTTTCCGGCACTTTGGCGTCCTTTCGGCGGTGAAAGATAAAGGTGCTGCTCATACCGCTGGGCAGAAAGAGTTCTTCGCGCAGGAAGTCACGAAAGGGTTTGCCCGATACCATTTCCACCAGCAGCGCCGCCAGGGTATAAGCGCCGTTGGAGTACGAATATTGAGCGCCCGGTTCGAATAGAAGCGGCTTTCCCGCCTCGCAGTAAAACCGGTAGTTGAACCGGTTTGAGGGCGCCGCGCTTTCCTCTTCCGCCTTTTCGATGGCCCACATGCCCGGATCCGGCAGGCCGGAGGTATGGTTGAGAATATTCTTGATGCAAATCCCCTCATAGGGCAGCCGGGGAAAATACTTCTTCAGGGGATCGTCAAGAGACAGCGCCCCGCGATCCCTCAGTAAAAGCACAGCGGCGGCGGTAAACTGCTTGCTGACGGAGGCCAGGTCAAAAATGCTGTCCGTCTTAAGCGCGGTTTTTTCATAGGGGTGGGCAATGCCGCGCGCCCCTTTGCTGACGATCTTGCCGTCCTTGTATGCCAGCCATGTGCCGTTGAAATAGCCTTTTTGGCAGCAATACTCGATGTAGTCCTCCAGACGTTGTTTGATCTGTTGCATTACAATCACTTCCTCTTTCACTGGTTTCTTTGCCTTTTTGTCACCCTTGCCGGCAATGTATGCGTATCGTCATCGAGCATGGGCGCGGCCATTCCCCTGAGATACTTGTTGAAAAAATCGAGCACCAGCGAGTTGATTGCCTGCGTCAGTTCTTCCGGGTCGGAATCACCGAGAGTTCTTGATTCCAATTCCTGTGTGCCGTCATATTCCCGAATGACAGGGTTCTCGGCCAGAATATTGCCCCAGTCGGTAAAGTTCATATGCTCGCAGCCCGCGAGCCTGACATGGTAGGCGTCGTTTTCGGCGTTGAGAAAGGGGAAGCGCAGGTGGTCGCCGCTCACGGAGGAATCGCCGTTGACAAGCAGCGCGGGAACCGGCAAAGGTCTTTCCCACGTTTCACTGTAAAAAACGCCGTCCAGATTCACTACGGCTTGATACTTTGCACATTCCTGGGCCAGTCCCATGGCACATGCGCCGCCAAAGGACATGCCCGCCGCAGCGAAGCGGAGAGGATCTACGCGCTGAAAGAACAGGGAATCGGAATGATTGTTTTCCGAAAGGAAACCGTCGGCCGCAACGTGGCAGTCCTGGCGCCAGAGCCTGTTCTGTTTCACGGTTTCGGGCGCTGCGCCAACAACGCTGCGGTATCGGAGCTTATGCTGCTCGATATCCGTGACGTCGGCGTTCGCCGCAGCCCATTGCCCATAGTTCGGCAATGCGTAGAAGGCCTCGGCGGTCGCGTAGTTTTGCTCCGCGCTTTCCTTGCAGGGGGGCGGGGCCTCGTGGTTGACGCCTAAAATGACATAACCGTGGGAAGCCAGCTCTTCCAGCAAAATGGTATGGGTCTCGACACACAACCCCATTCCATGGCTGAACACAATCAAAGGAAAACGGCCCGGGGCTATGGGCAGATCTTCATATGTATTGGTTTTGACAGAGAGCGCCTTGTCAGGGTCGCCGCCATACGGATGTGGTTCCCGTACGGCGCTGTCCTCTGACGGGTAAAAGATCGTACAGGGCACCTTTCGGGCCGCCCCGTTGCCCAGCACATACGAATACTGCCGGGCGGATATCCCCACCCGGTAACGGCCGTTTGGAACGGGCAGATGATAATACGGTTTTATTTGCATGTTATTCTCCAATTCAATGCGGCATGAAATTCTACAACAGCCGCATTTGTCAGGCAGGGAAAGCTTACTACCCTTATTGTATCATAGCGGTGCGGCATCCGTATGGCATTGGTGTGGAATATACAGTTTTTGAGGCGCTGTTTTCATGAAAAAAGAGAGGGGTTCGACTCCCCTCTCTTTTTTCCTGCCTGTTATTCGGGCTGTACGCCGAAGCGCGCGCGGATTTCGCGCACAAAAACCTCGGCCGCCGGGGACAACGGGCGTTTTTTGTGGTAGACCAGGTAAAAGCTGCGCTGGGGGTGGGCGCTTTCCAGCTTGAGCTGTAAAACGTCGCCGCTTGACAAAAAGTCCTCGGCCGCCAGACGGGAAATGACCGACACGCCCAGTCCGCTCTTGACGGCCTGCTTGATGCTTTCGGTGCTTTGCAGCTGCGCCACCGTGTGCAGGCTTTTGGGGTCGACGCCGGCGCCCAGCAGGTACTCTTCCGACTCGCGCCGCGTGCCCGAGCCGTTCTCACGCACGATAAAGGGCAGGGCGCGCACGGCTGACGGCGTCATTTCGCCCAGCGAGCGGTACGCCGGGGTGTTGGGCGCGATGAGGACCAGCTGATCGGCCAGGAAGGGCTCGAAAGCGCAGGCCCCTTTGTCGGGGGCGGTGCCCGTCAGGCCGACCTCGGCATCCATGTCGACAATGCGCCCGACGACCTCGGCGCTGTCGTACTGCCGCACCGAGAAAAAGACCTTGGGGTATTTATCAACCAAATCGGGCAGCAGATCGGGCAGGATGTACTGCGACGGCACGGTGGACGCGGCGATGTCCAGCTCGCCGCGGACCTCGGTCGCGTAGCTCTGTACCTCTAAAATCGCGCGGTCGCGCAGGCGCAGCATCTCGAGCGCGTACTGGTAAAAGATGCGTCCGGCCGCCGAAGGGTAAACCTCTTTGGTCGAGCGGACGATGAGACAGACCCCCAGCTCGTTTTCCAGCGAGCTGATGTGGGCGCTGATGGTCGGCTGAGACAGGTAAATAGCCTCGGCCGCTTTGGAAAAACTTTTGCATCGGATGACGTTGACAAAGGCTTCGACTTGTTTGAAATGCATGGCTGACCTCCTGAGTGAACTGTTTGACTCTTGCGCTTTTTGTGTGAATGCTGTATGATGGATGCTGAAAACAGAAGAAATGGGGGCAGTGAAATGGCTGAAAAACAACGGCTGACGCAAATGGCAAAGGCGGGCGGCTGAGGCGCCAAGATAGGACCGGGGGTCCTGAGTGAAATATTGTCCGGCCTGCCCCGATTGCAGGACGACCGGCTTATCGTCGGCTTTGATTCGAGCGACGACGCCGCCGTTTATCTGGTGCGCGACGACCTGGCCGCCATTCACACCGTCGACTTCTTTCCGCCCATTGTCGACGACCCGTATGCCTTTGGGCAGATTGCGGCAGCCAACTCGTTGAGCGATGTGTATGCTATGGGCGGGCGGCCCAGCCTGGCCATGAATCTTATCTGCTTTCCGTCCTGTCTCGATTTGCAGGTTGTGCGCGCCATTTTAGAGGGCGGCGCCGATAAAATCCGCGAAGCCGGGGCCGTCATTGCCGGCGGGCATTCGATAGAGGACAGCGAGCCGAAATACGGCCTGTGCGTCACAGGCTATGCCCACCCGAATGATATATTGCGAAACGACCGCGCGCGGCCGGGGGACAAGCTGGTGCTGACCAAACCGCTGGGCACCGGCATTTTAACCACCGCCGCTATGGCCGATCTGCTGGACGAAAAACAGGTGCGCGACATGACCGCCCTGATGGCAACGCTCAACAGTGCGGGGCAGCGCGCCATGATGCCCGTCCGCCCCAGCGCCTGCACCGACATCACCGGTTTCGGCTTTTTGGGCCATGTGTGCGAGCTGGCGCGGGGCAGCGGCCTTTCGGTCGTCGTCGATTCCAAAAGCGTGCCCGTTTTGCCCGGCGTGCTCGAACTGGCGCGCGACGGCATCATTCCGGCCGGCGCTTACCGCAACATGAGCTTTGTCGAGGACGAGGTCGCCGTCGCGTCTGCCGTCCCGCAGGAGCTGGCCGACGTGCTCTATGACCCGCAGACGTCGGGCGGGCTGCTCATTTCGGTGCCCGGCGAACGCGCGCCCGAGCTGATGAAGCGTCTGGAAGCGGAATGCGTCCCCGCCGCCCTGGTGGGCGAAGTGCGGGACGCCGGCGAAAAGGCCGTTACCGTGTTGTGAACCAAAATCGCTGAAAGGAATGCCCTGCGGGGGCATTCCTTTTTTGCTTTCTACTTTTCCGTCATGCTGCGCAGCACCGAAAGGCACTCATCGACCTCGTCTTCGGTATTGCCGTAGCCGAAGGAGAAGCGCACCGTCCCCTGCGGAAAGGTGCCCAGGCTTTTGTGCGCGCGCGGCGCGCAGTGCAGGCCGCAGCGGGTCATGATGCCGTGCTCGTTGTCAAGCGCAAAGGAAACGGCGGCGTTGTCCCGCTCGCCGAAATCGAGCGAAACAATGGGCGCGCGCCCTTCCGTTCCGGGCAGGCCGACGACGCGCACGCCGGGAAGCTTGTGCGCCCCTTCCAAAAACCGGGCCGTCAGGCGCAGATCGTGCTCGCGCAGCGTGTCGATACCGGTCTTCTGCAAAAATAAAAGAGCGGTGTGCAGCCCAATGATGCCGGGCAGATTGAGGGTGCCCGGCTCAAACCGATCGGGCAGAAAAGGCGGAACCTCTTCGCTGTCCGACATGCTGCCGGTGCCGCCGCTGATCAGCGGTTCGATTTCCTGCGCGAAGTCGGGGCGCAAAATCATGCCGCCGACGCCCTGCGGACCCAGCAGGCTCTTGTGCCCGGTAAAGGTCAGCGCGTCGATGTGCAGCTCGTCCATGGACAGGGGGAAAAGCCCCGCCGCCTGCGCGCTGTCGACAATAAAGCGGATGCCGCGGCGCGTACAGATTTCGGCCGCCGCCGCCAGCGGCAGACGGGTGCCGCAGACATTGGACGCCGCCGTCATGACAACGGCGCGCGTGGCCGGCGTGATGAGCGCTTCAATGCGCTCGGGGTCGAGCGTGCCGTCGCTTTCGGCCTGCGCCGCGTCAAACCGCACGCCGGCTTTGGCCAGCTGGCCCAGGGGGCGCAGCACGGCGTTGTGCTCCATGGATGTGGTGACGATATGGTCGCCCGGGCGCAGAAAGCCCTTGAGCACCGTGTTGAGCGCATAGGTGACGCTGGGGGTGAAGACGGCGTTTTTGCAGTCGCCGTCAAAACCAAACAGCTGTGTCAAAAGTTCGCGCGTTTCAAAGACGGCGCCGGCCACCTCGTAGGCGCCGGCGTATCCGCCCCGGTTGATGTTGAAGGCCCCGCGGCAGATGAGTTCGCCCACCGCTTCGCCCACGCCGGGCGCTTTGGGAAACGAGGTGCTTCCATTGTCGAAGTAGATGGCCATAGCAGATCCCTTCTTTATCAGCATTCAAAATATACTTGATAAGAAAAGTATATCGAATCTCTGCGGTCTTTTCCATATCTATCGTAAAAAACAATGAATAAAAGTAAAAATATCGATAAAAAGTATTGTACATTTTCGCCTTTATTCGATAGAATCCCTGTAGAAGCCCCGCTGCCGCATGGAAGTGGGGCGCTGCTGTGCAGACAGCAAAAACAGACAAGCGGCCCGGGGTTGGCCGCGTGAAAAGGAGAGTACTTATGCAAAAAAAGCAAACGCTGCTCATGGTGCTGACCGGACTTTTTATCGGCGCGATCTCGGTTGTGCTGGTCAAGTGCGGCAACCCGGGCAACATGGGCTTCTGCATCGCCTGCTTCCTGCGCGATACGGCGGGCGCGCTCGGCCTGCACCGCGCCGAGGTCGTGCAGTACGCTCGGCCCGAAATCATCGGTCTGGTGCTCGGCGCATGTATTATGGCGGTCGCCGGCAAAGAGTTTAAGGTACGCGGCGGCTCGTCGCCCGTCACCCGTTTTGTGCTCGGCTTTTTTGTCATGGTCGGCGCTCTGATGTTCCTCGGCTGCCCGCTGCGCATGGTGCTGCGCATTGCCGGCGGCGACTTAAACGCCATTGTCGGCCTGGTCGGCTTTGCCGCCGGCATTCTGATCGGCGTCTTTTTCCTCAAAAACGGCTTCAGCCTGAAAAAATCGCAGCCGCAGGGCCTGCTGGAGGGCGCTCTGATGCCTGTCATTTCCATCGCCGTGCTCGTGCTGCTCGTCGCCGTGCCGTCGGTTCTCATCTTCAGCGAAAGCGGCCCCGGCTCGATGCGCGCCCCCATCTGGCTCGCCCTTGTCGCCGGCCTGGCTGTCGGCGCGCTGGCGCAGAAGACCCGCCTATGCATGGTCGGCGGCCTGCGTGACGCCTTTTTGTTCCGCGATTTTCACCTGCTTTACGGCTTTTTGGCCATCATCGTCGCCGCACTTGTCGGCAACCTGATTCTGGGCCAGTTCCACCTGGGCTTTACCATCAACGCCGAAACGGCGCAGCCCATTGCGCACACCGACGGCGTGTGGAACTTCATCGGCATGACGCTGACCGGCTTTGGCTCGGTGCTGCTGGGCGGCTGCCCCCTGCGCCAGCTCATCTTGGCCGGCAGCGGCCAGAGCGACAGCGCCGTCGCCGTGCTTGGCATGGTCGTGGGCGCGGCCTTCTGCCACAACTTCTCGCTGGCCTCGTCGGGCGCCGGCCCGACCCCTGCCGGTAAAATCGCCGTCGTGCTCGGACTTGTGGTCTGTACGGCCGTCGGCCTGCTCAACCGCCAGAAGGCGGAATGATAAGGAGGATGCAGCATGAATCAGATTGACGTCAGGGGTTATTCCTGCCCGGAGCCGGTGCTCATGACCAAGCGCGCGCTGCAAAAGGGCCGTCCGCTCACCGTGCTGGCCGACAACATGACCTGCGTGCAGAATATCACCCGATTTGCCAACAACCAGAAGCTTGTGGTAAAATGTAAAGAGGTCGGCGGCGAATACGAGCTGACCATCGAATAAACGCACGGCCGGCGCCTCTCTGCCGTCGTGCAGGGGGAGAATGCCTGTGCGCATGATTGCAACCTTCCACACCCATTTCGGGGCCATGAGTTTTCAGAAAAAGCTGGAAAAGGCGGGCCGGCCGGCCGGCATGATGCCGGTTCCGCGCGCACTCAGCGCGTCGTGCGGCGTGTGCGTTCGCTTTGACGGGCCGTTTGACACGCACCTGGCGGTCAGCGACCTGGAGGCCGTTTATCAGGAAACGCCGGGCGGCGGATACGAGCTGGTCTACCGGCAGGAAGAGTAACAGACAAAAGAGGCTTTTGACTTTGGTCAAAGGCCTCTTTTTTTGTATTTTTGGCGGATTTTATGAAAAAATAAACAGGAAATCAAAAAGAGGTGAATGCTTTGCGCGTCATTGCCGTTGTCGAAAACCCCGGGGGACCGGTGCGCGCCGCTTTGGAAAAAGCGGTGAACGGCCGGGCTTTCATCGTCGCTCCCGGGGAAGCGCCGCCGCCGTACGACATCGTCGTCTGGGCGCAAAACCCCTGTCCCAGCCAGACCATGCCCCTCACGGCGCACGCGCTGGCGGTATGCGGCGAAAACGCCGGCCAGGCACTTGCGCAGACGCAATGCGATATGGTGGTGACCTATGGCTTCAGCGTGCGCGACACGCTGACGCCATCATCGACGCTGGGCGAAGGGCGCGTCGTCGCCCTGCAGCGCGGCCTGGTTGCGCTCGACGGCGCTGCTGTCGAACCAATGGAGCTTTCCGTCAGCAGCCTGAGCGGCGACATGGAAACCCGCATGGCGGTCGCGGCCGTCTGCCTGCTGCTCGGCTCACATGAAAAAAATGGCGGAAAGGCTGGAAACATTTCCTTTTCATAATTATTTTCTGCGGCGTCATACTAAGAGCGTACCAACGGCTGACAGAAGCGGGCGACGCACCCGGAAAACCCGGAGCTGCCCGAACCTGTCAACCGGTGGCAAACCCTGAAAGTAACGAAAATTAAAAGGAGAACATTGATTATGTCTAGCAGCAATAGCAAGTCCAAGATGAGCGCCGCCGCCAAGAACGCCATGCACAGCTTCAAGATGGAAACCGCCCGCGAAGTCGGCGTTTCGCTGAACGACGGTTACAACGGCGACCTGACCTCGAAGCAGGCCGGCAGCATCGGCGGCCAGATGGTCAAGAAGATGATCGAGTCCTACGAAAACAACCTGAAATAACGTAAACCTCATTCACAAAGTCAAGGAGCGCGGCAAAAGCCGCGCTCTTTTTTTATGGGGTTTATGATGTTACTTCGGCCGTTAAAGGAAAAGGCTTGTTTTCACATGAAAACAAGCCTTTTTATAACCCTTATGGTGGAGATAAGCGGGATCGAACCGCTGACCTCTTGAATGCCATTCAAGCGCTCTCCCAGCTGAGCTATACCCCCAAATGGAAAGCACGTTTACTCAATTTTAACTGCCTGACTATAATACCACGCGGCAAAGCGTATTGTCAAGGGGGTTGTGCGCGGTTTTTTATTTCTTTTCAGCCGGGCAGGACATCCATTAAACGACACGCGCACCGCAATGGGGACAGCGCTGCTGGTTGAGAGAGATTTTTTTGCCGCAGTCCAGGCAAAAGACCGTTTCTGTACTGTTGCCGGAGCAGTTGTGTTTGGGCCGGTTGTCGGGCGCGGGCTGGACGGGACGGCCGGTTTCGGCCGCAGGCGGCGCCGTGCGCGATTTGGCCGCAGCAGGCCGGGGGGCATTTGCCGGGGCGGCGGCCGGGCGAGAGGAAGAAGCCTGCGGCCGGGGCGATTGCGGCTTTGCCGGCTGTGCTGCTGTAGAACGCGCAGGAATAGCGGTGCGCCGCGCTTTGGCGCGCTTGCCAATCAGGACGAGAACCAGCATGATGCAAAGGGGGATGAGGCTGGCGATGACCTCGACAACGTCGGACGGCAGGCCGGAGGAACCCGGCCCGCTCTGCGGCCGCTCGGGCGCCAGCCCCGCCGCCTGATAGACTTCATCGGGCGGTGTCAAATCCTCGGTAAAAGACAGGGTGGACACAATATCAAACATAGAGCGCGCCAGCGCCCCCGATTCAACGGTCAGCGAATCGCTGTAATCGGTCAGAATCAGGTGGATGGATTGGCCGTTGTAAACGGTGGACATTTGAAAACAGCGCAGGGACAAATCACCCTGCATTTCGGTGCGGTTATAAGTGATAAAGCGCGCGCCCGACTGGTAGTAATCGGTTTCACGGAAGCACTGTACGGTATTGTCACCCGCCCATACAGGGTTGTTCGCAAAATACTCGGCCGCCTCATCGACAAAAGCGTCGTCCCAGAGAGAGAGGTCGAAGATGTCCTCATTGGGTGTCATAATAATGACAAGCTCCATCATGCCGTCCAGATCGATGGCATCCAGATACATGTCCTGCGCCGTGAAAGAGGCAAGAAGCTGATCCAGGTTATCATCGTAAAAGTAAAGGCCGGGATCGTCTGCTTCGGTGTGCCGGGTCAGGACATACCAGCTGTCCGGAAAATCGAGTTCCATAAACAGTTCAGGCACTTCATAGGTGACGAGTACGGCGGCGGCTGGGAAACACAAAGCCAGGGATGCCAGTATACAGAAAAAAACGCACAAACGCTTCAAGAAAATCCCCCCGCAGTAATATCTATGATCAGTATAGCACAGCAGGTGAAAAAATGCCACAAGAAGATGGCGGAAAAAAGGGAAAACAGCCGAAGGGAAAATGAATAAAAAGTCAGATGGACCGGCAAAAATGCGGCATGAAAAAGCGGCAGCCCGGTAAGGCTGCCGCAGAAACGGACGTCAGATCAAAAAACCGAACAAATGGGTCAGCGGCGAGGCAAGATGAAAGAGCACCCACTTAACGCGCGCGACGGGCAGGGCTTCGACCGGGCCGGGCAGGTATTTCCCATCTGCGTCGACGACAAGAGAACGGGCAATGATGTCGTCCTGCCGCCGGCGCAAAAGCCGCTGGAAGGGCGCGCTGTCGATGACGAGCATGACCTCGGTGTCAATGTCGATGCTGCGCTCGTCCAGGTTCCACGAGCCGACGGCCGAAAGGCGGTCGTCGATGAGCACGCTTTTGCCGTGAATGGAGTCGGCGCTCTGGTACTCATAAATGGTGACGCCCGAACGCGCCAGCGCCGTTCGATCCCACAGGTAGGCCGAAAAGGCGGGCAGATTGGGGGAAGATGCCAGTGAATTGGTCAAAAGCTCGACCTTTTTCCGCCCGGCCAGCGCGGCCAGCCGTTCATGCACGCCGCGGCTGGCGACGGTGTAGGGGGATTGGAAGAGCACGCTTTCGCGCGCGTCGTCGGCCAGCGCCAACAGCTGCCACAAAATGAGGGGCTGCTTGGGCAGGCCGGTAAAGGGGTTGCTGAGGAAGGAAATTTTGTCGGTCGGGACGGTTCTGTCGGTCAGCTGTACATCATTTAAAGAGCCGGCTGCGCCGTATTCACGGTAAAGGGCGCGCAGCTTGTCGGCATGGGCCGCGGCGCGCTCGCGCTGGCTTTTGCTCAGCTCGCCAAAGGCGGGGGCCGTCAGCTCATGGTCAATGGCCGCCCGGAAGTAGTCGATGACGTCGGGGATGACGCCCGGTTCGCCGCCGCAGTGCCAGACCAGCACGTCGTTGTCATGCGAGACGGCGCCTTCAAAGCCGTCGGGAGCAAAGTAGGCGTCGGCGATGTTGCGGCCGCCCAGCAGCATGACGCGCCCGTCGGCGATAAAATATTTGTCGTGCAGGCGGCTGTTCAGGGTCTGCGGGCGCAGCAGGTTGAGACGGTTGAAATAATAAAGCTCCACATTGGGGTGGGCGGAAAGCGCCAGCGCCGCGTCGCTGTGACCCAGCCCGCCGACCAGACCGTCAAGGATGATCTGAACGGACACACCGCGGTCGGCGGCGCATAAAAGCGCGCCCCAGAGCAAATCGGGTGTGACGCCCGGCGTCACCGAATGGGTGGACAGGATGAGGCTTTCGCGCGCCGTTTCAACGAGCGAAAGCCGCAGGGCAAAGGCCTCCTGCGGATCGGATATGTAGCCGGCGCGGTCGGGGCCGGACAGCGAGCCGTCGCCGTAAAAGGCGCCGGAGGAAAAGCTCTGCGCAAAGCCGGGGTCGACCGGCCGCGGGATGGCGTAGGGAACGACGGCGGCCGCGGCATAGCACAGGACAAGCAGCAGGACAAGGAGAAGAAGGCGCTTTTTCATGCCTGCCCGCCCCGCGCCCGGCCGCTGTCCAGATAATGCTGCAAAATAACCGAAGCGGCCACCGCGTCGACGCGGGCGCGCTGCTTTTGGCGTTTTTTACCCATGTCGCTCAAAATACGGTTGGCGGTGACGCTGCTGCCGCGCTCGTCCCACAAAACGACCTCTGCGCCGGTCTGCGTATGCAGCCGCTCGGCCAGCGCGCGCGATTTGAGCGCCCGTTCGCCCTCGGTGCCGTTCATGTTGACGGGCAGCCCCAAAACAACGCGCGCGGGCTTTTCTGCTTCGATCTCCTGGCAGAGCTGCAAAAAGAGCTTTTCCGGGCTGGGCTGTGTGATGGTAAAGGCCCGCCCGGCGATGAGGCCGGTCGGGTCGGAATAGGCGACGCCGGTTCGCACGTCGCCCAAATCGATGGCCATGATTTTCAGTGGAATCACCCCAAGTCTATTCTATTCGGCCTACCGGCATAACAGCACTGCCTTCGGCACGCTTCAAGCCGGACACACAATTTTGTCGTGCCGGTCTCAACGCATAGATATATTGTAACATAGTGGCGCAGGGGGGGCAAGGCCGCGCCGTGCGCTTGACAACGGGCCGATGTCCGCTATAATGGTAAAGGAATCAAAAGCGGCTTTCGGCGGTTTCGTATCGTTAAATTAGCCAAAGCTAACCCAGGAGGAATGCAAAATGACGCTCGATCAGCTGGCGCTGGGCGGCAGCGCCGTCGTCACGGCCGTCGGGGGCGAAGGCGCGCTGCGCCGCCGTCTGCTCGACATGGGCATTACGCCCAAAACAGCCGTGATGATGCGCAAAAAGGCCCCGATGGGCGATCCGGTCGAGATCTGCCTGCGCGGTTATGAGCTGACGCTGCGGCTCGAGGATGCGCGCAAAATTGAAATACAGGGGGCCAAAGAGCAATGAGCCTGACCTTTGCGCTGGCCGGCAACCAAAACTGCGGCAAAACAACGCTGTTCAACCAGCTGACCGGCTCCCATCAGCATGTCGGCAACTTCCCCGGCGTCACCGTCGAGCGGAAAGAGGGGCAGATCAAGGATCACCCGGGCAATACCGTCGTCGATCTGCCGGGTATTTACTCACTGTCGCCCTACACCGCCGAAGAGGTCGTCACCCGCGACTTTCTGCTGCGCGACCGGCCCGACGCCATCATCAACATCATTGACGCCACCAACATCGAGCGCAACCTGTACCTGACGCTACAGCTGATGGAGCTGCAAATGCCTATGGTGCTGGCGCTCAACATGATGGACGAGGTGACCAAAAGCGGCGGCAGCATCGACGTGCTGGCGCTGGCACGCGATTTGGGCATTGACGTTGTGCCCATTGTCGCCAGCCGGGGAGAGGGCGTTCACGAGCTGGTCGACCGCGCCATCGCCGTCGCGCAGGCAAAGCGCCTGCCGGCGCGGCAGGACTTCTGCACCGGCGAGGTACACAAAGCCATCCATTCCATCTCACATATCGTCGAGGATCACGCGCAGAAGGCGCAGGTGCCGCTGCGCTTTGCCGCGACTAAGCTGGTCGAGGGCGACGAACCCATGCTGCGCACCCTTGATATCCATGCGGGCGATGTCGAAATCATCCGCCACATCGTCTGCGATATGGAAGATGCGCTCGGCACCGACCGCGAAGCGGCTCTGGCCGACATGCGTTATGAATACATCACGTCGGTGGTTCGGAAAACGGTCGTCAAGCCGCAGGCGACGGCCGAACAGCAGCGGTCGCTGAAAATTGACCAGGTGCTGACCCACAAATATTTTGCCATTCCCATTTTCCTGGGCGTCATGCTGCTCATCTTCTGGCTGACCTTTTCGGTGGTGGGCGGCACGCTGTCCGACTGGATGGGGCTGGGCATTGAAAGGCTGACGGCGCTGGTCGGCGACGTGCTGACGCAGGCGCAGGTCAGCCCGGTGCTGCGTTCGCTCGTCGTTGACGGTATTTTCGCCGGAGTCGGCAGCGTTTTGAGCTTCCTGCCCATCATCGTCGTCCTCTTTTTCTTTTTGTCCATGCTGGAGGACAGCGGGTACATGGCCCGCGTCGCCTTTGTCATGGACGGGCTTCTGCGCAAAATCGGCCTGTCGGGCCGCTCGTTTGTGCCCATGCTCATCGGCTTTGGCTGCTCGGTGCCCGCTATTATGGCGACGCGCACTCTGCCCGGCGAGCGTGACAAACGCATGACCATTCTGCTCATCCCCTTCATGTCCTGTTCGGCCAAGCTGCCCATTTACGCTGTTTTTGCGGCCGCCTTTTTCCCGCAGCACAGCGCGATTGTCATGATGGGGCTGTATGTTTTCGGCATTCTCAGCGGCATTCTGGCTGGGTTTTTGCTGAAAAACACGGTGTTCCGCGGCAATCCGGTGCCCTTTGTCATGGAGCTGCCCGCGTACCGCCTGCCCGGGCTTCAGAGCACGCTTCTGCACATGTGGCAGAAGGCGCGGGATTTTATCGTCAAGGCGTTTACCATCATCTTTGTCGCATCCATCGCCGTGTGGCTGCTGCAAAGCCTGGACTTTGGCTTTAATATGGTGAGCGACGCGGGGAGCAGTATGCTGGCGGCGCTGGGGCGCTGGATCGCCCCCGTTTTCCGGCCGCTCGGCTTTGGCAACTGGCAGAGCGTCGCCGCGCTCATCACCGGGCTGTGCGCCAAAGAGACGGTCGTCAGCACCTTTATTCAGCTGACGGGCGCGTCGGGCACGGCGGGTCTGGCCGCCGCGCTGCCGGGGGTCTTTACGCCGGCGCAGGCCGTGTCCTTCCTGGTCTTCACCCTTTTGTACATGCCGTGCGTCGCCGCGATGGCGGCCGCGCGGCGCGAGCTGGGCAGCGGGATCAAGGCGCTGGGGCTGATGGCCTTTCAGACGGGCGCCGCGTGGGTCATGGCCTTTCTGGTCTATACCGCCGCGCTGACGCTGGGGTTTTGAGATGAACGGCGCGACATGGCTGGTCCTGGGGCTTGTTCTCGTTCTGTGCGCGCTGGCCCTGCGCACTCTTTTCAAAGGCCGGAGCGGCTGCGGGTGCGGCTGCCGGGGCTGTACAGAAAACTGCCGAAAGGGAGGGCATGAAAATGCCGACAAACCATAAAGACACACCGCAGAATCCCCCGCGCCGGCCTGGGGCCAATGTGCGGGAGACCATTATCAAAAGCATTCTGGCCGGTCTGATGATCGGCATCGGCGGCACCGTTTACCTGTCGTGTGAAAGCCGGCTGGCCGGCGCGCTGCTTTTCACCACCGGCCTCATTACCATCTGCAATATGGGGTATCTGCTCATCACGGGAAAGGTCTGCTACGCGCTGGAAAACGATGCGGGCTATATCGTCACGCTGGCGCTCATCACGCTGGGCAACCTGATTGCCTGCGTGCTGTACGGGGCCGCGGCGGGCCGGTATCTGCCGCAGGTGGCTGAAAAGGCGGCGGCCGTCTGCGCGCCCAAGCTTTTGCAGCCGGCCGGGCAGACCTTTTTCCTCGGCGTCATGTGCGGAATATTGATGTACATCGCCGTCGTCACCTACCGGCGGCAGGAGGGGATGCCGCGCTATCTCGGCATTGTCACCTGTGTGCCCGCCTTTATTTTGTGCGGGTTCGAGCACTCGGTGGCCGACGCCGTCTATCTGAGCATAGCGGGCCTGCCCGCGGGCACGTGGCGTTTTCTGCTCGTCGTGCTGGCGGGCAACGCGGTCGGCGGCCTTTTGTTTCCGGCGCTGCAAAGGCTGGCCGGGGACAAGGACTGAAAAAAGCAAAAGCCCTTTGGGAAGCCGGTTTCCCAAAGGGCTTTTTACAGACTGTCAAAGGGGCCGTCAGCGCTCGGTAAAGCCCTGCCAGATGTCGCGCAGAATGTCGGCATGGTGAAAGCGGGGCGAATAAATCATATTGACCTCACGCGGCATCCGCATGTTTTCGATGGGTACGCGCACCAGACGGCCGCTTTCCAGGTCGGCGGCGCAGGCGGCGTGCGAAATGATGGTCGCCCCCAGGTTGGACGCCACAAGCTCGCGGATCAGTCCGATGTTGTCAACCTCGACGGTGACGTTAAAATTGCGGATGCTTTCCGACTGGCTGTGCAGATGGCTTTCAAACAGATCGCGCGTTCCCGCGCCGTGCGGCCGCAGGATGAGATTCTGCTTTTTGACTTCGCTCAGCGATACGCTGTCGCGCCGGGCCAGCGGGTTCTGCGGCGCGACGATAAAGCACAGAAAATCGGCGATGAGCAGCAGCGTCGTCATGTCGCCGTCGGGAAAGAAACCGTCGACAATGGCGACATCCAGCTCGTAAGAGCGCACCATATCATAAAGATTTTTTATATTGTTCGAAACCAGGCTAATATGAACGTCGGGGTGTTTTTCGGTGTAGGCGGCCAGAAGATGGGGAGCCAGCGTTTCCTGCGCCGAGGGGGTAATGCCGATGGACAGGGTCTTGATGCTGCGCCGGCAGTCGTCGAGTTCGGTGCGCAGCTTGTCGGTCAGCGCGGCGGCCCGGCGGGCGTATTTGACGACGATTTCGCCTTCGGGCGTCGGCCGCAGCTTTTTCCTGTCCTTGTAAAAAATGGGAACGCCGTACTGCTCTTCCAGCAGGCGGATATGGTGGCTGACAGCCGGCTGGGTCAGCGAAAGCTCTTTGGCCGCCGCGGTAAAACTGCCGGTGGAAACAAGGGTCAGCAGCGTTCTGATCTTCGGGTCGACCATAACAGTAAACCTCGCTTATCAAAGAAATTAATGATAAAATGAAGAAATATTATTTGATTTTATCATATGATATGCATATAATCAAGACAAAAGAGCGGGCGGGGCGCAGGAGCGTCCCGTCCGGTGCTATTTTCACACGGTGGAGGTGGAGCATATGCTGCTGTCCGGCTGGGGACTGGGACATAACGCAGAGATCATCATCAGCATCGCCGTCATTCTGCTGGCAGGCTTTCTGATGACGCGGCTGACCAAAAAGATCAAGCTGCCCGACGTGACGGCTTACATAACCGCGGGCATTGTGATAGGCCCCTATGCGCTCAATCTCATCCCGCAGGAAATTATCACGGGCCTGGACTTTGTCACCGACGTGGCGCTGGCCTTTATCGCCTTTGGCACAGGGCAGTACTTCCGGCTTGACGCGCTGCGCGGCCGCGCCGGCAAGGTGGCCGTCATCACCCTTTTCGAATCGCTGCTGGCCGCCGCCGCCGTCACGCTGACCATGCTGGCGCTCGGCTTCAGCCTGTCCTTTTCCCTGCTGCTCGGCGCCATCGGCTGCGCCACGGCGCCCGCTTCGACCATGATGACCATTCGGCAGTACAAGGCGCGCGGCGAGTTTGTCGACACGGTTTTGCAGGTGGTCGCGCTCGACGACGCGGTTTCCCTCATCGCCTTCAGCATCTGCGCTGCCGTGTGCGGCGCGATGGAAGGAGGGGCGTTCAGCTTCGAGCTGGTGGGCCGGCCTGTTTTGTACAATATCGTGGGTGTGGCGCTGGGCGCGCTGGGCGGCTGGGCGCTCAAATGGCTGGTGCCCGAGCGCCGCTCGCGCGACAACCGGCTCATTCTGGCCATCGCCGTCATCCTGGCGCTGACCGGCATCTGCTCCGGAATGGGCGTTTCGCCGCTTTTGGCCTGCATGGCCATGGGAACGGCTTATGCCAATACCGGCGGCAATGCCGAGCTTTTCCGCCAGATTTACCATTTCACGCCGCCGATTATGACGCTTTTCTTTGTGCTGTCCGGCCTGCGGCTCGAGGTGCCGGCGCTGCGCGCCGCCGGGCTGGCCGGAATCGCCTACTTTGCCGTGCGCGTACTGGGCAAGTTCGCCGGCGCGGCGCTGGGCGCGCGCATCACCGGCGAGCCGCCGCGCACACAGCGCTTCCTCGGCCTGACGCTGGTGCCGCAGGCGGGGGTGTCCATCGGCCTGGCCGCACTGGGGCAGCGGATGCTGCCCGATACAATAGGGACGCTTTTGAATGTCATCATTTTGTCGTCGGCCGTGCTGTATGAAATGATAGGGCCGGCCTGCGCCAAGCTGGGTTTGCAGTTGGCCGGCGCCTTTGCAGCGCAGGAGGAAGCAAAAAAAGAAGAATAAACGGAAAAATCCGGCGCACAATATGGGCGGGGAGAGCGCGGCCTTTCCCCGCCTCGGCGTGTTTTGGCAGGCGGCGCGAGAAAATAATTTGCAAAAACTGGAACAGTGTGCTATACTTAAGCAGATATTGTGATGTCAGCCGCGGAGCTGCGCAAGGGCGAGACCGCGGTCAAAATAGATAAAATTGCAGACGGAGCGCCGTTAACCTGCTGAAAAGGTTAGCTTTTTTCTCGTGCGCCAACATTGCGCCGCGGGTT
Source organism: uncultured Clostridium sp. (assembly GCA_947427035.1). Classification (GTDB taxonomy): domain Bacteria; phylum Bacillota; class Clostridia; order Oscillospirales; family Butyricicoccaceae; genus Ventrousia. Next base: position 26,127 of record CANEGK010000032.1, read on the forward strand.
TGCCGCGCCGTCTGTCGTGATGTACACAGGCCCGGCACCCGGGCGAGAGAATGGAGAGTTTATGGCACAAAACCAAAGCAAAAAAGATCCCCGTGAAATGTCCGAAAACGGCGCGCCGGCCGCCGCAGGGCAGAAGGGAAAGAAGACACAGGGCCGGCAGGCTGCGTCGCAGCCGCAGAAAAAAGCGGAACCTGCCGGCGCGGGAAAGGCGAAAAAGGCGTCGGCGAAGAGCACGGCAAAAAGCACGGCGAAAAGCGCGCCAAAAAATACGGCGAAGAGCGCCGCCAAAGCAGCGCCGGGCCAAAGCGCCGCCAGGACGCGGGCCGAAAGCCGGGCGCGCCGCGGGATGCGGTTGCCGCTGCCGGCCGCCGCGGGGCAGGCGGTCACCACCTACTCCCGTGCGGCCGCCCAGGCGCTGAGTAAAAAGCCGGGCAGGGACAAAAACACCGGCGCGCCCAGGCTGCGCGTCATTCCGCTGGGCGGGCTCAACGAGATCGGCAAGAATATGACGGCTTTGGAATACGGCGAAGACATCGTCGTCATCGACTGCGGCATGACCTTTCCTGACGACGAGCTTTTGGGCGTCGACCTGGTCATTCCCGATATCACTTATCTGATTCAGAACCGGCAGAAGGTGCGCGGCATTGTCCTGACCCACGCGCACGAGGATCACATCGGCGCGCTGCCCTATGTGCTGCGCGAGCTGAAGGTGCCGGTCTACTGCACGGCGCTGACGGCCGGCATCATTTCGCTGCGGCTAAGCGAGCACAAGAACCTCGGCAAGGTCAAAATCAACCGAAAAAAGGCGGGCGACCGCTTCCGCCTGGGCTGCTTTGACATCGAGATGGTGCGGGTCAACCATTCGGTGCCCGACGCCGTGGCGCTCGCGATTAAAACGCCGGTCGGCGTCGTCGTTTTCACCGGCGATTTCAAAATCGACACCACCCCCATCAACCAGGAAATGACCGATTTGGAGCGCTTCGGCAAGCTGGGGCGCGACGGGGTTCTGCTGCTCTGCCAGGATTCGACCAACGCCGAGCGCCCGGGCTTTACCAGCAGCGAACGCAGTGTCGGCGCTTCCTTTGACATGCAGTTCAAGCACAGCGAGGGTCAGCGCATCATCATCGCCACCTTTGCCAGCAACGTCCACCGCATTCAGCAAATCATCGACATCGCCGCCCGGTACGGGCGCAAAGTGGCCGTTTCGGGGCGCAGCATGGAAAATATCATCAAAGTGGGCGTCGAGCTGGGGTATCTCCAGCTGCCGCCCAACACACTGATCGAGCTCAATGCGCTGCCGCGTTACCGCAAAGAGGAAACCGTCATCATCACAACGGGCAGCCAGGGCGAACCGATGAGCGCTTTGTACCGCATGGCCTTTTCCGGACACCGGCAGGTCGAGGTGGGCGAGGGCGACAAAATCCTCATCGCCGCGCAGCCCATTCCCGGCAACGAAAAGGCCGTTTACGGCATGATCAACGAGCTTTTCAAGCGCGGCGCAGAGGTCGTTTATGAAAAGCTGGCCGATATCCACGTCTCGGGCCACGCCTGCCAACAGGAGCTGAAAATCATTCTGGCGCTGACCCGCCCGCGCTTTTTCATGCCGGTGCACGGCGAATACCGCCACCTGCAAATCCACGCGGGGCTGGCCATGCAGGGTGGCATGAAGGACGAAAACATCTTCATTTCCGACGTCGGCCGCGTGCTCGAGCTGGACGGCGAGACGGCTGCTTTTGCCGGCACGGTGCCGTCGGGCCGCGTGCTCGTCGACGGCTACGGCGTCGGCGACGTCGGCGCGGCCGTGCTGCGCGAGCGCAAGCATCTGTCGCAGGACGGGCTGATCGTCATCGCGACGGCGCTCGAGCGGCGCAAAACGACCATTGTACAGGGGCCCGAGGTCTTTTCGCGCGGCTTTATCTTCGTCAAGGAGGCCGAGGACCTGACCGACGGCGTGCGCCGGCTGGCACAGGCGGCCATCGAGGGCTGCGCCAGCCGCGGCGTCAGCGACCGCTCGGTCATCAAAAACGAAATTGCCGACCGCGTCGAGGATTATCTTTACAAAAAAACCAAGCGCGGGCCCATGGTTCTGCCCGTCATCATGGAAGTGTAAAAGCAGCCCGCAGGGCAGGCCCGATGCAGCGGCCTGCCCTGGGCAACAGAGAAAAACGGCGCGGCAGGGAGTATGGCTCTGCCGGCGGCACCGAAAGGATGAACGCCCGTGAAAAACAACAGGCAGCTCTGGATTTTTTATTTTGGCTGCGCAATTCTCAACCTGGGCGCCAACACAGCCCACCCCGTCACGCCGACCATTTTTACCACGCTGGGGCTGGGAAGCTATATGTTCGGCGTGGCGCTGGCCGCGCAGCTGGTCACCAATTTTCTGTTTTCGCCCTTCTGGGGCCGGCTGAGCGCCTACATATCGAGCCGCAAGGCGCTGCTCGTCACCTGCATTGGCTATGCGGGCGGGCAGGTGCTCTTCGGGCTTGCGCGCACCGAACCGGCCTTTATTATTGCGCGGGCGCTGACCGGTATTTTCTGCGGCGGCTGCTTTGTCTGCATCATGACCTATGTGGTCAACACGGCGCCCGACCCGGTCAGCCGCGGCCAGCAGCTGACCATGACGGCCACCATTCAGATGGTGTTCAGCGCCTTTGGCTACCTGCTTGGCGGGCTTTTGGGCGAGGTGTTCACCTATCTCGCCATCATCGTGCAGGTCGCCTGTCTGGCGCTGGCCGGCGTGATTTTTTACCTGGGCTGTAAGGATGACACCCTGCTGCCCCCCGGCCAGAGGGAAAAGGGGAAAGTCAAGGGCGAGTTCAACCCCTTCAGCGCCTTTGTGGCGGCCAAAAGCTTTTTGACGCCCCTTTTCACCGTGCTGTTTATCATGTGCCTTTTGCAGAACCTGGGCTTTACCGCCTTTGATCAGACGTTTAATTATTACATCCGCGACCAGTTCGGGTTCTCGTCGGGCTATAACGGCGTGCTCAAGGGCCTGATGGGGCTCATCACGCTGGCGGCCAACAGCACGGTCTGCATCTGGCTGATCCGGCGGACCGACATCCGCCGGTCGGTCGTCTGGGTGCTGGCCGCCTGCTCGGCCACCATGCTGGCCGGCATTCTGTTCGAGCAGATTGTCCCCTTTGTCGTCGCCAACGTGCTCTTTTTCGCCTTTAACTCCATCAGCCTTCCCGTTTTGCAGGATCTGGTGGCAAGCGACGTCAAAACGGCGCAGAGCAACCTTGTCATGGGCTTTTATAACGCCATGAAGTCGCTGGGCGCAGTTGTCGGCGCGCTGTTTGCCGGGTTTTTGTACACGGCAAACCCCAAAGCCCCCTTTATTTTCGGTTTTGCCGCCTTTGTGACAGCGGCGGTGCTGGCCGTCATTTACCAGCGCGGCTACGCCCGAAGGGAAGGCGGCAAATCGTAAGAAAGCTTCAGCAAACCGTCAGCCAATCTTAAAAAAAGATCCGCTCCCGCCTGGTACAATGAAGCCGGCGGGAGCGCTTTTTGCCGTTTTTCGGCGGCGCCGGCGCCGGAAAGCGAGGAAAATCAATGAAAAAATGGATTTTGGACGGGTACGAGCTGGCGGCGACATTGCTGCCTTTTGCGCTGGCCTTCTGGCTGTCCGGCCGGCTGGGGCGAAAAAGGGGCCTGGCGCCCACGCCGCCGCGCACGGCGCTGCTGATGGGAATATGGGCGCTTTATACGGCGGGCGTTTTTTCGGTCACAGGGGTGGGCACGCTTTTTAACTGGCTGACCTACGGCCTGCGGCTGGATGCCGGGCAGGTCAATCTCATTCCCTTTTCGCAGGATATCGACGTTGTCGGCTATGCGCTCAACGTCGTGCTTTTTGTTCCTTTCGGCTTCTTGCTGCCCTGTATCTGGCCCCGTCTGCGCCGCACAAGGCGGCTGCTGCCCGCGGGATTTGGTTTTTCTCTGCTCATCGAGCTCAGCCAAACGCTCAATAACCGCAGCACTGACGTCGACGACCTGATCCTCAACACGCTGGGGGCGCTTTGCGGCCTTCTGGCCTTCCGTCTGCTGCACCGAAAAAAGAGGAATGGAGAAAGCGGGGCAGAAAAAGACCCGGACTGGGGACCGGCCGCCTGGCTGGCCGTCCTGTTTTTGGGCCGCTTCCTGCTTTTTGACGAGCTGGGCGCGGCGGGGCTGCTGTACGGCTTTTAGGTCTGCTTTCCACGCGATTCGGATAAAAAGGGCAGAGCCCATTTGTTTTTTCTTGCCGCAACAGGGTGACACAGAGCGGCCGGTTGTGATATAATAACCATATATGTACGTTGCCCGCACTGCGCCGGACGGGCGCAGAGGCACAGAGGCCGTTTTTTGCGGCCGGGCCTGACTGGGGGGGTTATTTTGGATAAAAAACTGGCGCGCATTATGGAACCGGGGATGAAGCTCAACTTCCTGGTGCTGATCGTTTTTGCGTTGGGCACCCTGTATTTTTCCCTTTGGGCGGGGGCGGCCGAGCTGGTATTGGT
>CANEGK010000033.1 GCA_947427035.1 uncultured Clostridium sp.
GCGGCGGGGATCGAAAGCTGAGCCAGGAAGAAATCGAGCGGATGATGCAGGCAAACGCCGCGCCGGCCGCACCCGCGCCGGAACCGGCGGCGCCTGCCGGCGGCGGGGATCGAAAGCTGAGCCAGGAAGAAATCGAGCGGATGATGCAGGCAAACGCCGCGCCGGCCGCACCCGCGCCGGAACCGGCGGCGCCTGCCGGCGGCGGGGATCGAAAGCTGAGCCAGGAAGAAATCGAGCGGATGATGCAGGCAAATGCCGCACCGGCCGCAGCTGCTCCTGGGGCTGCGGCGCAGCAGACGGCTGTTCCGCCGCAGATGATGCAGCCAATGACGCCCGGTGCGGATGCAATGTCCTTTGCCAATGGGCAGATGGGGTATCCGCCGATGTACTATCCGCCTTATCCCTATCCCTACCCCTATCCGCCGCAGGAAGCGCCGGCCCCAGCACCTGAACCGAAAATGATCAGCGCCAAGCCCCTGCATGTGCCGGAAATGGATTTGGAAGAGAAGATAGGAAAAGAGCAGGCGCAAAATTTGGAGCTGGTCATGGAGGTTCCGCTTCAAATTGCGGTGGAAATCGGCCGAACCCGCAGGAAGGTACAGGATATACTGGCGTTTTCCAAAGGCTCGCTGGTCGTTTTGGATAAGCTGGCGGGCGATCAGGTTGATGTGCTGGTCAACGGAAAGCACATTGCCAAGGGTGATGTTGTGGTTGTCGATGATAACTTCGGCGTCAGAATTACAGAGATTGTGCAGAACGAACCCATGGAAGCACTGAAATGATCAGTTGAACGGATAGGAACCAACACTGCCAATTAGAATGAAAAGAAGGATGGATTGTAATGGCTAAGAAAATTTTACTGGTTGATGACGCCGCTTTTATGAGAAAAATGATCAGCGACACCTTGAGCAAAAACGGATATACGGAACTGTTTGAAGCGGTCGACGGCGCTGATGCGGTGGAAAAATACGGGGAAATTCAGCCCGATTTGGTCATCATGGACATCACGATGCCCAATATGGACGGCCTCGAAGCGCTTAAAGCCATTCGCGCAAAAGACGGCAGCGCCAATGTGGTCATGTGCTCGGCTATGGGACAGGAGAGCATGGTCATGGACGCTGTGCGTTCGGGCGCAAAGGACTTTATTGTAAAGCCCTTTAAGGCTGATCGTGTGCTCAAGACGGTGACCTCTATCCTCGGCAACCCGTAAAATAGTATGTTTGATTCCCTATTTTCACTGCTTTGGGTATTTGTCTGTGTCCTGGCTATCATCGGCCTTGCGTACTGGTTTACCAAGTATATTGTCGGGCGCGGAAGATTGGGCGGCGCCCTTTCTGCCGGAAGAGGCGGCGTGATTGAAGTCAAGGCGCAGACGGCGGTCGGCAGAGACCGGCAGCTGTTGCTGGTGAAAGCAGGGGAAAAATATCTGCTGCTCGGCAGCACGGCAAATAAAATTACAAAGCTGGCCGAGTTTACGGCGGAAGAGGCACAGGCCTTTATCGACGAAGAAAAGCGGCGGGAGCAAGAGCCGCCGCCCAGCTTCAGACAGTCGCTGCAAACGGTTCTCAGGCAAAAGACAAAGAGGTGAGGGGCAGTGGCCGACGGCATTATCAATATTAACGGCGACAGTGTCCAGGTGCTGGAAGTCCTGTTCCTGACAACGCTTATCACACTGCTTCCATCGCTGCTGGTGATGACGACATCGTTTGCACGGTATGTCATTTCCCTTTCCTTTCTGCGCAATGCCATGGGTACGCAGCAGACGCCTCCCAACATTGTTTTGACCGGCTTGGCGCTTTTTCTGACGTTGCTTACCATGTCGCCGGTCATTTCACAAATTCAGACAGAGGCTTACGAGCCGTATGTGGAAGAGGAAATATCGCGGGAAGAGTTTCTGGACCGCGCAGCGATCCCGCTCAAGCAGTTTATGCTGCGCAACACCGAAACGGGGACCCTCGATATGTTTTGCGGGCTGGCACATATCACGCCTCCGGCCAGCGATGAAGAAGCTTTGGCCCTGCCGATGCGCATGATTGTCCCGGCCTTTATGACCTGCGAGCTCAAGCAGGCCTTCCTGATAGGCTTTTTGCTGTATATCCCGTTCATGCTGATCGATATTGTGGTTTCTTCCACGCTGATGTCCATGGGCATGATTATGCTGCCGCCGTCTATGATTTCCATGCCGTTCAAATTGCTTCTGTTTATCTCGCTGGACGGCTGGGAGCTGTTGTTTTCGACGTTGGTACGAACCTTTAATTAGCAAACGGAGAGAAAGAGCCAATGGATGTGTCAATGGTGTCGGACATCTTGCGCGACGGCGTTGGCGTGGCCATCAAGCTGGCTGCGCCCATGCTGGTTCTGAGTATGCTGGTGGGCATTGTGCTGGCGATTTTTCAGGCGGTAACGCAGATTCACGAGCAGACGCTTTCGTTTGTGTTTAAGCTGATTGTCGTTGTGGCCGTTCTTTTGATCGGCGGCGGGTGGATGCTGGAAACCTTACAGGATTATGCACGATCGCTGTTTGAAGTGATGTTGGGATGAGGACACGCGCATGGTAGACTGGGCCGAGCTGACGCTGCTGATTTATGTGATAGCCCGCATGAGCGGCTTTGTCCTGTTCAACCCGCTGTTTGGCCGAAGCAGCATTCCCGGTATTTTCCGCGCGGGCGTGGTGTTTGTTCTGGCCGTCAGCGTTCTCTCGTCCACCCAGCAGAGCGTCGCCGTTCCGGTCGGCATTTTGCAGCTGGCTGTCAGGATTCTGCTGGAAATGTCGGTGGGCCTGCTTTTGGGTGCGGTGGTCAACTTCTTTTTCTATATCCCGCAGCTGGCAGGCGAGGTAATAGACACACAGCTGGGCATGACCATGAACCAGGTATATGATCCCGGCTCGCAGGCCAACCTTTCTATGAACGGCATATTGCTCAACGCCCTGATGATGCTGCTCTTTTTCGCAGCCAACGGGCACCACACACTGCTGCGAATATTTTTAACTTCCGGCGAAATTGTACCGTATGGCGCGGCGGCGCTGAGCAACGTAGCGGCCAATGCCATGCTGGAGCTGTTTATACAGTGCACCCTGTTTGCCGTCAAGCTATGCCTGCCCATTCTGGCGGCTGAGCTGGTGGGGCAGATCGGTATGGGGATATTGATGAAGGTTATTCCGCAAATCAACGTGTTTGCCATCAATATCGAGCTGAAGGTGATTATCGGAATGACGCTGACCTTTCTTTTGATTTCACCTATCAGCGAGTACCTGCTTACCATTGAAATGAATATGCTGAACAGTCTGGAGGAGATTTTGCTGTTAACGGCAGGCTAGGCCTGCAAGCTGAGCCCGAAAAGGGGGGATGCACCATTGGCAGAGGGTTCCAAAACTGAAAAAGCCACACCAAAAAAACGGCGTGACGAACGAAAAAAGGGCAATGTGTTTTTAAGCCGCGACGTCGTCGCTATGGCGACGCTGCTGGGCGCTTACGCCATGCTCAATCTGCTGGCCGATACCTTTGTGGGAAGCCTTCAGGAGTTTATGACCCACAGCTTTTCGATGGGGACGGAAAAGGGCCTTTCCTTCGAGTCGATTCTGAGCGAGCTGGGAATGCAGGCCTGCATGGTGCTTTTGAAAACGGTGGGGCTTATGTCCGTGGTCGTCATCGTGTGTGCAGTGGCAGCAACCTTTGGGCAAACCAGGTTTCTGGTCAGCGGTGAATCGCTCAAGCCAAAGTTCAGCCGGCTTAACCCGTTGCAGGGCTTTAAGCGGCTCTTTTCCCTGCGAAGCGTGATCGAGGCGCTCAAAGGGATTTTAAAAATAACCATCCTGCTGGTCATTGTCTACCAAAGCCTGATGGGCATGTTCGGCGAAAGTTCCAAATATCTTTACGCCGATGTGTCGGTAGCAGCTGTGCATATTTTTGACAGCATTTCGGGCTTGATATTAAAAATAGCGCTGGCCTTTGGCGCGTTGGCGGCCCTGGATTTCCTCTACCAGTGGTGGGACTATGAACGCCAGCTGCGCATGAGCAAGCAGGAGATCAAAGAGGAATACAAACAGATTGAGGGCAACCCCCAGATCAAAGGGAAGATCAAAGAATTGCAGCGCCGTATGGCGCAGACGCGCATGATGCAGCAGGTGCCGCAGGCGGACGTCGTCATCAGAAACCCGACGCACTATGCAGTGGCGCTGCGATATAACCCGGAGAAAGACAATGCACCCGTTGTTTTGGCTCTCGGGCAAAATGAACTGGCTCTCAGAATAGTCAAGACAGCCGAAGAAAATAAGGTGGCCGTTATCGAAAATCCACCGCTGGCCCGCAGCCTGTACGCCAGCACAGAGCTGGGGCGGGAAATCCCGCCGGAGCTTTACGGCGCGGTGGCCGAGGTACTGGTTTACATCTTCAGGCTGGATCATAAAAAGTTTGTTCAGTGAACAAAGCAATGTGCAGAGAGCACCTAGAGTCGATAATACCAGAGCGGGGTGAGAACCGATGAAACGACTGTTCAATAACGCAATATCTCTGATGGTCGTGGTGATCGTCCTCTTCCTGATCATCCCGCTGCCAACCTTCATGTTGGACTTTTTGCTGATTATTAATATAGGCCTGTCCATTATGATCCTGATGATCACAATGAACATCGCAGAGCCGCTGGAGTTTTCCATATTCCCGTCTCTGCTCCTCGTCACGACCCTGTTCCGTTTGGGTATGAACGTGTCGAGTACCCGTTTGATTCTGTCGAACGGCGGCAACGCGGGCTCGGTTATCCGGGCTTTTGGCGAGCTCATCACCAGGGGTAATATCGTCATTGGCGTGGTCATCTTTTTCATCATCGTATTGGTGCAGTTTATCGTCATCACCAAAGGCGCCGAGCGTGTGGCCGAAGTCGCTGCGCGCTTTACGCTGGACGCCATGCCAGGCAAGCAGATGGCTATCGACGCCGACCTGTCCTCGGGGCTTATCAATGAAAGCGAAGCCAGGATGCGCCGGCATAAAATACAGAAGGAAGCGGACTTTTACGGCGCCATGGACGGCGCGACCAAGATCGTCAAGGGCGACGCCGTCATGTCGCTGCTCATCACATTGATCAACTTTCTGGGCGGCGTTATCATTGGTATGGTCGGCGGCGGCGGCACTTTTTCTGAAGTTCTGAGCACCTATTCCATTGCAACGATAGGCGACGGTCTGGTTTCTCAGATCCCGGCCCTGCTCATTTCTACGGCGACCGGCATGATCGTCACGCGTTCTGTTTCTGACGGCAGCCTGAACAAAGACGTTATCAAGCAATTTAAAGCGCAGCCCAACGCCATCATGGCCACGGGCGTCATGTTGCTCTTTCTGGCGCTCATTCCGAATACCCCGCATGCGGCCCTGGCGGTCGGCGGCGCTTTGCTGCTGGGAGGCGGCTTCTTCCTCAACCGTCAGATGGAGCAGACACGGCAGAAAGAAGAAGCCGAGGCGGCGCGGGCCGGCGCCGAAGAAGAAAAGGCTGCCCCGCCGAGTGAAAGTGATTATTATAAAGATATCAACAATGTGTATTCACTTTTGACCGTCGAGCCTATTGAAATGGAGTTTGGCTACAGCCTGATTCCTATGGTGGATGAAAGCCACGGCGGCCGGCTGATCAACCGTATCGTAATCTTCCGACGGCAGTACGCGCAGGATATGGGGTTTGTCATTCCGTCGATCCGCCTGCACGATTCTTCGGCGCTGGGCACCAACCAGTATGTGGTGCGCATCAAGGGCGAAGAGGTCGCACGCGGCGAGATCCTGGTGGACTACTATTTGGCGCTTGAGCCGCCCAACCCGCTGGGCGAGATTGACGGCATTGAAACGATAGAACCGGCGTACGGCATCCCGTCCCGTTGGATTCTGCCGGAAAACAAGGAAATGGCCGAGATTTACGGCTATACCGTCATCGACCCGCTGTCGGTCATGCTGACGCACCTGTCCGAAACGGTCAAAAAGCACACACACGAGCTGCTCAGCCGTGCGGAGACCATTTCTCTGGTTGAAAATCTGAAACGCACTTCGCCCGAACTGGTTGAAGAAGTGGTTCCCAACATTGTGCCCTATTCCATGCTGGAAAAGATTCTGCGCAGCCTTTTGAAAGAGGGCGTGCCTATCAAAGACCTGGGAACCATTCTGGAAACGGCAGCTGACGCCATTGGCCAGGGCCGGGACGTCGACATGGCGACTGAGCAGATCCGCGGCGCGCTCAGCCGAACCATTACGCGCCGCTTCTGCGAGGACGGCCAGCTGCGCGTCGTCACGCTGGATGCCGAGGTGGAGAAAAAGATCATCACCTCGATCACCCGCAACGAGCAGGGCGTTTACCTGGCCATAGGGCCGGAGCTTATGCAGCAGATTATTTCGCAGCTGGCGCTGCATCTGAAAAAGTTCAACGACCTGTCGCAGACACCGATTGTTCTTGTCAGCCAGGTCATACGCGGATACTTCAGCAAAATGATCACGCAGTTTTATCCCAACCTGTATGTGCTTGCATTTAATGAGATCACCAGCAATGTGCAGATACAGGCGCTGGGGAACATCACACTTGAAGCACCAGTCATGGCGGACAGAAAAGTGGGGGTGAGCGTGTGAGCCAGACACAGGCGGTGATGGAAGAAGCGGCTGGCGCCGAGCGCTGTGCCGAACAGCAAGAAGCCGGGCAGATGAGCACGCAGGATTTGCTGGCTGCGTATAAGCGGACCGGTGACGAAAAAATCAAATGGGAACTGATTCTGCGGTACGAGGGGTATATTAAACGCATGGCCCTTCAGGTGCGAGGGATTTACAGCCATTTTGCCCAGGTGGACGACGTGATTCATGAGGGGGTTCTGACGCTGGCAAGCGCCATTGACAAATATGACCCCGATAAAGGGGTCAAGTTTGAAACCTATGTGGCCAAGCGCATTCGCGGAATGGTCATTGATATGGCGCGAAAACAGGATTGGATGCCAAGAAATCTGAGAAAAAGAACAAAAGAGATTGATCAAGCGGTCACAGAGTTGTATTATGAGTTAGGGAGATATCCCAGCGATGCGGAAGTGGCGGAAAGGCTGGGCGTTTCGCCGGAGAAATACCAGAAGGAAGCGGCCGGCGTTGTGTTCGGCAATGTTTTGTCGCTGGACGCCATGATGGATATGTACGGCTCTGAAAGCCGGGGCGTGGATCTGACGGATAAGGGCGCGGCCGGGCAGCCGGAAGACGCTTATCAGGAACAGGAGCTGTATGAAACGCTGGCCAAGGGCATTGGTATGCTCAAGAAAAACGAGCAGATCGTCCTGTCGCTGTATTATGAAAAGAACCTGCATATGAAGGAAATTGCCCAGGTGATGGATGTCAGTGCGCCGCGCGTTTCGCAAATTCACGCCTGCGCAATAGGAAAGTTGCAGGCTTATATGAACGAGTATATGAACGGCGGCGCGGCATCGGACAACAGGAAACGGAAAAGGGGATGACACCATGTTCAAAGGCTTTTACAACTTGACATCGGGAATGCTGACGCAGCAGCGAAACCTGAATGTGGTATCGCACAATCTGACCAATATTTCAACAGCCGGCTTCAAAGCGGATAAATACACGTCCAGCACCTTTGACGACGTGATGTACAGCCGTATCGGCAACAAATATAAAGTGGGCGCGCAGAACATTGGCCGGCAAAGCTATATCCGCGCATCCAGCCAGGTGTATACCGACTATACGCAGGGCATTCCCGAGCCGACGGGCATCGCGCTCGACTTTTTCATCGAAGGCAACGGCTTCTTTGCCATTCAGCCGGAAAACGGCGGCGTGGTTTATACCCGGGCAGGCAATTTTTCGCTGGATGAAGAGGGGTACTTGTGCCTGTCCAGCTTTGGACGCGTCCTGGACAATAACGGCCAGGCCATTCTGCTGGGCACGGATAAGATAGTAGGCGACCGCTATGGTCAGATTTTTACAGAAACAGGCGGGTACCTAGGCCAGCTCGGCGTTTATGATTTTGCCGATTACGGCCAGCTCGAACACAACGGGCAGGGGTTTTTTACCGGTGCGGGTGCGCAGGCGATAGAGACGCCGTCAATACGGCACCAGTATCTGGAGCGTTCCAATGTAGACATGATCAGCCAGATGACTGAAATGATCAGCTCACAACGCGCATTGCAAAGCGCCGCGCAGGTGTCCAAAATGTACGATTCCCTGATGACAAAGGCCACCAATGATATAGGCAGACTTTAAAGATTGAAAGAAAGCGGTGACAGCATATGGATCAATCCTTTTACATCGGTGCCGTGGGCGCATACCAGCAGACGCAGCACATGAGTGTGCGCGGAAACAACATTGCAAATGTCAATGCTTATGGCTTTAAGGCTGAAAAGGCCCGCTTTACCTCGCTTTTTTACCAGAACATGCTGGGAATAGAGGACGATACGTTGCCTTATGGCGTGGGCACCCGGATGCTGATGACCTCGACGGATCACATGCAGGGCGGTGTGGCGACCACCGGCCGGGCGCAGGACTATATGATCAGCGGCGACGGCTTTTTCGCGCTGATTGATCTGAATACCAACGAGATTTCCTTTACCCGCAACGGCGCTTTTGCCGTCGGTGAATATGTGCGCCCGGGCAGGCAGCTGGACGAAAACGGCGCGCCTGTTATGGAGACCGTGCTGGCGCTGACCGATGGTGAAGGGCGTTTTGTCCTGAGCGAAACAGGCGGGATTATAGAGGTTGACGACATTTATGCCAAGCAGCCCGTCGGCGTGTTTGATTACGGCAATTATGATGGAATGCGGCACCTGGATGACACGCGCTTTTTGCCGGTGGATAAAAACGGAGCGCTTCAGCGGGGCACAGGCGTCGTCCGGCAGGGAGTGCTGGAGCTGTCCAACGTGGACCTGGCTGAAGAGCTCACCAAAGTGATTGAAGCCCAGCGTGCTTACGGGCTGGCGCTTAAAGTGGTTCAGACCTCTGACGAAATAGAGACAACCATTAACAATCTTCGCACTTAAAGGGGGAAGCTGAATGGAACTGAAAAGCTATGATCAGTTAAGTTCTCTTGAGATCGATACGCTGCGCGAAATTGGCAGCATTGGGACGGGAAATGCGGCGACCGCGCTTTCACAGCTGGTGAACAGTGAGGTTCGAATTACTACGCCTGAAGTGCGGATTATGGGTTATAACGAGGCTATCGAGTGGATCGGCGGGCCGGAAGAGATTACAGCCGGTGTTCTGGTCAGAATGTCGGGGGAACTCAATGGCATCATGCTTTCTGTGCAGAAGCTGGACTTTGTCAACCAGGTTCTGGGCAGCATGATGGGCAAGACGGCCAGCGATTACATGGAGCTGGGCGAGCTCGAGCGCTCGGCGCTCGTCGAAGTGGGGAACATTATGATTTCCACCTTTATCAATGCGCTCAGCGGTCTGGCTGATATCCAAATCAACCTGACAGTCCCTGCTTTTACCGTCGATATGCAGGGGGCGATTATGGCGGTGCCAATGGCGGAATATGGCGGACAATCGGACTATATTATGACGATTGGAGGAAACTTTGTCTGCGACGGCAGACAGGCGCCGTGCAGACTTTTGCTTTCGCCGGATATTCGATCGTTGAATTTTTTACTGAGAAAGCTGGGCGTTAGCGGTGACTGATAAGCTCATTGTCGGCATTGCCGATATGAAAATAGCACGGACAAACGGCATGTTGATCACCTATGCGCTGGGTTCCTGTATCGGCATTTGCCTATATGACCCCAACATCAAGCTGGGGGGGCTTTTGCACATTATGCTCCCGCTGAATTTGGAAACGGGCCGCAAAAATGTATTGAAATATGCGGATACGGGGCTGAGTGAAATGGTCGCACGGATGGAGGCAAAGGGCGCAAAAAAAGCCAGAATGGTTGCAAAAATCGCCGGCGGCGCCAATATGTTTGAAGTCAAAGGCGGCAGCGCCATGGGAAATATCGGTCAACGCAATATTGAAAGCGTGCATATGCAGCTGAAAAAGCATGGGATACGTCTTCTCAAAGAAGATGTAGGCGGCACAGTGGCGCGGACGTTGCTTTTTGACGTCGCCACCGGCGGCGCCTGCATTCGTTGTTATGGAAAGCCGGAACTGATTATATAATAAAAAAAGTAAGGCACAAGGCCCAAGGGCTGAAAGGAGCGCATGAAATATGCTGGAAAGCGATAAAAAAGGCATTTTGCTGGAATCTGGTACAAATGAAATCGAAATCATGGAGTTCACGATCGACAATAATTTGTACGGTATCAACGTAGCCAAGGTGCGCGAAATCCTGATGTCTGCGCCGGTCAAACCGATGCCCCATGCGCATCCGGCGGTCGAGGGAATTTTCAAGCCGCGTGACGCTGTGCTGACAGTAGTGGATCTGCCCAAATACCTGAACGGAGCTTCAGGGGAAAAAAATGAAAAAGATCTGTTTATTATCACCAACTTCAACAAAGTATACATCGCTTTTCGCGTACATACGGTCGTCGGCATCAGCCGCATTTCCTGGCATGACATTCAAAAGCCGGACAATACGGTATCGGGCGGCGAAGAAGGAGTCGCCACCGGCATTGCACAGTGCAACGGTTCGCTGGTAACCATTCTGGACTTTGAGAAGATTGTGGCTGAAATTGCGCCGCAAACTTCCATCCAGATGTCTGAAATTGACAGGCTGGGATACCGCGAATGCCGCGAAATGCCTGTTCTGGTGGCGGAAGACTCTATTCTTCTGACCAAAATGATAGAAGAAGCGCTGCATAAATCGGGCTATATCAATGTCAAGATGTTCCCCGACGGGCAGGCGCTTTGGAGTTATTTGCAGCAGCTCAAAGAAAATAATCAGGTGAAGCAGCGCTGCTCCCTGGTCATTACCGATATTGAAATGCCGCAGATGGACGGCCACCGCCTGACCAAACTGATAAAAAGCGATCCGGCGCTGAGCAGTATTCCGGTTATTGTCTTCTCGTCGCTCATCACCGAAGAGATGAGAATCAAGGGCAAAGAACTGGGAGCGGACGAACAGCTCAGCAAGCCGGAAATCGGGCATTTGGTCAATATTATGGATCATTTGCTGGAAGGCAGATAAGTGGAGCCTTAAAAGTGCAGGAGGCAGCTATGAGCAGCAAATATATTGTGCGGCAGCAAATCAAGGATACGCGGGGGAATATCATCGGGTATGAAATTTTGTATCACGGTGAAAACCAGGCCTTTAACAGCGCGGATTCCAGCATGAAAAATGATTTTGCCGCCGCAGATACACTTTATAATTTTCTGATGCAGAACAGCAGCAAGGCCCTGAAAGGTTCGTTGAATTTTATGACTTTTACCACGATGCTGCTGATGAAAAAGACGCCCCGGCTGTTTCCGAAAACAGAGCTTGTCATTCAGATTGACGACAGCGTCATCATACATCCTATGTCCATGCATTTTGTCAATCAGTATGCCAAAGAAGGGTACAAAATAGCGGTTAACGAGTTTCAGTTTGCACCGCGCTATCTGGCCCTTATCGACAGCATTGACTATATTAAAATCAACGCGAAAACGGCAAGCGACGTTTCGATGCGTAATATTATTGAAATTGCGCATAGCATGAATAAACAGTGCATTGTCACAGGCGTGGACTCTGCCGAAGATTACCAAAGGGTAATTGCAATGGGAACCGATGCGGTAGAAGGAACTTACGCTTCAGAACTTTTGACCACAAAGGCGCACTCAAGCGCCTATCTGCAAAGCAACTTCTTCCGTCTGATGGTAGCTGTGACAAGGGACGAACCGGACGTGGAGGAAATTGAGCAGCTGATTAGCGCCGACGCCAGCTTGACGTTCGGGCTGTTAAAAATGGCCAATTCGGTTTATTTTGCGCTGCGCCACCGTGCAACAACGGTTCGGCAGGCGGTAATGACGTTGGGGCTGGGGCAGCTGAAACAGTGGATTTATCTGCTCAGTGCCAGCGGTTCAGACAACAAGATGGATGCCGGCACAGAGGAGTTTTTAAAACTTTCCTTTATGCGCGCCAATTTTGCCAGCGAGCTGATGAATTATGCGCAGGATATGCCTATTTCCAAGGCGGAGGCGTATTTGCTCGGCATGTTCTCCACTTTGAATTACCTGATCAACGCGCCAATGGAAGAAATTCTGAATGAAGTGCCGGTGGCAGATGAGATCAAAGAAGCGCTTTTGAACAAATCAGGCCGTTGCGGAAGCCTGTATGAGCTGATACTCAGCTATGAAGCGGCGGATTGGAAGAAAATTACTACTCTGGCTGCCGAGCTGGGAATTCCGGACAACCTGCTGACCAGCGTATACTTTGTGTGCATGGAAAATGTCAATATGCTTTGGGAGCAGCTGACAAACGCCTATGCGGGGGGCGGAGATCCGGAACCCGCTGTAGCCGAGGCCGCTGAATTAAAAGAGCCGGCGCCCCAGTAAAAGAGGCGGGCGCTGCCTTCAGATAAAGCAGCGCTGCGTACGGGGCGGCAGGAGCCGGCTCATGGTTTATGCTTGGCAAAAGAGCGGCCGAGGATTTGTGCGGCCTTGCCGCGGTAAGCAACAAAAATGCGGGATAGCCGGCGAACCGGTTACCCCGCATTTTTATTTTCTTTCGAAATTCAGTGGACAATGCGCGGACAGAGCGAAGATGCGCACATACGGCCGGATGGCAGCGATAGGGGCCAAAGCGTATGCGGCGGCAAAAGAGCCTTTTCACCGAGAGCAGCCGCTTGCGGTAAAAATCCCCGCACTTATCGATGGTGGTGTGGACGTTTTTTGACCGTCTCGCAGGCGCGCAGAATCTGCGAAGTCACCTCGGCGCTGAATCGGCCGTCATACAGAGTGATGCGAGGGACCATTTCGCCGGCGTTCATAACCACATACTTGGGCATAAGGCCGTTAAGCGCCAATGCTTTGACATCGGCTACGCAACGGTCACAGGTGCATAACCCGGACATCTCCATATATTTTCTGGCCTTTTCTTCGACCAGCGTTTGCATAACATTGATGTATGTGATATCGTGTGCGGCGGCTTCAGGCTGTTTGTCAGATTCAGAAGGAGCTTCTACCGGGTCAACCGATCCTTCGCCTTCGGCGGCAGAGGATGAAGCGGCAGTTTCTTCCGGCATTTCAGGGGTCTGATCGACAGCAGGCTCCTGCTCGGCGGCCGTCGGTTCTTCTGCCGCAGCGGGCGTTTCCTGTGCGGGGGCTGGGGCGGGCGCCTGCGTGTCTAACGAATCTTCAAGCGCGGACTTGATTTGAGACGAAATCTCTGAGTCAGCGTTTAACGAGGAGATCAGAGAAGGCACCGCAGCGGTCTGCGGTGCGGCCTGCTGCTCGGCGGCAGACGCTTCGCCGGCGGCAGCGTCGGCTTCGGGCGCTGCGCCTCTGTTTCTGCTGAGAAGATTCATGACGTGCGCTGTTTTGCTGGTATTGGACGATTTCTTATTGCTTGCCATAAAAATGATCTCCTTACTGTATTTCAGTTATTGCTGTTTTTGGGGGGGAAACGGTCGCCGGCAATCAGGTCGACAACCTCTTGCAGGTCAAGCGCAGGCTTGGAGCGCGGTGCGTATGTAAGAACGCACTGGCCGTGCGCAGGGGCGCGGGCTACGTCGACGCCGCGCCGGATTTTGGGTGCAAGCACCCGGCTGTCAAGCTGCCCGGCTACCTCCTGCGCCAGCTCGAGCACCTCTTGTGAAAGGGTCAGGCGGGCGTTAAATTTGTTGAGCAGAATCCCCAGAACCTTGAGATTGGGGTTAAAGGACTTGCGGACCGTTTCAATGGTTTCCTGAAGCTGTGTAATGCCGACAAGGCTGAGAATTTCCGCCTCCATGGGTACGATGAGCGAGTCCGAGGTCACATAGGCGTTGACGGTCAGAATATTGAGGGCAGGCGGAGTGTCTATGACGATAAAATCATATTCTGAGCGGACGGATTTAAGGTGATGCTCAAGCATGAACTCGCGGCGGGGGGCGGTAAACTCTACTTCGGCGGCTGAAAGCATGATGTCGGAAGGGAGGATGTCGCCATAATCCGTGGAGATAATGGCGCTTTCCAGCGGCTTCAGGCCCTTTAAAACGTGGTAAACGGTGTCCGCATCGCCAATATCGATGCCAAGGCTGAAGCCCAGGTTGCCCTGCGGATCAAGATCCACGCCCAGGACGCGCGCGCCGCGCTGGTGCAGGCCGCAGATGAGCGAGGAGGCAGTTGTGGTTTTGCCAACGCCGCCCTTCTGGTTGGTGACTGTAATGATCTGTGCCAAGGAATATTCCCTCCTTAAAGAGCAAAAAGTTGAAAAAAACCCTTAAGTTATTGTACCACATGTCGATAAAGATTAATAGAGTAAGAATAAAAGAATCACAATTTTTGCAGCCGGCTGATTGCAAAAACCGGACATGGAAGGCGTCCCGAATGGAACCTGCTGCGGCCGGCCGCTGTTATGGCCATCATTTGGTTTTGGCTGTGGCGCTGACGCGTTGGGCGGCAGGGCCCGGGGTTGAAGGATTGAGAATTGCGGGCAAACGCGCAGGTGCTGGCGGCGGCTTTTGCAGGGCCGCGATGCCAGCAAGTTTGAAAGGAGCGTAATTTTAAATGGCGTCTACTGTTAACAGTGTAAACAGCGCTTATACAAGCAGCATTTATGGGAACCGAAATGTCCTGTCCGGTCTGGCGAGCGGCATGGATACGGAATCGATGATTGAAAACGCCGTATCGGGCATTAAGTTGAAAGTGACCGGCCTGCAGCAAAAGCGCACCAAAGTAGAGTGGAAGCAGGATGCTTACCGGAGCATCATCGACAAGATGGTCAACTTTACGCAGAAATATACATCCTATGCGTCGAGCACCAACCTGCTTTCTGCCAGTTTCTTCAATAATGCTGTCGTCAATACTACGAGCGGTAAATATGCCGACAAGATCAGCGCCACCGGCAAGACGTCCAGTGATATTCAGGTGCTGGGCGTCAAGCAGCTTGCACGCGCAGCGACCTACACCGTTTCCGGGGTAGGAGGAGCGGCGACCAGCGATCCTATTATTGCCGGCGGAGATCTTAATTTGGCCGAGTTGAAGGAACTCAGCAAAGTATCCGGTTCGCTCAGCATCAACTATGGCGGAGCCCGCTCTTTCACAATTGATTTCGACGAGCTGGAAGTTTATAAAGACGCAAATGAATTGGCGGACGCCATCAGCAGCAAGCTGGGCGAGCAGTCGATGACTCTGACGGACGGTTCGACGGTAAAAGCCGACACCCGCATCGGCGTGCGCGCCAATTATGACGGGATGATTGAGTTTTATGACAAAGCGGGCGCCGGCAACAGCGTGTATATCAGCTCGGCCAGCGGCGATATTAAAGAGACGCTGAACATTTCGCCGTCCACCCAAACGACTGAGATTAATGTCGGGACAACCGCGTTGTATGACGATACCAAAACCAACGCTGATTATATCAAGACCCGTGAGCTCAGCTTTACGCTGGATGGTGTGACCAAAAAAATCAAAATCGGCGATTTCACTGCTGCGCAAGGCGCGAATGATACGGAAAAGCTGGTCAACACCCTTAATGACAAGCTGGCGGATGCTTTTGGAAAGGGCAGAATTGAGGTTTCGGCAAAGGCATCGGAGGAAAACCCGGCGCTCAGCTCGCTGGAGTTTAAGGCCCAGAAGGGCTCGACCATGGCCATCGGAAACGGTACGGCCCTGGGGCTGGTCAGCAATAACGAAACCAGCTATGTCAACACCGGCAAAAAGCTGGGTGAGATTCTCGGTGACGACGTCTGGAGCGGCTTGAATAAAATTGCAGCTGAAGGAGCCGTTAAGCAGATTCCCGCGACCAAGGACACGGAGGCTTATTATCAGGATTCGAAAGGCAACCGCGTGGCGCAGGATGAGGACGGAAAGTATTACCAGGTGGATGAAAAAGGCAATTTCATGCATGAGTTTGTCGTCAACGATCAGTCTGTCGGCCGTTTTTCCAAAGATACGGCACTGGAGAGCGTTCTGACCGCCATTAACAGTAATGCTGACGCCGGCGTCAAAGTCAGCTTTTCCAAGACGACCAATCAATTCCAGTTCACTGCGCGGGAAAGCGGCGAGGCGAGCCGTGTGGAAATGGGCGAAGGACTGGCACAGAAACTGTTCGGCGCCGACGATGCTGCCGGCAGAGTGATCAAGGAAGAAAAGGGCCAAGATGCCATTTTGTCCATGTCGGTGAACGGCGCCGTGTATGAGGACGCCAAGCGTTCGAGCAACGTCTTTGACGTGGACGGAATGACGCTTAATTTGAAAGGCACCTTTAACGAAGATGCAAGTATAGAGGACGCTCAAAAGGACGCTGTCACCTTTACTTCTTCTGCGGATACCGACAAAATTGTCGAAGTGATCCGCGACATGGTCAATGATTACAATGCCATGGTTGAAGAGATCAAAAATGCCTATTCCACGCAGCCGGCGCGTAAAAACAACAAATCCACTTACGAGCCGCTGACCGACGAGGATATGGCCAACATGAGCGAAGCGTCCATCAAGTCATATGAAGAAAAGGCCAAACAGGGCCTGCTCTTCGCCGACCGCGATCTGTCGTCTTTGTACGATAAGCTCCGCTCGGCCGTCACCCCGGGCGGGGCAGACGGCGGGGTTCTCCGGTCTATCGGTATCGGGACTTCTTACAGCAATGGCTTGACGACTATTTCGCTGGACGAAACGGCGCTGCGCTCGGCGCTGGAAGCCGATCCGGATAAGGTCAGGGATGCTTTTACCAAGACAATCGAGGGCGGCTCTTCCAGCAACGGGCTGATGCAGAGCCTGAAAACGACGCTGGACACTTATGCGGGGACGACTGGCGCGGTCAAGGGCATTTTGATCAATAAAGCCGGTTCACTGCGCGCCCCCAATTCGCTGCGGGATAACTCGCTGCAAAAGCAGCTTGACGATCTTGATAACCAGATCGATCGCTGGCAGGAAAAGCTCAGCGACAAGGTGGATTATTACACCAGTAAGTTTACGGCGCTGGAGCAGCTGATCGCAGAGATGAACTCGCAGAGCTCTGCGCTGATGGGGCTGATGGGAACCGGCGGCAGTTATTAAAGCCGGAGCTAAGGAGCTGAGGGAATGGATGCAAAAGGGTTCCAGCAATACAAGGAACAAGCCGTCGACACCATGACGCAGGGTGAACTGCTGCTGATGCTTTATGACGAGCTGGTCAAGCGTTTGACCCGGGCGGATTTGGCGCTTGACAAGCAGGAATACCCGCTGTTTGAGGCCTCGGTCGAACGGAGTCTGGACATTATCCGGTACTTGGATGACACGCTGGATAAGCAGTATCCTATCAGTGCCAATCTGGCAAGGCTGTATGAGTATTTTTGCTATGAGCTTCACCGTGTAATGGCGGGGCGCAATAAGACGGAACTGGCGCGCGTCAAAACAATGGTCGGCGAATTGCGCGATTCGTTCAGGGCGGCGCAGCAGAACAACGATTCGGGAAAGTGAGCGGCGCATGAAACAGGAAGATTTGCTGGAAGCGCACGTTCAAGTCAAACGCATGTCGAATCTGCTTGTCGAGGTGGAAGACCTGTCGCGCCAGATGGCGGAAGCCGTTGACCGCAACGATCAGGTGACGGTGCGTATGCTGCTTTCCATGCGGCAGACGCCGATTGATAACTTAAAGATAGCCGAGCAGACGCTGCGCCAGAAAATAGCGTCGTTTGAAGTGCCGGAAGATGCGCAGCGTTTAGCCGCACTGCTGAACGGCAGTGCACCCCAAGAAGACGCAGAGGCGTCGTTGGTTGCCCAGGTGGCGGCCAACGCGCGTCTGTACAATAAAGTGATTGCGTTGGATAAAGCGATTAACCGGAAAATCGCCGGGGAAAAATCCGTTTATCAGGCCAAGCCGGGTGCTGAATGAAAAAAAGCCGCCCCTTTGCATTTAGGGGCGGCTGAAAAATGGCTTTTTAACTGACAGGAGAGGATATCACCCATATGGGGCCGCCGCTTACGGCATTTTTGGACAGCTCGTCTAAAATCAGCTGCGGATCCCAAGCGGTCAGGCTGCGTTCCAGGCTGTTGGGATCGGCCACCAGAATTTCGCCGCTCAATGTCGCTCCGTGCAGAATGATAAAGTGGCCGCTGTTTGTAAAGTGGCCCTGGCGCATCAGCGCGACCAGCAGTTTGCCGGATAAAAGGGCAGAGCGCAGCCCTTCGGGCGTGCGATCGGTGAGCGATTCACATTGTAGCCCATAAAACTCAGCAGCGTCTTTAACAATAGAATGATAGGAGCCGCTGCCGGCCGCCCAGTGGTGCCGCTCAACAGCCCATTGTGCCATAGCGGCAGGATCTATCTGCTCGTCGGTCATGCTGGAGACAATCATGGCCATGACGGTCGGGCCGCAGCCATAGCCGCCGATGTGATCGGTGCCGTAGGGCATGTCCTTCCAGGGGTCTTCACCCTGGTTATAATAAACGATCTGCACAGGGCCGCCGGTCAAAATCGCTTGCTCGCCGACCGTTTGCAGTTCGGTAATCAATGGGTCGGTGACCGGTTCGGTGTCGACGATGGTGGGGTCAGAGGCAAGCTGGCTTTGCTCTGTTTCAGCATTGTAGTTCTCGGGTGGTGCTGCCAGCTCCTTCAGCCAAGAGGTAAATGAAGAAAAGATGTGCGTTACGAAGGCAGTACAGGATGAGACAGCACGGGCGGCAGCTTCTTTGGCAGTATGGAAAGCACGCACCACGGGCGCAGTCAGTTTTTCAAAAAGCACAGGATCCGCTATGCGACAGGCGATCAGTTCGGCACTGCCGATGCATAGAAATGCGAGCAGGAGCAGTGCGACGACTTTTTTCCCTTTCTGATTAGGTTTCTTAGGTTTCACGGAGTTCCTCCAGAATCGACGTTAGGTATGTCTTCATTATAACAGAATCAAGGAAGCTTGCATAGAGAGCCATAGAAAATCAGGGCGGGGGTCGATATATGGTATGAAAATCGAGGGAGATGGAGATGCCCAGTATCGAGCTGAAAAATGTAAGCAAGTACTATAAAAATGAACGCCGTCAGGAGGTCGCGCTGCAAGATGTCAACCTTAAAATTGAACAGGGCGAGTTCGTTTTTGTCGTCGGCAGCAGCGGCTCTGGAAAAAGCACACTACTTGAGGTGCTGAGCGGCAATAAAAAACCAAACCGCGGAAGCGTGTATTTGGGCTCCAGCGATTTACAGTCGTTGCGGCGCTGGAAAAAGGGCCAAATTGCCCAGACTTTTGGGCAGGTCTGGCAGGAGCCACATCTGATGCGGAAAAGGACGGTGGAAGAGAATCTGGAGATAGCGGCAATGATCAAAACATGGTCTGATTCGGCTGCGCGGCGGACGGTAAAAAAACGGGTGGAAAAAGTTTTGGGACTGGTAGGGATGCAGGGGGTTAACCACAAATACCCCGTTGAGCTTTCCTGCGGTGAAGCCCGCCGGGTGGAGTTGGCGCGCGCGTTGATCAACAGCCCGGATATTTTGGTGCTTGATGAGATCACCAACAATTTGGACGATGATAATATCTGGGATATTTTTCACCTGCTGAGCGAGCTGAATCAGAAAGGAACGACCGTTATTATGGCGACTCATGCCAGCCAGTACGTCAATATTATGTATCGGCGGGTGGTCACTCTGGTAGACGGTCGGGTGTTCGGCGATGTAAAGCGCGGAAAATATGGAGATGTGATTTGACATTTTGGCCCGGATTTGATACCATAGAAAAGGATGAAATGCAAGGAGGAGCTCAACATTATGCTCAAGAACATGAAAGTCAGGACCAGTTTATTTTTGGGGTACGGCATTACAATTGTTTTATCCGTGGCGATCATCATTACCTCGCTACTTATGATGAACAAGCTGAGCGATGGCTATAATGAAATCCTTGATAAAACTGTTGTAGCGAACAAGATGGTTACATCGGCCCGGCTCAACGCCAATATCGCGGCGAGAAACCTGCGCGATATGGCGTTGGATCCCGGCAGCCCCGATAATGCAAGCAAAGAAAACCGTATTTATGAAGTCCTTGCCGATATGTCGGAAAATTTGGCGACGCTGCGCGAGGTGTATCCGCTGAACGCGAGTGATCTGGACGCTTATACCCAAGCGGTTAACACGTGGGGTAACGGTCTGCCTGATATACTGGAGGCCATTAACGGCGGCCGGGCTGATGATGCGGTTGACATGATTCAGAACGACTGCACGCCCAAGCTCAACGATATGGCGACCAAGGCCGGTGAAATCGATGCAGGCTTGGTAGAAGCACAGGAAGCGGCGGTCGCGGCGCAGCAGAAGAGCGTGACAATTACGATTGTCGTTCTGATTGCGGTTTTGGTTGTTGTGACGGTTGTCGTCTTGATGTTGGGCATTGCCATCATTAAAAATATCACCCGTCCGACCGAACAGGTGCGTAATGCGCTGATTGGCTTCAGCCAGGGCAACCTGTCGATCCCTGTCGATTTCGAGAGCAGTAATGAACTGGGCGAAATGTGCACTGCGCTGCGTAGAAGCCAGACCGTGTTGGGCGGCGTTATCGAAGACATCCGTTATCTGCTGGACGAAATGTCCAATGGCAATTTCAATATCCGCAGCAGAGATACTTCGCTGTATGTCGGCGCTTTGAGCGGAGTGCTCGAGGCCATCCGTGAAATCAACAGCAGCCTGAGCGATACTTTGGCACAGATTACCCAGAGTGCCGAGCAGGTTTCGGCCGGCGCCGAGCAGGTTTCGACCAGTGCTCAGGCCCTGGCGCAGGGCGCTACCGAGCAGGCCAGCGCGGTTCAGCAGATTTCGGCCACTATCAGCGAAATTTCGCAGAATGTTCAGAAAAATGCGCAGAACAGTGATATGGTTATGTCGCATTCTCAGACAGCCGGCGTTCAGCTGAATGAAAGCTACAGCTATATGGAACAGATGCTCGGCACCATGAAGAAGATTTCCGAGTCTTCGGAAGAAATTGAAAAAATCATCCTGACCATTGAAAATATTGCATTCCAGACCAACATCCTGGCGCTCAACGCCGCTGTTGAAGCGGCCCGCGCAGGCGCTGCCGGCAAAGGCTTTGCCGTTGTGGCTGACGAAGTCCGCAACCTGGCTTCCAAGTCTGATCAGGCATCCAAAACGACAAAGGATCTCATCGAGCATTCGGTCAACGCGGTAAAAGAAGGCGAGCAGATTGCCAAAATGGTGTCTGATGCTCTGGAAAAAACTGCGGCTTCGGCCAAGGAATCGGTGGAAGGGACCAGCGAAATTGCTACGGCGGTCAAAGGCGAAGCAGAGGCCATCGCACAGGTTACGGAAGGTGTCGACCAGATTTCCTCTGTTGTCCAGACCAACTCGGCAACCAGCGAGCAATCTGCTGCGGCCAGCGTAGAGCTGTCTAACCAGGCGTCCCTGATGAAGGAGCTGATGCGCCGCTTTAAACTGCGGGAAGGCGAGTCAAGCTATAAGAGCCCGGCGCCGTCCACTTATAACGATTCTTTTGAGCAGGATGCTTCCTTCGGCGCCGAAAATGACTCTGCCAGCGCTTTCAGCAAGTATTAATTTGTATGACTTGTCGTTCGTATTGAGTTTATAGGCACAAACAAGGCCCATGGTAGAACGTTTTCCAGGAGCGGCACAGCTCGATATGGCGGCCAATTGCCAGAGAGCGGTTTAAAAACAACCGCTCTCTGGCGTTTTTTGCCTGTGCCGCGGAACCGGGCCAATTTGGTTAAACAGCGTGCGGTGCCTGGGAAAGAAAGGAAGTGCAATCTTTATGGCGGAACACAGAGAGCGGAATGATGAGTTGATTTTTGCGCTGGATATTGGTACGCGCAGCATTGTCGGCGTGGTAGGAAAACCGGCGGGCAATAAAATAAAAGTGTTGGCTGTCGAAATGGCCGAGCATGATAACCGCACGATGTTGGACGGCCAGATCGACGATATTTTGGGAGTGGCTTCTCTGGCTAGAAAGGTAACCGAGCGGTTGGAAAGCAGGTTGGAGACGCACCTTAAAAAGGTATGTGTGGCCGCGGCGGGCCGTGCTCTGCGCACGCAAAAAGGGAGTTTTTCCATAGAGCTGGAAGAAAACAGCTCCATGTCGGCAAACGACATTAGCCGGCTGGAAGCGGGCGCGGTCAGTCAAGCTGAAGAAGCGCTGCAGGAGGACGAGGACGCGCGCCGCCAGTTTTATCTGGTGGGGTATACCGTCTCGCAGTATCGCCTGGACAATTATCCGCTGACAACCTTGCTTGATCACAGCGGCAAAAAGGCTGAAGCCGATGTTGTGGCGACCTTTCTGCCGGGCGAGGTGGTGGAAAGCCTGTATGCTTCCATGCGTGCTGCCGGGCTGCAGGTGTCCAGCCTTACGCTGGAACCTATCGCAGCTATGAACGCCGCGATTCCGGCAGATCTTCGCCTGCTCAACCTGGCTTTGGTGGATATTGGAGCGGGAACTTCGGATATTGCCATTTGCAGGGATGGCAGCGTCGTCGGCTATACGATGGTGACACAGGCCGGCGACGAGATCACCGAGACGATTATGCGCACCTGTCTGGTGGATTTTCAAACTGCCGAGCAGCTGAAGCGCGCTTTAGCGGAGCAGGAGCTGCTGACATATACCAATATTCTTGGCTTTGAAGAAAGTATAACATCTGACGATCTGCGCAAGGCTGTTGACGAGCCGATGAGCCGCCTGGCAGACGCCATTTCTCAGCAGATTCTTGAAATCAACGGCGGGCCGCCTTCGGCCCTGTTCATGGCGGGCGGCGGCAGCAAGCTGAGCGGGCTGCGAGAAAAAATGACTGCTTGTATGGGAATGGATCAAAAGCGCGTAGCACTGGCAGGCAGCAATTTTGCCAAAAGTGTTTTTTGTGATGATGTGGATTTGAACTTGAATAATCCGGAATATACGACTCCGCTGGGAATTGCCATTTCTGCCGGCATGGGGCTGCTGAATGACAGCTATATTGTACTTTTAAATGGCCAGCCGGCGAAGCTGTTCAGAAATGGCGCGCTGACGCTGAAGGACATTTTGCTGATGAACGGTTATACTTATACCGAGTTGGTTGGAAAAACCGGCAAAAGCTTGGGCGTTACGCTGGATGGAAAACATTTGGTTTTTCGCGGAGAACCTGCGGCCCCTGCCATTTTGCGTGTTAACGGAAAGGACGAGCCCATTACTGCAGTGGTACACGCGGGCGACCAAATTGATTTTACCCCGGCTAAAGCGGGCGCCGATGCTGTAAAAACTTTGGCCGACGTTTTGGAGAGCGGTTTCAAAGGAAGGGTGCTGCTCAATAATGAAACGGCAGCGCTGGACACCCCTTTGCGGCAGGGCGACGTCATTTTGACGCTGGAAAAACCGGCGCCCCCGGAAGAAAGGCGGCCGGAGCCCCCCGCAGCGCCCCGAACGGTAACAGCGGCTGCGGTGTCTGCTCCGATTGTCACACAGAATGCGGCGCCAAGAGCTTCGGCTTCCCGACCTGTGCCAAGTGCGGCTCCACAGAAGCCGAAGGTAAAGCCCCTGCGGGTTATTTTGAACGGAATGCCGATCGATTTGCCCGCTAAAGCAGACGGGGAACCGTATTATCTAATGGATTTGCTGAAATATTCGGGAATAGATTTTCAAAATCTTGATCGGCAGGTTCGTATAGAATTAAATGGGGCGCAAAGCAGTTTTCAATCTGTGCTGCACGAGCAGGACTCTGTGATCATCTGCTATGTTTAGCGCAAACGCACAGAGCGGAATATCTTTGCCTGTGTAAAAGATAATTTGGCCTGGAGGCAAAATAAAACCATGATAGCAAAACAAAGAGCAATAGCGTGTCTGTTGATCCTGACAGCGTGTATATTGACAGGCTGCAAATCGGGAGATGACCAAGCAAATGTTGAGGTAGGGTCTTATCAGATCGGGACGGAAAGCGTCGCGGCTATGGAACAGGAAAAGGGAAGCCAGCTGGCCACGGAAGAAGCTGTGTATACCTATACAGAGCTGGAAGACGCGGGGAGTTCGGCAAAGGCATATGCAGAGTCCATGACGTCAGAAGAAAATGGGTTTAAGGTGGTCGATGAAAAATACGCTGAGGCGCAAATTCCGGACTTTTCGGCGCCGGAAGGGACTGTTTACCTTTCAAAAGACACAGAGTCTGACGAAACAAAAATTCTGGTGTTAAAAGTTGAGTGGTCCGAAGGGCAGTGCGTAGTGACGACGGATATGGCAGATAAGCCGGTCGAAACCGAGCTGGAGGGCCTGACACATACAGAAGCAGCCGACTTTATCAACAGACTGAGTCCAAAAACCCTTGAGTTGGATGGCCAGAGCATGGAAGAATACAATGTTTATGTGGCAGACGGGCTGACATTGGTCAACGATAACCCCTGCCTGCGGTTGGAAGTCCAAAAAAATGACAACCCGGAAGGCACCAACGAATATCAGGGAACCTACTTCCTGAGCCGGGACGGCTTACAGCTGTACAAGCTGGATCCGGAGAATGATACAGTATATGAGTTGACATTGGATTAATCGATCATCTGCCATGTACGGAATGAATGGCGGGAAGCCGGCGTCCAATGCCCTAAAACTGTTTTATCCGCAAAAAACAGCGCTTTATTGGCAGCTAAACCGAAGCATAAGTAGAAACAGAGTAACTGCCATACAGGGGACAGAAAAGGACGGGCAAGAAGTAATACCTTCTTACCCGTCCTTATTCTCTTTTTGTCACGCAGCAGACCGATATTTTTGGGAGACAGGAATGTAAAGCATTAGGAATACTCCCCGTATCCTTGCCCAATGACCTATCAAACAGAGAAGCGGCATAACCGTAATTACGCCGTTTCCCGAAAACAATGCTATGCTGCTTTATTGATGCGCCCATTAGCCGGGCAGCTGTTTTTTGACAGGAGAAGCCTTTTTTGCATCGCTGCCCTGTCGGCTGTGCAGTGCAGAACCTGCCTGATGGGCGGCGCCCCTGACGTGGACATAAAGGCCACTGCCCTCCCTGAAAAAGGGAGGGCAGTTAATTTTTCGCTGATTATTGATATGCCCGATGGAGAAACATGACGATCTGGCTGCGGGTACAGGTGGCGTCAGGTGAGAAAGCGGTTTCGCTGGTACCAGTGGTGATGCCGTTTTCCACGGCCCACAGTACCGCTTTATAATAGTATGTGCCGGAGTCCTGCACGTCGCCAAAGGAGCTGGAAGAGGCTTTCGGTTCCGGCCGGCCCGCTGCGCGCCACAGGAAGGTAACGACCTGACCGCGGGTGCAGGTGTCCTCGGGGGAGAAAATGTTGGAGCTGGTGCCGGATGTAACGCCTTTCTCCACAGCCCACAGTACCGCGTCATAGCAATATGCGCTGGGATTCTGCATGTCGGCAAAAGAGTTGGCAAAGCTCGAAGGCTCCGGCCGGCCCGCTGCGCGCCACAGGAAGGTGACGACCTGGCCGCGGGTGCAGATCTCCCCAGGGGAGAAGGTCGTGGCGCTGGTGCCGGAGGTAATGCCCTTTTCGACAGCCCATGACACCGCGTCATAGTAAAACGCACCGGGCTGTACATCGGTGAAGGAGCTGGAAGGAGCGTCCGTAGTTCCTGCCTCAACAACGACGCTTACGGTGAGCGAGGTCGAGGTTTTGCCGTCGCTGGATTTTATGACGATGTTCTCGCTGTAGGTTCCCGCCTTCAACCCGGCCTTGGGACGAACGGTGAAGGTGGCGGAAGCGTTGGCCGCGAGCGTGGAAGGGGATAATCTGCCCAGCTCAAAATTGCTGGCAGTGGGCTGGGAGAGGGTGACCTCGCCTTTGCCGGTGTTCTTCACAGTTACCGTCTGGGCGGCAGGCTGGGCATAACCTTCCTGAAGCTTATCAAAGCTCACTTTGTCGGGGGAGACCGACAGCTTACCGTCGGCCTCGATCCAGTGGGCGTAAAGGGTGTGGTTGTAAGTTTCGGTCACAGTGGTGCTGCTGGTCACCCTGCTGCCGCCGCTGCGGGAAGTGTACCAGCCGTCGAAGGTGTAGCCTTCCCGGGTGGGGGTGGGCAGAATGCCGTAGGGCCGGCCGGGGGTGACTGTGATACGGGACATGTAGCCGCCGCCGTTGTTGTCAAAGGATACAGTGATCTGGCGGATCCAGTGGGCGTAAAGATAACAGGCCCCGTTGCTGACGTTGGGTATAATCGTGCTGCTGGTCACTTTGTCGCCGCCCTCGGCAGCGGTGTACCACCCGTCGAAAGTGTAACCGCTGCGGGTGGGGGTGGGCAGAACGCCATAGGGCTGGCCCGCGGCGGCGTTCCTGGAGGTTTCGGAACAGCTGCCGCCCTGAGCGCGAAAATACACTTTGATTGATTTGGCCCAGCGGGCATACAAAACGTGATCCTTGGTGGCCGTCACCTTGGTGGCGCTGGTCACTTTGTCGCCGCCCTCGGCGGCGGTGTACCATCCGTCGAAGGCGTAACCGCTGCGGGTGGGGGTGGGCAGAGTGCCATAGGACTCGCCAACGACCACGTTGATACTACCGGGATTGACCTTGTTGCCGCCGTTGCTGTCAAAGGTAACGGCGAGGTTGGTTACTTCCCCCCAGATGGCGTAAAAGGTCGTGGTCGTATCGGGCTTGTCAAAAGTATATTTGGTGATGATTTCGCCCTTGGGACTGGTAGACCAGCCCTTGAACTGCTTGCCTGCCGGCGCGGTAAACGAGCAGGCCGTCGGGAGATTATAAGTGCCCAACGTTGTAATGGTCTGCGATTTCATGGAGCCGGCGCCGCCGTTGGCGTCGTAGACGATGGTGGCAGAGGCGGGAAGAACGGTGATGTCAAATATCTTTGTATACTCCTGCAGCGGCCATTTAGAGCTGTTGAGCGGCATACAGAGGAAACGGAAGGTGGTCTTTTCGCTGACAGCGGGGGCGGTCCAGGTGACTTTGGACCAGTCGTCCGCCTCTTTTTTCACATTGCCCCCGTTGGTTGTTCCGCCGGTGGACAACAATTTCAAAATCTGCCAATCGTAACCGTACTGGCCGCCGCTGACACGCAGGGAGACGGTTTCACCGCTTTTGAACTCGGTCTTTCCTCCGTCAGCGCTGATCGTCAGGCCAAGCGCCTCGCCTGTTACCGTGTAATTGATCGTGTGCAGCCTTTCGATAAACTTGCCCTTATAATACAGGTCAACGGTAACGGTTGCGGTTCCTTTCCCCGTCAGGTAAATACGCGCGCCGCTGCTGATGTCTGTGGTGGTCGTAGCGGACGGGGCGTTGAGCGATTCAAACCCAACGACATTTTTGTTGCCGGATGTCCAGCGGTACTCGAAATCGCTCTCTTTATAGGGAGACTTGAGAGATACTCTGGGGAAGCCAACCATCATGTCGCCGTATTTGCTTCGGTCAAACGCTTCACTTTGCGTAGTTTTTTGAAAGCTGCCATAATCACTGGCGCTGCCGCCGCCGGAAGGAATAGAGGGGGTGCCGGGGATATCCTGCCAGATGGCATAAAACGTAGTATCCCTGGTCAGGGTAACGGTCTCGCCGGGCTGATATGTCGGGCCAGAACCGTCTTTTGAGGTGGCCCAGCACTTGAATTCCTTGCCTGTGGGGGCGCCGAAGCCGTTTTTCGGCAAAGTAAAGTCGCCGATTACATGCGTCTGGGAGGACATCATGGCATAGCCGCCATTGCTGTCGAAATAAACGTTATGTGCATTGGGGTTCTTGGTGACTTCTACCGCTATTCTACCGACCAGTTTACCGTTCACATAGCAAAATATGGACTCACTGCCGGGAGTGAATGAGGCTTTCCACTCTTGGGTGGATGAGTTGGATGTGTTCTGGGCGGATCCTTTCCAATCAACGTAGAGGTGTTGGGTCAGGGACCAACTGAAGGTGCAGTCCGAGCTGGCGTTGGCGACAGACACACTGGTTGTGAAGGTTTCGCCGGTATAAACTTTGATGGTTGATCCGTCTGCCGGCGAAAGCGTGACATCAAGGACCTCCGGCGTTTCCGGCTCAGTGGCCGGTTCACCGGAGGTTCCTTCATCCCCCTCTTCCGCGAAAACGGCGGCGGGCATCAGGCTCAGGCACAGCGCCAAAGCCAGCAGAAGAGATAAGGCCTTTTTCCTCATATTCATCGTCCTTTCTTTTAATTTCTTAAATTTTTTAAAATAAAGTCTTTTCATTTTTGTCAAACAACTTGTCGTTGATCTCTGCCAATTCCATGCGGTGAAGGATTCCATAGCTGATGATGGCGTCTCGCTGGATTTTGGGATCCAGCTGCGCATAGCCGGATTGCCGCAGCAGCGCCTGCGCTTCGTCCAGAGTGGCTTCCATTCCAAGACACAGACACAGCAGACGATCGCGTGAAGGGTTCCGCCGGCTGGAAAGAACCTGGTGGAGGTAAACTTCGCTCATGCCGGCCCTGCGGGCCAGCGCTATCTTGGAAATGGGGTGTTTTTTGCAAAGATTCGCCAAAGCCTCGGCAGCGCTTGTATGAGAAAACAGCGCCTGATTCTCCTTGATATAGTCGTCGATGTTATTGCTTTCGAACAGCTCCCTGCACAGATCATCCGTAGTTTTGGGCTTCATATAGCCTTTACCCCCTTCGCTTTCACAGGGAATTTGCCGCCAAGATCTGGCGTTGCGGCAGTTACAGACAATATTTTCATTATATCGCGCGGCTGAAAATTATGCTATAAGCTGGCTGCATAGACTTTCAGCGGGATCCATACGGGCCGGGGCGGACGAGTTACGAATCTCTCTGGAGCAGTGACGGCAGATTGCCAAAAACGAACCGATCCGTGTAAAACGAATCGGCTCGCTTTATCGTTGCAGGCGAAACTGCGTAAGGTAAAACAGAATATGCCGGCCTTCAAACGGGGCTGAAAACGCCGCTCTGTGGCTTTGATTTGCCGGAAAACCGGTAAAAATATGAGCGGCATGGCCCTTTAATGCCATGCCGCTCCCTAAAAAAATTGCTTTTTGACGACATCTCCTGCAATCGGCTGAAAACGCTTTCAAGCAGGAGCGAAAATAAAAAACTAGTCAGCCAGATACTGGCGCACCAATTCCTGTAAAAGCTCGTCACGGTCGATTTTTCGAATCAGACTGCGGGCGTTTAAATGATTGGTGATATAGGTTGGATCTTCTGAAAGAATATACCCCACGATCTGGTTAATAGGATTGTAACCCTTTTCACGCAAAGCGTCGTATACAGTGGTCAGGATGCGCTTCATCTCCTGATCCGCTTCATCTGCAATGGTGAACTTGCGCGTACCGTCGAGCATTGACAAGACCCCCCTATAATACCTGTTGCTATTATTATACACCGTACCCGGCGTAAAGTAAAGCGCGAATATTAAGCGCGCAGCACGGCTTCGTATGCTTTTTCCAGCGCTTTGAGCGAGCGGGAGATGGCTTCGTCCACTTCGGCGTCCGTCAAAGTGCGGTCAAAGCAGCGGAACGCCAGCGAAAAGGCCACGCTCTTCCGCCCTGCCGGCACCTGTGTGCCGCGGTAGACGTCAAAGAGTGAAATGGCTTCCAGGTGTTCGCCGGCAGCGGAGGCGATGGTCTTCTCCAGCTCAAGCACGGTGACATCCTCCCGCACGACGACGGCCAGGTCGCGGGCGACAGCCGGGTATTTGGGCAGCGGGCGGTAGAGCTTTTGCGTGTTGCGCAGGGCAAACAGCTTGTGCATATCGATCTCAGCCATATACACCTCTGTACCGATGCCGTAATTCTGCGCGCACAGCGGATGAATCTGGCCGATGACGCCGACGCGCTGATCCTGGACCATCATTGTGCCGCAGCGGCCCGGGTGATAAGAGGGGTTGTCGGTGCACGGCAGCACTTCCAGCCCATGGACATCGGCCGATGCAAGAACAGCCTCGGCCAGGCCTTTCAAGGAGTAGAAATCGCCGTTGCCGTAACTCATCAGCGTCAAAATACGGTTTTCCGTCGGCAGGACGCTGAGGTCGGCCTGCCCATCCTTAACAGCCGGCGTATAGGTGGTCGTCAGTTCAAAGCCGTTCATCGCGGGGTTGCGGAAGTTGTAGTTGCGTGCGGCGACCTCGAGCATCGAGTGCAGCGGCGTAGTGCGCATCAGGCTCTGATCCTCGCCCAGCGGGTTTTGAATGGCGACAGCCGTGCGCAGGGGAGAGCCTTCGGGCAGGCACAGCTTGTCAAAGACTTTGGGGCCGAGGAAGGAAAGGGTAATGATCTCCATAAAGCCGGCCGCAATGCAGGATTCGCGCAGTGTGCGTTCGAACTTTTGCCAGTCGTTGAGCCCGCCGATGGTGGTCGCGCCGCTCAGCAGGGTGGGCTCGATTTTGTCATAGCCGTACATGCGGGCGACCTCTTCGGCCAGGTCGGCCATACCTTCGGCGTCGTCGCGCCATGAAGGAACGGTAATCTGACCGTTTTCGACGCCGAAGCCAAGGGACAAAAGGCTGGCTTTCATATCGTCTTCCGGAATATCGGCGCCGATGAGTGCGCGCATTTTGGCCGGCTCAAAGGGCAGGACGCGCGGCTGTTTGGGCGTGGGGT
>CANEGK010000034.1 GCA_947427035.1 uncultured Clostridium sp.
GTCACTAACGGCCTGGTACGTGTTGTAGCCTCGACCTTTGAATGGAAAGAGGACATTGATGTCGCCCGCGCGCAAAAAGCGTTGGAGCGCGCGCAAGCCACTCTTAGTTCCGGCGCTTCGGACGAAGAAAAACGCTTTGCCGACGCCGCGCTCAAGAGAGCCCAGGTTCGTCTGCGCATTGCTCAATAAATTTTTAAGCATCAGAGCGGCAATTCCAATGGAATTGCCGCTCTTTTTGTCATACAGGCCTTGTCCTGACCATACACATGAGAGCAGGAAACCATATCAATGAAGGAAGGGTTGTTTTATGGAGCTGCTCAAAAATAAAGTTGCCCAATATACATTGGTCTCTGACGGCGCTTATGGACAGGAAGAGACGCTGGAAACCATTGTGCCCGATGTAAACCCGGATGTTTTGCGCATTATCTGTGCCAGTTCCGAGCTGTGTATGAAGGAAAAATCTATCCAGACCGGCAAAATCCGTGCCAATGGCGAAATCCGCTCCCGCATTTTTTACACAGCGGAAGGCGACAGCACCATATGGCAGGTCGAAGGCGTGACGCCTTTTACCTGTACCGTGGATCTTCCCGAAGCCGGGGCGGACGACACGCTCATCGCTTCTTGCGGAGTAATTGGGGCACAGGCATCCATGGTCAACCCACGCAAGCTGTCTGTCAAAACACGCTATTGCATTTACGCGCAGATTTATCGGCAAGAGGCCGCTGAATATATCGAGGGAGTCGACTGCAAGCCGGAGGACGGCATGAACACCCGAGTGGAAACAGTGCAGCCGCTGGCGCTGGTGGGCCTGCCTGAACGCCGGCTGGTCATCAATGAAGAAATCCGTCTTTCTGGGGGCGCGCTGGCAACAGACAGGCTTTATCGCAGCGAGGTATCCTGGTCGATTGAGGAGCAGAAGGTGCTGACCAACAAAATCATGCTGCGGGGCAGCGCCTGTGTGAAGGCGGTGACCATTGCAGAAAAAGACGGAGCGCTGTCCCAACACGTCTACAATCTCCCATTTGCACAGATCATCGAATCGGATAACACCGACGTCGACGACGAGGTCAGAGTGGAATGCCGGATGATGCAGAAAGAAATTCGCTTGGTCGCGGGTGCTGACGGCGCGCCGGTTTTGCAGTGCAGTATCACGGCCAGTGCGCAGGCTTTTGTCAGCCGCCGGACACAGGTGCGCATTTTGACCGATTTGTACAGCACAGCTTATGAGAGCGAGCTGGAGACAGCCGAAATTGTAACGCGTGTCAATGACGGCCGTCAAAGTGTGACGGCGCTGTTCTCAGAAACCGCACAGACCGATTATCCCGCTGTGCGCGTACACGATGTGTCGGTGTGTTGTGAATGCCGGCGCCCCACGCCGGGCGATACTTCGGCAGCAGGCTGGCTGTGCTTTCAGATTTTGTATGAAACGACAACGGGCGGGCTGTGCTGTCTGAGCCGTAAAATCGAAGTAGAAGCACAGCTGGATTCTCCTTTTCCCCGCGGCGCCTGCCTGCAATTGGAGTGCGTCGAGCCGCAGGTCACCTGCACCGAAGACGGCGGCCTTTGTCTGACCGGCAAGGGTGTCTTTGTCTGCACCTGCCCGGAATGTAAAGCATATCGCCAAATCAAAAGCTGCCGTCTCAATCGTCAAAGCTGCAAATCGCGGCCGCGCCGGGGCACTTTGATTTTGCGTTCTTATGACGGAAAGGACACCATTTGGCAAATCGCCAAGAAATACAACACGACCTCGGGCGATATCCTGGCCGCCAACAAGATTACCGGCGAAAGCGAGCTGACTGCCGGGCGGCTCATCATCATCCCGTTCAGCAGATAGCGGTTCTAAGGCCGGAGCCTGGCCATATAATTTAATAAAAGTATTCCGTAGGGAGGAACGTGCATGGAAAGCCAAAACATCTATGAATCAATTGCCACACGCACAGGCGGCGATATTTATATCGGAGTGGTCGGGCCGGTCAGAACGGGAAAGTCGACCTTTATCAAAAGCTTTATGGAAACCATGGTTTTGCCCAATATCGAAAATGTGTATCTGAAAGAGCGCGCACGCGACGAGCTGCCGCAAAGCGGATCGGGCAAGACCATCATGACTGCCGAGCCCAAGTTTGTGCCGGAGGAAGCGGTGGAAATCACCATCGACGAGCAGGCCAGCTTTCATGTCCGCATGATCGATTGCGTGGGGTATATGGTCAATGGCGCAGTGGGGCAGTTCGAGGGAGACGTTCCGCGCATGGTTATGACGCCGTGGTCGGAAAACGAAATGCCGCTGGCCAAGGCGGCCGAAATCGGCACGCGGAAAGTGATTACCGAGCATTCGACCATTGGGGTGGTGGTGACGACCGACGGCAGCATCGGCGAAATCCCGCGCGACGGGTATGTTGAAGCGGAAGAACGAATCGTGCGCGAGCTTCAGGAGATCAACAAGCCGTTCTGCCTGCTGCTCAACAGCGCAGATCCGGACGGGTCCGAGGCGCGGCAGCTGCGCAACAAACTGTCTGAAAAATACGGAGTTCCCTGTATGGCCGTCAACTGCCAACAGCTGAGCCAGGCCAATATTGAAGAGATTTTGTCTGCGGTTTTATACGAGTTCCCGGCTAAGGAATTCAGCTTTGTGCTGCCGGAATGGGTCAGTGCCCTGCCGGATGATAATCCGCTGCGTGATGAACTGTACAGCGAAATACTGGAAAAAAGCGGCCAGATCAATAAAATGCGCGATGCACGCCAGGCCATTGCCGCCCTGAACCAGTGTGATAAAATCGAAAACGCTTCCATTACGGGAATCAACCTGGGGGACGGCGTCGTATCGGTTCGGGTCGATGTGTCTGCCGAGCTGTTTTACGAGATTTTGTCCCAGCAGGCCGGCGTACATATTTCAGGCGAAGGCGAGCTGATGAGCATGTTGTGTGAGATGGCGCAGATCAAACGCGAATACCAGCGGCTCGAAGGGGCGCTGGCGCAGGTGCGCCAAACAGGTTATGGCATCGTCATGCCCACTGTATCCGAAATGCGTCTGGCTGAACCTGAAATTGTCAAACAGGGCGGCAAATACGGCGTCAAGCTGCGCGCAAGCGCCCCGTCTATCCACATGATCCGTGCAGAGATAGAAACCTGCCTGTCCCCGCTGGTGGGCAGCGAGCAGCAATCAGAAGAAATGGTCAAATACCTTCTGGCCGGGTTTGAAGATTCACCGGAGAAAATCTGGGAAAGCAATATTTTCGGGAAATCGCTCAGCGAGCTGGTCAATGAGGGACTGAACAGCAAGCTGTATAAAATGCCGGATGAAGCGCGCGCCAAATTGCAGGAAACATTGGAGCGCATTATCAACGAAGGGAGCGGCGGGCTGATCTGCATTATTCTGTGAGCTGTAAAAGGCATTCCATCCGGAATGCCTTTTACACATAAAAATTGTTGCTGGCACATAAATATGCAGCAGTAAAAGCACAGCGGAAAGAGGGGTCATATGGATCGGAGAAGAAGCAGCCAGGCCCGTGCCGCCGCTTATCGCCGGGCGCGCAGCAGAGGGC
Source organism: uncultured Clostridium sp. (assembly GCA_947427035.1). GTDB lineage: Bacteria > Bacillota > Clostridia > Oscillospirales > Butyricicoccaceae > Ventrousia. Next base: position 3,540 of record CANEGK010000034.1, read on the forward strand.
GTTACGCTGGGGCGCGGCGCGGCGCCGAACCGGCCGGGATTTCACGCCTCTTCCTTGTCGTTGCAGTATTGGCGTTGGCTGTGGGCCTGCGGCTGACAAGCGGCGGGCGGCTGGAGATATTAAAAACCGGCATGGCCGAAGTGCTGGACGGCGGCGGGGGAGTTAAAGACGCTGTGGCCGTTCTGGGCCGTGCGCTGGTTGGAGCAGAAAACAGTGAAAACAGCAGGGAAGAGAACGCCATTGTCACGTTCGGAAAGAAATTCCTGGGAATCGGCGGCGAAGACAAGCCAATGCAAAAGAACGAATCGCCGCAGGATGCACAGCTTCCCGATGGCAACGAACACACGGAACTGGCCCCCGACGAGCAGGGGCAGACGGCAGCGGCCGGGGACAGCCCCGGCCTTTCTGCCGATCGCCTGGTCTTTCCCGAAATTGCAGAAAGCCCGATGCCCGAAGGAATCACCGCTTCCAATCTGTACTTTGAGCTGCCCATCGAGGAGATGGAAGATGACACGCCCAACGAACCGTTTGAAATTCCCAGTCCGGACAAGGTGGACGACGCTAAATACACGCTGGGCTTTTCATACCAGCGCCCGCTGAATGGGGGCCGGATCACGTCGCGGTTCGGTTACCGGATTCACCCTATCCACGGTAATACAACCTTTCATTACGGCGTGGATCTCGGCGCGGCGCAGGGGACGCCTGTCTACAGTTTTTCCGCGGGAACCATAGCCGAAACCGGCTTTCATTCGGTCTATGGCAATTATGTACTCGTTTCACATGCCGACGGCTTTGCAACCTTTTATGCGCATCTGAGCAAAATTTATGTCAAACAGGGGGCCAAAGTCAAAATGGGACAAAAGATTGCCGCTGTGGGCAACACCGGCTGGTCGACGGGGCCGCATCTGCATTTTGAAATACGGCGCAATGGAAAGGTGCTTGATCCGTTTGACTATCTCAGCTTTGAATAGAGGGCAATATGCAGAAGTTTACCGTCAGTTACCCTTTGCTCATCGCGGCGGCATTGGCGCTTGCTTTTGACAAATCCGGCTGGATCATCCTTTACCTGGCCGCCGCCGCTCTGCACGAATGCGGACATCTGGCCGCCATTTTGCTGTGTGATGGGCGTGTACAGCACATAACCGCTACATTATGCGGCCTGAAAATCGACTACACCTCGCGCAGACAGACATCCTATGCCGCTGATGCGCTGATGGCCCTGGCAGGTCCGCTTGCCAATCTGGCCGTTATGCTGGCCGCGGCAGCCGCGTCCCGCTTTTTCCCGGACGAAAACCTGTTCTACTTCTGCGGCGTCAACCTGATTCTGGCTCTTTTTAACCTGATCCCGGCGGCGCCGCTTGATGGCGGCCGGGCATTGAAGGCCGCGTTGATGGCACTGTGGGGGGCCGACAGAGGTGAGCGGGCGGCACAGACGGTTTCGCTGGCTGCCGGCTGGCTTCTCGCGGCGGCCGGCCTGATCCTTTTATTCTTTACAAGGCGAAACGCATCCCTTCTTTTTGCCGCGCTTCTGGTTCTTCAAAATGCGCACTGTCCGTCTGCACGCAGAAGCAAACAGGGGAATATGCGAAATAAGCCATGCTTTTAATGAGATTTTTCTTTACATCGCCCCCTCGGTAAGCTATCATAGTAATGATGCAGAACCGCACAGGAGGGGCCATGAACAAACAGATTGCAGCGTGCTTGGAGCACGTCAAAAAGCCGTCGCGATATGCGGGCGGTGAATACGGAATTACAGTAAAGGATAAGCGCGACGTCGACGTCCGCTTTGCTTTTTGTTTTCCGGAGCTTTATGAAATTGGAATGTCGCACCTGGGTTCCAAAATTCTGTATGGGTTGCTCAATGCCATGGATGGAGTCTGGTGCGAGCGCGTTTACGCCCCTTATGTCGATATGGAGCGTGAAATGCGCACACGGCGTGTTCCGCTGTATGCGCTTGAGAGCGGCGACCCCATTTCAGATTTTGATATTTTGGGTTTTACTCTGCAATATGAGCTCAACTACACCGCCGTTTTAAATATGCTGGATATGGCGGGCATCCCGCTGTATTCGAGCCAGCGGCATGGTTTGACACCGCTGGTCGTCGCCGGCGGGCCGTGTGTCTATAACTGCGAGCCGGTCGCCGATTTTTTTGATATCGTCGTCGTGGGCGAAGGCGAAGAGGTCATGCCCGAGCTGATTCAGCTGTACCGTGAAGCAAAGGATTCAGGCGCGTCCAAGCAGGAATTCCTGCGCCGCGCCGCACAGATTCAGGGGCTGTACGTCCCGTCATTTTACGAAATCGAGTACAACGCCGATGGCACCGTCGCCGCGGTCACGCCGACCAACGGCGCGCCGGCCGTTGTAAAAAAACGGGTTGTCGCCGACTTTGATAAGGCGTGGTATCCGGAAAGCTTTATTGTCCCGTCGACCGATATTGTCTTTGACCGCGCTATGGTCGAGCTTTTTCGCGGCTGCCGGCGCGGCTGCCGTTTTTGCCAGGCGGGGTACACCTACCGCCCCATCCGGGCCAAGTCGGCAGAAACTCTGGCAAAACAGGCGCGCCGGCTGGTGGAAACCACCGGCTATGACGAGGTGTCTCTGACCTCGCTCAGCTCGAGCGACTATCCGCACCTGGAGTGTTTGTGCGAAAGCCTGGTCGCTGATTTTGAGCCGCGGCACATTAATCTGGCGCTGCCGTCGCTGCGTGCCGACAGCTTTAACCTGAATCTGATGGAAAACATTCAGAAGGTGCGGAAAAGCGGTTTGACCTTTGCGCCGGAAGCGGGAACGCAGCGTCTGCGTGACGTTATCAACAAAAACCTGCGGGAAGAGGATTTGCAAAGCGCCTGCAAAGTGGCCTTTGGCGCGGGGTACAACGGCGTCAAATTGTATTTTATGATGGGTCTGCCTACGGAAACCGATGAAGATTTACTTGGCATCTCCGCTATCGCGCGCAATGTTTTAAGCAATTTCCGCGAAAATGCCCGCAACCGTGCGCGCGGCGTGCGGGTTTCTGTGGGGGTTTCCACCTTTGTGCCCAAGGCGCAGACCCCTTTTCAGTGGTGTGGGCAAATCGAAAGGGAAGAGATCGTTCGCCGCCAGCAGGTGCTGATGGATTCTTTGAAAATCAAGAACGTTACCTACAGCCTGCATGGTTGGCAGGCCAGCTTTTTAGAAGCGGTACTGGCGCGCGGCGGCCGCAGGCTGGCCCCCGTCATCGAGGGCGCCTGGCGGCGGGGCAGCCGCCTGGACGGCTGGGACGAATGTTTTGACCTGAACCGCTGGCTTGCATCCTTTGAAGAATGCGGCGTCGATCCTGCCTTTTACGCCAACCGTACGCTGGGTGAACATGAAATTACCCCGTGGGATCACATTTTCTCCGGCGTGACGAAGGGTTATCTGCGCCGCGAATACGAACGTTCGCTTCAGGGGATGCCGACGCCCGACTGCAAAGCCGGCTGCAACGGCTGCGGCGCGCTGTCGCTGACAGGGGGAAAGTGCGATGTATAAAGTGCGCATTTTATTTGAAAAAAGCGAGCCGGCCTGTTATATCTCACATCTTGATCTCATGAAAGCCCTGCAGCGCTCGTTGCGGCGTGCCGCATTGCCCGTGCGGTATTCTGAAGGCTTTAATCCACACATTGTCCTGTCCATTTTGGTGCCGCTGTCCACCGGTTATCGCAGCCGGTACGAGCTGTGTGACTTTGACCTGACATGTGATGAAATGCCGGACCGCTTGGTCGAGCGTCTTAACGCAGCGCTGCCTGACGGGCTTTGTGTTGTCCGGGCAGGACAAGCTGTGCGGCCTGTGGCACAGGCCGTTTTGTGCGGCTTTGAAATCAAATGGCACGACACCGCCTGTACGCAGGTTCTTCAAAAGGCGCTATCTCTGCCGTTAACTGTGGAAAAGCGCTCCAAGCGCGGCAGCAAAATCATTGATATTCGCGATTATATCCGCTCTTTCGAAGTTGTACCGGAAGGGAATGACACCGTTTGCCGCTGCATTTTGCAGGCGGGCAGCGATCCGTTGAACCCTGCCTATCTGACCCGGGCGCTGACGGACAAAGGACTGCTGGCGGCAGATATTGCCACAACGTATACCCGCTGCTCCATTTTGGATGAAAACGGAAAAGAATTTTTTTAAATCTGTTGCAATTGCACGATGGTTGTGCTATTATAAAAATGCATGTATTACGGGTGGTCCTCTGCCATTGTCAGTGCACGAACACCTTGGATGAAAGGAAATCAGTTTATGGATCTGATCAAAAGACTGACAGAGCCGCAGCTCAAAGAGAATGCTGTGAATTTCGGCATCGGCGACACTGTCCGCGTCCACGCAAAAATCAAAGAAGGCAACCGCGAGAGAATCCAGGTTTTTGAGGGCACGGTCATCGCTCTGAAGCACGGTGGCATTCAGGAAACCGTCACCGTCCGCCGTATGTCATATGGCGTCGGCGTCGAAAAGACTTTCCCTGTACATTCCCCCAACATCGAAAAATTCGAAGTTGTGCGCAAGGGCAAAGTCAGACGCGCCAAGCTTTATTACCTGCGTGGCAGAGTCGGTAAGGCCGCCAAAGTCAAACAGGATATCTAAAGCGCGCAAGAGGGACGGCTTTCCGTCCCTCTTATTTTTAAAAAAGGCCGTGATGATATTTGGCAAGAAACAAAAATACTGGCAGGCGCGTATCAGGCAATAAAGATGCGGCTGCGGTTGCGTCTGATCTGTTTTATTGGGCCGAAGCACTGGTTTTTGCGTTGACCTTTTTGGTTATTTTATCGGTCTTTTTTGTCCGCTTTTCGGGTGTCGACGGCAACTCTATGTTTCCTACGCTGGAGCACAGAGATCAGGTGCTTGTGCGTATCGCAGGGTATGACGAGCCGGAAAAGGGCGATATCGTCGTCATCTATGCGCCGTATTTTGAAGACGAGCCGCTGGTCAAACGCGTCATTGCCAAGGGTGGGGATGTTGTCAGTATCGACCCTATGAGCGGCATGGTCAGCATAAATGGCGAGCAGCTGGTCGAACCCTATATCGCAGAAGCCATCCGCAACATGGGCAGCCTCTCTTATCCTTACGAGGTACCAGCCGGGCATGTCTTTGTCATGGGCGACAACCGAAACCGCAGCTCGGACAGCCGCATTGCTGAAATCGGTGCGTTGCCTTATGAAAATATCATAGGGAAAGTCTTTTTCCGCATTTTCCCGTTTACAAGGATCGGTGCCGTTTCATGAGCATCAACTGGTACCCCGGCCATATGGCGCGTACACGCCGGCTGATGCAGGACGATTTGAAGAATATCGACGTTGTCTGTGAAATTGCCGACGCCCGCATACCGCGCAGCAGCCGCAATCCGGATTTGGACAGGCTGGCACGCGGAAAACGCCGCCTGCTGGTGCTCAATCGTGCCGATCAGGCCGAACCGTCAAAAACAGAACGCTGGGTTGCCTATTACCGCAGCCAGGGCCTTGCCGTTATTGCAACCGACAGCCAAAAGGGCGGTTTTTTACCTGCGTTTACTTCTGCCGTGCGCACACTGTGCGATGATTTAGTCCGCCGCAATGAAGAAAAAGGGCAGATAGGCAAAACCATCCGCTTGATGATCGTGGGTGTTCCCAATGTGGGGAAGTCGTCTTTCATCAATCGGCTTTTAGGCAGAAAATCTGCCGTTGCAGAGGACAGGCCGGGCGTCACCCGCAGAAATCAATGGTACACTTTGCCCGGCGGCTTTGATTTCATGGACACCCCCGGAATGCTGTGGCCCAAAATAGAGGATGATGAGACCGGCTTTCGTTTGGCTTTTACTGGCACAATCCGCGACGAAATCCTGGATTTAGAAGATTTGGCCTGCCGCTTGTTGGCGCTTCTGGAAAAAGAATCGCCCGGCGCCTTGGAAGCCCGCTACGGCGTGGCGCCGAACAGCAGAGAGCCCTTTGATGTTTTATGTGCGCTGGGGAAAAAACGCGGTTTTATTGTCAGCGGCGGCGAAGTAAATACCGATCGAATGGCCCGTGTTCTGCTCGATGAGTTCCGCAGTGGAAAGCTGGGACGCATTACACTGGAGTCTCCACCGGAGGAAAACGGTCATGTATCGGTATGAACAGGCACTGTGGACAGAAGGCAAACGGCTGGTGTGCGGTGTTGACGAAGCGGGCCGCGGCCCCTTGGCCGGCCCGGTCACGGCAGCGGCTGTCATTTTGAACCCCGATGACCTGATTGATGGGCTCAATGATTCCAAAAAGCTGTCGGAGAAAAAACGCGAAGCCCTGTTTGAGCCGATTTGCCGGCGCAGCCTTGCTTGGGGGATCGGCTGGGCCAGTCCGGAGGAAATTGACACAGTCAACATTTTAAACGCGACTTTTCTTGCAATGCAAAGGGCTGTAAAGCAGTTGAGCCTTACACCGGACGTCGTCCTAGTCGATGGCAACCGCGACCCGTTATTGACGCTGGAGACCCGCTGCATTATTGGCGGAGACGGAAAAAGCGCCAGCATTGCGGCGGCCTCTATCCTGGCTAAAGTATCGCGGGACCGACTGATGCGTGAGCTTGCGATCCAATATCCACAGTATGGGCTGGATGTTCATAAAGGTTACCCGACCAAAGCGCATCGTAGTGCTGTTCTGCAATGGGGGCCCAGCCCTATTCACCGCAAAAGCTTTTTGAAAAAACTTTTGCATGAGGCCCAGCAATGAAAGCCGCAGAGACCGGCAGGGCCGGCGAACGATTGGCGGCACGCTGTCTTCAAAAGCAAGGGTGTCGGCTGTTGGCGATGAATTACCGCACACGTTACGGTGAAATTGACCTGATTGTACAGGATGGGGATACCGTGGCTTTTGTCGAAGTGAAAACACGAAAAGACGCGGCGTTTGCCCCTGCCTATGCGGCAGTAACCCCCAAAAAGCAGGAACGCCTGCGTTTGGCCGCACAGCAGTGGATGGCAGAAAAAGGCGAATGCCCGGCTCGGTTTGACGTTGTTGAGGTATACACGGCAGCACAGCAGGTGCGTCATATTAAAAACGCCTTTACATGAGGTGAACAATGTCTCTTTATACTCTGGGTGATCCCCATCTGTCCGGCGGCGTCCAGAAGCCGATGGACGTTTTCGGCGGCGTATGGCGCGACTATCAAAGCAAGCTGAAGGACAGCTTGGCAGAGCTTTTAACGGATGATGATCTTCTGGTAATCGCAGGGGACTTTTCATGGGGAATGACTTTGGAGCAAGCGCTGCCTGAATTTTTGTTTCTTGACGCTTTTCCCGGCAGAAAGGTGCTGCTCAAGGGGAATCATGATTACTGGTGGGAAACCGTCTCGAAAATGCAGAGATTTTTTCAAAAAAATACAATAAATAGCTTGCAATTTCTGCACAATAATTGTATTTTTTATAAGGGCGTTGTAGCATGCGGTACACGCGGGTGGTTTTATGATCCGAATGATCCGTCAGCAGGCGACGACAAGGTTTTCCGCCGGGAGGTCATCCGCTTGGAAGCGTCGCTGAAAGCAGCATGTACCGAATGGCCGGACAGTGAGATTTTCTGTTTTCTTCATTATCCCCCAGTATTCGGTGATGCTGAGGTGCCCGAGATTACCGGGCTTTTACAGCATTATGGCGTTTCACGCTGTTATTACGGCCATTTGCATGGCGAAAGCTGCCGCAGCGCTTTCTGCGGTACGCGCGGTGGGGTGGAATACCGGCTGGTGTCAGCCGATTTTCTGAACTTTCGTCCCTTGAAAATTTTGGAATGACAAATAAAAAGATAGAAGCATCAAGGAGGACACAATCGTGAAATTGACCGGAGTCGAAAAGCAAGAAAAAAGTATGGTGATGCTCTCCGTCACAGTGGAAAAGGAAGAGTTTGAAAAGGCCTGTGAAAAGGCTTATCACCAAAGCGTAAAGAAAATCAACGTCCCCGGCTTCCGAAAGGGCAAGGCCCCCCGCAAAATGATCGAAAAGCTGTACGGCGCTGAAATTTTCCATGAAGACGCCATGAACGCATGTTATCCCGCGGCGTATGAAAGCGCAGTGGCCGAGGCCGGCATCGATCCCGTCGGGTATCCGCACCTGTCCGATTACAAGGTAGAAGATGGCGTGTTTACCTTCAAAGCTTTGGTCGCTGTTTATCCCGAAGTCACGATAAAGAACTATAAAGGCATTGAAGCTGAAAAGGCTGAGGTCTCGGTCAGCGACGGCGAGGTCGACACTGAAATCGATCACCTGGCTGAGCGCAACGCCCGCATTGTCACGGCTGATCGCCCTGTGCAAAACGGCGATACCTTGCAGTTTGACTTTGAAGGTTTTGTCGACGGCAAACCCTTTGACGGCGGCAAAGCGGAGAATTACAGCCTGAAAATTGGTTCCGGCATGTTTATTCCCGGTTTCGAGGATCAGCTGGTCGGCAAAAAGGCCGGCGAGGAATGCGACGTTGAGGTCACCTTCCCCGAAGATTACCAGGCGGCCGAGTTGGCCGGCAAGCCCGCTGTTTTTAAGTGCAAGCTGCACGAAGTAAAAGAGAGCCAGAAGCCCGAGCTGGACGACGAGTTTGCCAAAGATGTTTCCGAGTTTGACACGCTGGCTGAATTAAAAGCCGATGTAAAGGCTAAAATCTTAGAGAGCAAACAAAACCAGGCCGACAGCGCTTTTGAAGAGGCTCTGCTCACCAAAATGATCGAAGGGCTGGAAGGCGATATCCCCGAGGATATGTTTGAGCGCCAGCTCGATCGTGTTGTTGAAGATTTTGGTTACCGGATGCAGGCGCAGGGCATTGATCTGAACACCTATCTCAAAATGAACAATATGGAGCCCGCGACCTTCCGCAATTTGTTCCGCGAGCAAGCCGTGCGCCAGGTAAAGATCCGCTTGTCCCTGGAAGCCATTGCAAAGCTTGAATCGGTTGCAATTTCGGAAGAAGATATCAATGCCGAGTATAGCCGTCTGGCTGAGCAGTACAAAATGGAAGTCGAGCGCATCCGCGGTATGATCGCCGAAAAGGATCTGAAGTCGGATCTGGAAACGCAGAAGGCGCTTGAAATCGTTAAGAACTCCGCCAAAGCTGTCGCGCCTAAAAAAGAGGAAAAAACCGACGCTGCCGCAGAGGAAAAAACGGAAAAGAAAGCGGAGAAAAAGCCTGCCCGGCGCACTACCAAAAAGGCTGAAGCCGCTGAAAAAGGCCAGGAAGAGAAGCCCGCCAAAAAAACGACAAAAAAAACTCCCAAGGCCGAGTAAAATAGTCTCATCGCATTGAAAGGAGCATTGCAATGGCCCTTGTCCCCATGGTAGTCGAGCAGACAAATCGAGGCGAACGTTCTTATGATATTTTTTCGAGACTGCTCAACGATCGCATCATCATTCTGTCCGACGAAGTCAACGACCAGACAGCCAGCCTGGTGGTAGCGCAGCTTTTATATCTGGAAGCGCAGGATCCTGATAAGGACATCAGCTTCTATATCAACAGTCCCGGGGGTTCTGTCACTGCAGGGATGGCGATTTATGATACCATGCAGTATGTTAAATGTGATGTTTCCACCATCTGTGTTGGCATGGCGGCCAGCATGGGAGCGTTTCTGCTCTGTGCCGGTGCAAAAGGCAAGCGTTATGCGCTGCCTAACAGCGAGATCATGATTCATCAGCCGATGGGCGGTACGCAGGGTCAGGCGTCGGATATGAAAATCCGAACAGACTGGATTTTGAAAACGCGTGAAAAACTCAACAGAATCATGAGCGAACGCACCGGCCAGCCTTTTGAAATTATCGAGCGGGACACCGATCGCGATAATTTCATGTCCGCGCAGGAAGCACAGGAGTATGGCCTGATCGACAGGATCATGGAAAAACGCTAATTTTTAAATAAGCGGCCCGGCGGCGTACGCCGTCGGGTTCCTTCAGTGAGGAAAAAACATGCCATCAAATGACAAAAGAGAAATTCGCTGTAGCTTTTGTGGGCGTACGCAGGATGAGGTAAAACGCATCATCGCAGGTCCGGGTGCGTATATTTGCAACGAATGTGTTGAAATCTGCGCGGACTTGATTGCCGATGAGGCAGAACAGGAAAAGGATGAAGCCCGTTTTGATTTGGGTGAGCATCTGCCCACCCCGGCTGAAATTAAGCAGGGGCTGGACGAATACGTCATTGGGCAGGATCGGGCCAAAATCGCTTTATCAGTCGCTGTTTATAATCATTACAAACGGATTGTCCATGTCAATGAAGACGATATCGAGGTTCAGAAAAGCAATATTCTGATGTTGGGCCCGACCGGCGTTGGAAAAACCTTTTTGGCGCAGACATTGGCGCGGTTGCTCCATGTCCCGTTTGCCATTGCCGATGCAACGACATTGACCGAAGCCGGTTATGTCGGCGAAGATGTCGAAAACATTTTGCTTCGCCTGATTCAGGCCGCCGATTTTGATGTTGAGCTGGCGCAGCGTGGTATTATTTATATTGACGAGCTGGACAAAATCGCACGCAAAAGTGAAAATCCATCCATAACCCGTGACGTTTCAGGTGAAGGTGTGCAACAGGCCCTGTTGAAAATATTGGAGGGTACCGTTGCCAACGTTCCGCCGCAGGGCGGTCGGAAGCATCCCCAGCAGGAATTTATTCAAATTGACACTACCAATATTCTGTTTATCTGCGGCGGCGCTTTTGATGGACTGGATAAGGTAATTGAAAAGCGAATCGGTAAAAAAAGCATTGGCTTTGGCGCCGAGCTGCCCAGTAAATTGGATAAAAAAGACAGTGAGTTGCTGCAACAGGCAGAGCACCATGATATTGTCAAATTTGGAATCATTCCTGAGCTGGTTGGCCGCTTGCCCGTTTTGGTCTCTCTGGATGCGTTGGATCGCGAGGCATTGCTGCGCATTTTGACCGAGCCAAAAAACGCTTTGGCACGCCAGTATGTCAAGCTGTTTGAGTATGACGGAGTAGAGTTGGAGTTTACCACCGACGCACTGGAGGCCATTGCAGAAAAGACAATGGAACGCAATACAGGTGCGCGCGGATTACGCTCTGTCATGGAAGGTATTATGACCGATATTATGTACCGTGTCCCGTCTGATCCGACTATTTCCAAGGTGATCATTACCGAAAAGACCGTCAGAGACGGGCATCAGCCCCAAATTGTTACAGGTGACAGACGGCGCAAAGATGAAAAGGCAGCTCATCGCTCCAAGATTTTACCGTAAATTGTTTGAATAAAAGCCCCGGGCCGCTGTGTCCGGGGTTTTTTTATTGGTATGACAGGCGATTTCCGGCACAAATACCTTTCCGGCTGAATAAAATAGAACGGAAAGGCGGTGAGTTTGTGCGTTTCAGGCATCGTGCTTCCCATACGCGGCGTCGCCCCGGCCGCCATCGCGGAGTTCTTATGACGCTTATTATATGTATGGCCCTGTCCTTAGGTTTTGCGGCTTTGCAAAACAGAATGCGTCCTGTTGTCGAACAATATGCCGTTTCGCGCGTTACCTATTTGGCAACCCGCATTATTAATGATATCATTGACGAAGAGCTTTCGCGGGCCGGCGGTGTCTACGATAATTTAGTCAGCTTTGAAAAAAATCAAAACGGAGATATCTCTGCGCTGAAAACCGATATTGTGCGGATCAATCAGCTGAAAGCCGCCATTATCAGCAGAGTAGCCGAAGAGTTGGCGCAGCTTGATACCTCGCAAATTTCCATTCCGCTTGGCAATTTGCTGGGCGGTGATCTTCTGTCGGGCCGGGGGCCTAAAATCCCTGTGCGTTTGGTTCCTGTCGGAAGTGTGTCCGCCAATTTCATCAGCGCATTTACCAATGCCGGCATCAACCAGACGCGCCATCAGATTGTGATTGACGCTACAGTCAGCATGAGCGTTATAGCGCCCGGAACACGGGCTGGCTGTCAGGTTAACACCAAGGTAAACATTGCCGAAACCATTTTGATAGGCAATGTGCCGGAAGGATATACTTATATTGACGATACCAGCGGAGGCGGCATTCTGCAAAAATATAATGACTATAGCGAGGAATCCTGATATAATAATTTTTAGCTATTACCGCACTTTTCAAAACACCGCAGGGAGAGAAAAGGATGACAGACAAAGAACGGCTTTTGCAGCTGACCGAGGCTTTAAAATACCATGCGCGCAAATATTATGTGGAAGACGCGCCCGAAATTGAAGATTATGAATATGATATGATGCAGAAAGAACTGCGGGAGCTGGAGGAAAAATACCCCCAGTGGGCGCAGCCCGATTCGCCCACACAGCGGGTGGGCGGCGCACCGCTGGAGCAGTTCGAATCTGTTGCCCATCGATTTTCAATGGAAAGCTTACAGGACGTTTTTTCTTTTGACGAGATCCGGGATTTTGATATGCGCATGAAAGAGCACGACGCACAGGTACAATATACCTGTGAGCTGAAAATCGACGGTTTGTCTGTCGCTCTTTCTTATGAAAACGGCCTTTTTCTGCGCGGTGCGACGCGGGGGAATGGACAAACAGGGGAAGATGTGACAGAGAATCTGCGCACAGTGTACGATATTCCTCTCTCTATTCCTGAAAAGCGTCCGCTTGTTGTACGCGGAGAGGTTTATATGTCAATGCAGTCTTTCGAGCGCGTCAAACGCGAACAGGAGGATTTGGGGCAGCCGCAGTTTGCCAACCCGCGCAACGCAGCTGCAGGCTCTCTGCGCCAGTTGGACAGCCGTGTCTGCGCTGCGCGCGGGCTTTCCTGCTTTTGTTTCAACGTTCAAAATGCGCAGGAGCTGGGGTTTTCCTCGCATTATGAAAGCCTGCAATACCTGAAAGAACAGGGGTTTTCCGTTATCGGACCACTGCTTTTTACCGGCAACATAGAAGAGATCATCACTTTTATTCAGGAAATTGGTGAAAAGCGCGGCCAGCTTACCTTCGGCATTGATGGAATGGTTATCAAAGCAGACAGCCTGTCGCTGCGCGCCGAGCTGGGCAGTACAGCCAAAGCCCCCCGTTGGGCTATTGCCTACAAATTTCCGCCGGAAGAAAAGCAGGCGCGTTTATTGGACATCACAATTCAGGTCGGCCGCACCGGCGTTCTGACGCCCAATGCGGTCTTTGAGCCGGTACGCCTTGCCGGCACAACGGTCAGCCGCGCTTCCCTGCACAACCGCGATTTTATCGCACAGAAGGACGTGCGTATCGGCGATACCATTGTTGTGCGCAAGGCCGGGGATATCATTCCCGAGGTGGTGTCTGTCATAAAGGAAAAGCGGCCGCCGGATGCAGTTCCATTCGAAATGCCCCGCAGCTGCCCGGTTTGCGGCGCCCCTGTTTATGAAGACCCTGACGAAGCGGCCATTCGCTGCACGGGCGCCGAATGCCCGGCACAGCTGGCGCGCCGCATTACGCATTTTGCTTCTCGCGATGCGATGGATATTGAAGGCTTGGGCCCTGCGGTTGCCGAAGCTTTGCTCGAGGCCTCGTTAATCGCTACGCCGGGCGATCTGTACTTTTTGAAAGCAGAGGATGTTGAACCGCTGGAGAAAATGGGGGAGAAGTCAGCCGCCAATTTGATAGCGGCGATTGACCGCAGCCGCCAGCAGCCGCTTTCGCGTCTATTATTTGCCTTTGGCATCCGCCATGTTGGGCAGAAAGCCGCCCGGACAATCGCGGCCAATTTCCCGTCACTCAGCTGTATTCAAAGTGCTTCAGAAGAAGAACTGACCGCTGTTCGTGACATCGGAGAGATCACGGCGCACAGCCTGAAAGAATGGCTGGCCAGCCCTCAGGCCGAGCATCTTTTGACACGTCTGCAAGAGGCCGGCGTCAACATGACCGAACCGCTGCACAGCACCGGCCGCTCTCTGGAAGGAAAAACCTTTGTACTGACCGGCACGCTGGAGCGCTATACCCGCAGCGAGGCCAGCCGCCTGATTGAAGGGGCGGGAGGAAAGGTGTCCGGATCGGTATCAAAAAAGACCAGTTATGTATTGGCCGGTCAGGACGCAGGTTCTAAACTGAAAAAGGCCCAGGAACTGGGCATCCCTATCATCACAGAAGAAGAGCTGGAAACGATGCTGTAGCGCAGCGCAGAGCCGCCCTAAAAGGGCGGCTTTTTTATTGTCATAATGTACGGGGGCAGGCAATATACTGTAACGAAAAGAAGACAAGCAGGGCAGTAAAAAGTGAGGGGACGTCTTATGGATTATCGGGAAGACAACAGACAGTTTATGACAGCGGCAGGGCTTTTGCCCGAACGGCTGTGGCGCGCTGCGTTTACCCTTTCGGCCGAAGAGCGGCTGCATGTCGAAGAGTTCCGCCTGCGCGTCGGCCGCCCGTTTTGCGCCGTGACGGCAGGGAAGCAGCAGGTTCTTGCCGACTCTGTTACAAAGGACGAGCTTGACGAGCTTTTGCAGCGGGCAACACGTTCTTCCATTCATACATACATGGAGCAGATACGCCAGGGTTTTTTGACCGTATCCTCAGGGCACCGGCTGGGGCTGTGCGGTGAAGTTGCCGGGCAGAATGGCGAGGTTTCCAATCTGCGCGCCTTTTCGTCGTGTAATGTACGCATCGCCCGCCAAATTCCCGGTCTGGCGGACGAGCTGTGCCAAAGGCTTTATCCGTCAGGCTTTGAAAGTACCCTGATTATCGCGCCGCCGGGCGGCGGCAAAACCACATTGCTGCGCGATATGGCGCGTATTTTGTCCGCCGGCATGACCATTGCGCTGGCAGACGAACGCATGGAAATCGCAGCCTGTAAGGGCGGTGAGCCGCAGTTTGATGTCGGGCAATGCGACGTTATGTCCGGCGGGTCAAAAAAAGATACCATTCCCATGCTGCTGCGCTCTATGTCGCCACAAGTCATTGCCTTGGACGAAATCACCGGCGAAGAAGACGCCGCGGCCATCATCGCCGCTTCTTATACAGGCTGCCGTTTTTTGACGACACTGCACGCCAGCGAAACACAGGATTTGACACGCCGGCCCGTTTACCGGCAGCTGATGGAGCAGGGCCTTTTTCGATACATCGTCGAAATCAGGCTGCTGAAAGGCGTCAGAACCTATCATCTGTTTGTGGAAGGAGAGAAAGTCCATGATCAAGCTGCTGGGAGCGATACTCATTGTAGGCTCGTGCTCGGTGGTCGGGTTTTCTATGAACAACCGGCTTAAAACGCGCGTCGCGGCGATTAAAAGCTTTATTGGCGCCATCCAGCTTTTACAGGCTGAAATCGTTTTTCGAAAGGCGGCTCTGCCGGACATCCTGCCGCTCATTGTCCGCGAATGCGCCGGCGCAGCCTCGGCTTTTTTCCGACAGGTAGAGCAGTGCATGTTGCGCGACGGAAAGAGCTTTTTGACCGCTGTCGACATATTGTCGCCCGAGCTGCGGCACTTTGACATGAAGTGGAGTGAAATTGAGTGGATTCGGAGCGTCGGTCACATTGCGGGGCGCTATGATGCGCCGGCACAAGCCGATCGGCTGTCCGGTGTTGTGGCTCAGCTCGAACAATCGCTGCGCCAGGCGCAGGATGAATATGGGCAAAAGGGAAAGCTCTATCGTGCGCTGGGCCTTACGGCCGGCATTATGATTGCACTGGTTGCAATATAAAGGCGGGGGAACATGCAGGTAGATTTAATTTTTAAAGTGGCGGCCATCGGCATTCTGGTTGCTGTTCTCAATCAGCTGCTGGTTCGCTCCGGGCGCGAGGAACAGGCGATGATGACGACATTGGCCGGGCTTATCGTCGTGATGATGATTGTCATACAGGAGATCAGCAACATGTTTTCCGTGATAAAATCCACCTTTGGGTTTTAGGTATGAACGAGTTGATACGCATTTGCGGAGTGGCCCTGACGCTGCTTCTCTGCCTGACGCTTCTGCGGGACAAGGTCCCGGCCATTGGCCTGTCCCTGGCGCTATGCGGTGTTGCCGTTATCGTCCTGCTTTTTCTGCCCATGGCCGCGCGGGTCATCCGCTGTGTGCGCGGATTAATGACGGCGACCGGCCTGGACGACACATTGTGGGCGCCGGTTGCACAGGTCGTCGGAGTCTGCCTTGTCGTCAAAATAGCCGCCGAGCTGTGCCGTGACGCCGGCGAACGGACACTTGCCGCAACGGTAGAAATCTGCGGGGCGGCAGCCGGCATTTTATGCGCAATCCCGCTGGTAGAACAAGCGCTTCGACTGATTCGGGCCATTTGAAGGAGACGTTATGAAAACCTTTTTTGTACTGCTCTTGTGCGCTTTGCTGATATCTGCCCCTGCTCTGGCCGCAGAGTGGATCGATACCGATCCAATTGAGCAAAACCTGCCCAGCGAAGCGCGTGACAGCCTGGGAACCCTGACGCCGGAAAATGCCGACCTGAAGGGTGGACTGCACAGCCTGGGTGAAAAAGCCATTGGGCTGTTTCGACAGCACATCCGCACGGCCAGCGGCATGGCTTTTGCCATGGTAGCTGTTTGTGCATTGGCCGGCATGATTACCGCCTTTGCCCGCTCGTCCGGTCTGAACCTGCCCGAACAGGTTACGGATATTGCATCGATCTGCGCGCTGACCGTACTTTGCTTTTCATCAGTCGGTTCACTGCTTTCAGCCTGCCGGGCGGCGATCGAGGGGTTAAGCGTGTTCAGCCGGGCGCTCATTCCCGTTTTTGCTGCGGCGACCGCCGTGGCCGGAAAGCCGGTTTCCGCTGTTTCAGCTTCGGCTGCCACGATTTTATTTTGTGGAATTCTGGTTGAGCTGGCGCTGCATGTACTGCTTCCCGCTGTATATCTGTACATTGGCGTGACGGCGGCCGGGCTGATCGCCCGGCAGGATGTACTGAATCGCGCCGCCCATTTTATCAAATGGGTTTGCGTATCGTTTTATAAAGGGTTTCTGATGGTTTTTATGGGATATATCACTTTGTCCGGCGTCATTTCAGGCGGGGCTGACGCTGCGGCCGTTAAGACGGCACGCATTGCGATAACAGGGGCCGTGCCGGTGCTTGGTTCCATTGTCGCTGACGCTTCAGACGCTATATTAACCGGAGCCGGCGTTTTACGCGGTGCGGTGGGAATCTATGGCTTTTTGGGAGCATGTGCTCTTTGTCTGGCGCCCTTTGTCTCGGCGTTGACGCGATACCTGGTTTTTAAAATCATGGGGGTTGCCTCGGCGTCCCTGGCATCGGGAGAAAGCGCTAAAATGATCGACGGCATTGCCGATGGCTACGGGATTGCTCTGGGGCTTTTGGGCACCTGCTGCGCTGTACAGTTCATTGCACTTGTTGTCAGTACGGTGGTGATTCGCGTATGAGCGAGTGGGCCAGTACCGTTCTGCTGCGTTTTTTTGCCGGGGGCGTGGTATGCTCTCTCATCATGACGTTCGCCGGCGAGGGGGCGCAACGAGAAATTGCGCGTATTTTGTGTGCAGCGCTGATGATCATTTTAATACTCACGCCTGTAAAGCAAATAAACTTGTCAGATTTTGACTGGCTTCAGACGGAGGAATCTCTGGATTTTGCAGTCAACGAAGCGCTGAAAAGCTCACAGTTTGCTCAGAAGCGGCAAGCAGATGAACAGCTGCGGCAGCAAATTGAAAGCCAGGCGGCTGCTCTGGGAGTAACGTGCAAAGCGGACGTTGTTTCCGAATTGTCTGAGGCGGAAGTCTACTCTGTCCAGCAGGTCATACTGCATTTTGGCGACGATGTCGGCGCGGCGGAAAAACCCCAGGTTATCCGCTTGGCTGCGCTTCTTTGCGGAATCGAAGAGGAATGTGTTTTTGAAGAAACGGGGAAGAGTGCATGAAAATCGGCCGAAAACAATTACCGGAATATATTCAAAAGAATTTCAATAAGTATAAGTACGTCCTGCTCGTCTGTCTGGTTGGGCTGCTTTTGGCCGCCTGGCCATCCGAGCAGTCGAATACAACAGAACAGGGGGCGGGCCCGGTCTGTTCGGTTCGCTTTCCTGAAACGCAGGAGCTGGAACATTCGCTGGAGGAGATCCTGTCGCAAATCGAAGGGGTCGGGCGGCTGCGTGTCATGTTGACCGTCAAAAGCGGATATCGTTCCGTATACGCTTATGACAGCAAAACCAGTGAAAACAGCAGAACGGGGAGTGATAACACGGAAATATCGTCCGAAAAGCAGCAAAATATGGTCTTTTCAGGCGGAAGCGCACAAATGCCGATCGCCGTGCGTACCGACGGCCCGCAATATCAGGGCGCTGTCATCATTTGCGACGGCGCGGACAACGCGGCGATTCAACTGTCGCTGACTGAGGCAGTGCGTGCGCTGACCGGGATTCCGTCCGACTGCATATCCATTTTAAAAATGAAACAATAGGAGGCAAAACAGTTATGAAGAAAAAAGGGGCGATATATTCCGTCATTGCTCTTATGCTCTGTGTTGCAGTTTATCTCAATTGGAGCTACAATCGGACGGATGATGATTTCAGCGCGGCGAGCAATGCGGGAGAGAGCAAAATTTTGGGGCAGGCTCAGCTGGTAGACGGCGTTACGCAGCCTGACGAAGACGGGTCCGATAATGATGCGCAAGAAACATCGGGGCAGACAATCAACGGCGGCGGCGGAGATTATTTTTCTCAGGCACGCCTTTCGCGTCAAAAAGCACGGGACGAAGCGGTCAGCATCCTAAATGTCACTGTGGAAAACGAAAGTGCAGATGACGATGCGAAGGCGGCGGCGACCGACAGTATTCAGGTCATGGCGCAGTCGGCCATGAAAGAGTCCCGTATTGAAAACCTGGTCATCGCCAAGGGTTATGAGGAATGCGTCGTATTTATCAATGACAATGGTGTCAATGTCATCGTACAAAAACCAACCGACGGTTTGAAGGAAGAGGATATTGCCCGCATCAAAGACATTGTTATCAGCGAAACAGGCGTAAAAGCAGAACAGATTAAAATCATTGAAACGGAATAAACGTTTCACATACGTTGCCCGCTCCCTGTCAAATCGTCTGAAAAATAAGGCTTGCGAAGTCTTCGCTCATAGAGTAAAATAGGGGTATCGCAACACAAGGAGTGAGCAGTATGGGTGAAAACAGCAGAGATTATTATTTTATAGAAGATGAGCAGGGAAGCATCCGTGTGTCTGATGAAGTGATTGCCGTCATCGCGGCCACAGCTGCAAAAGAAACCGAAGGCGTACATTCGTTATCACCGGTGACATCTACGTCGGATTTAGCTGATTTCTTTGTCAAAAAGGGTGTGCCAAAGGGCATATGCGTCACTATGAATAGTGGCACCTGTACAATCGACGTACATCTGCTCATTCAGGCTGGCGCTGTGGTTACAGAGGTTGCGCAGAATGTGCAGCTCAATGTGAAAAACGCCGTAGAGTCGATGGTAGGAATGCCCGTTACGGCATCCAATGTCTTTGTCGCCGGCGTGGCGCTTCAAAAATAAGCGTTTGAAATGGGAGACGGCTTCGGCCGTCTCTTTTTTTACTGCAAATGCGGGCTTTTCTTTTGTGCCGGATTTGTGTATAATGGTTACCAGCGATTAGACAGTATTACAGTAGATGACGGAGGAACCAAAATGAGCAGACGTTCGGCACGTGAAATAGTTCTGCACCTGATTTTTTCCCACGACTTTTTGGGCAATACGGCCGACGAGTTGCTTGACAGCCGCTTGTCCGGCGATTCTTTCGCCGCGCTGGCAGGGGAATGCGAGCTTTATGAGCAGCTTCCGGCCGCAGCTCAAATTGACTATGTGCAGGATGCCGTTAAAGGCGTGATTGAGCACGCCCCCGAACTTGACGCATATATTGAAAAGTATGCTGTCGGCTGGAATGTGGGGCGGCTTTCGCATATCACGCGCTCTGTGCTGCGGCTGTGCATGTATGAGACGCTTTATATGCAAATTCCCGTAGCAGCCTCAGTCAACGAGGCGCTGGAGCTTGCAAAAAAATACGATTCCGATGAAGCGGCCGCTTTTATCAATGGCGTTCTCGGCGCTTTCATCAAGCAGGAAGTCCAAAAATGAACCGTTATGCTCTGGGTATTGACACCAGCAATTACCGCACATCGTGCGCGCTTTTGAACACGGAGAGCGGCTCGTTTGAAAATATCGGCGAGCTTTTGAATGTTCCGTCCGGAAGCCTGGGCCTTCGGCAAAGCGACGCTCTGTTTCAGCATGTTCGCCGTCTGCCGGAGCTGATGGAGCGTTTATGTGCCAAGCTGGATGGGCCTATTGCAGCGCTTGGGGTTTCGGATCGGCCCCGCCGCAGGGAAGATTCCTATATGCCCTGTTTTCTGGCGGGCCTATCGGCGGCTCGAACGGCAGCCGCCGCGCTGCGCCTTCAGCCTTGTCTGTTTTCTCATCAGGAAGGCCATATTGCATCTGCTCTTTATTCGGCGGACAAGCTCAACTGGCTGGGCGCCCCTTTTCTGTCATGGCATCTTTCCGGTGGAACCACCGAACTTTTGTGGGTTAGAGCTGAAAAGCAGGGTGAAATGGATGTACAGATTATTGGAGGAAGCCGGGATCTGGCGGCTGGGCAAGTCATTGATCGCGCCGGAGTTGCGCTGGGACTGCCTTTTCCCGCAGGGCCGCACCTGGAAGCGCTGGCTCTGAGCTGCGATGATACGCGGTTTTTCCGTGTGCGGCCGGATGGACTGTCTTTTTCTCTTTCCGGGGTGGAGAACCAGTTCCGCGCCGCCATACAACGCGGCGATTCTTCCGCATCGGTGGCACGCGTCACTTTGAATACCGTGACCGAAGCTGTCCGTTCCGTCACGGCGGCGGCACAGCGGGAATATTCTGTGCCGGTGCTCTTTTCAGGCGGAGTTTCGGCCTCGGCCTTTTTGAAAAAGGCGCTGCCGGAAAGCGAGAGTCTGTGTTTTGCGCAAAAAGGGCTTGCCGGGGACAATGCATTGGGCGCGGCCGTTCTGGCCGCCCGGCAAAGGGGGATATTATGACGGATCAACCGCTGTCTGTAACGGAAGTTTCCGCCTACATCAAGGCGCTGCTGGATCATGATGAAGTTTTGGGGCAGCTTTGTGTGCGCGGCGAGCTGTCCAATTATAAAATGCATTCTTCAGGACATCATTATTTTACATTAAAAGACGACGGGGCTGTCATCAGCGCCGTCATGTTCCGCGGCGAAGCGTCGCGTCTGCGTTTCCGGCCGGAAAGCGGCATGAAGGTTATTGTCTATGGGCGTGTCAGCTCCTTTCCCAAAAGCGGACAATACCAAATCTATGTCAACAATATGCAGCCCGATGGGATTGGCGCTTTGTACATCGCCTTTGAGCAGCTCAAGGAAAAGCTGCTGCGCGAAGGGTTATTTTCCAGAGAACGGAAAAAAGCTTTGCCGCGCTACCCGCGCCGGATTGCTCTGGTCACATCGCCCACCGGGGCGGCTGTGCGCGATATGATCCGGGTTCTGGGCCGCCGTTTTCCTGCGTGTGAAGTTCTGGTCTGCCCCGTCAAGGTGCAGGGGGAAGGCGCCGCACAGGAAATCGCCGCTATGCTGACCTATGTGGACAAGCACCAGTTGGCCGATGTTATCATCACTGGCCGCGGCGGCGGCTCCATTGAAGATTTGTGGGCTTTTAATGAAGAAGTAGTAGCGCGCGCCATTTTTGCCTGTACAACCCCGGTCATCTCTGCCGTAGGGCATGAACCGGACGTCACCATCTCCGATTATGTGGCCGATGTTCGGGCCGCAACGCCGTCCAATGCGGCTGAACTTGCGGTATGCGACGCAACTGAACTGCGCGCGGGCTTGCAGAATGTACGCAACCGCCTTGTACAAACTCAATTGCAGCAGCTGCGTGAGCGGCGGACTTGGCTGGAAAGCATGGCATCCAAACGCATCATGGCCAGCCCGTATGAATACCTCAACGAACGCAGTCTTCTGCTGTCTATGCAGGAACAGCGAATGAGCGGTGCTATGGCGTCCATTTTATCGGAAAAGCGGAAGCAATATGTCCGTTTGGCTGCGACTATGGATGCTATCAGTCCGCTGAAGGTCCTGTCTCGCGGTTACTCGATGGTGCGCGGCGATAAAGGTGTCGTCAAAAGCGCGTCTGCTATTGTGCCCGGCGACCGGCTCGAGGTTCGCTTTGCCGACGGCTGTGCAGATTGCCTGGTGGAATCGGTTGAAAAAAAGGAGAAATGATGGCTTTGGCTGAGAAAAAATTTGTATTTGAGACGGCGATGAAACGCCTGGAAACAATTGTGAAAACATTGGAACAGGGCGACGCTCCATTGGATAAAAGTCTGTCACTGTTTGAAGAGGGGACCGAACTGATTCGCAAATGCGGGCAAACCCTGGATGCAGCCGAGCAAAAACTGCGTTTGCTTGTGCAGACGCCGGAAGGACCGCAGACAGCTGCATTTGATAGGGAAGAAGGCGCACAGGATTGACGGTCACCGAACAGCTTGAAAAATACGCGGCGCTGACGGAACAGACGCTGAATGTGTTGCTCCCCGAAATCGATCTGCCCCAGCGCCGGGTCTTTGATGCGGCGCGGTACAGCCTGCTGTCCGGCGGCAAGCGCCTGCGGCCGGCGCTGTTTTTAGAATTTTATCGTTTGTGCGGCGGTAAGGTGGAAGACGCGCTTCCTTTTGCCTGCGCGCTCGAAATGATTCACACCTATTCGCTAATTCACGACGATTTACCCTGCATGGACAATGATGATCTACGCCGCGGCAAACCGACCTGTCACAAAGCCTTTGGGGAGTGGACGGCCGTTTTGGCTGGCGACGCACTGCTCAACCGTGCGTATGAAGTGATGGCAGAGGCGGCCGATACCTTTTGCCGGCCTATCAACGCCGTACGGACATTATCGCACATTGCGCGCTGCGCCGGCCTCTATGGCATGGTCGGCGGTCAAACCATGGATTTACAAATGGAAGGCGGCGTGCTCGGCCCCGAGCATCTGCCTGAGATGGTCGCCCTAAAAACAGGAGCCCTGCTTTCAGCCGCCTGCGTTGGCGGTTGCCTGTTGGCAGGCGCCGACCCCGAACAATATAAAGCAGCGGAACAATATGCCCGCAGCGTCGGCATGGCCTTTCAAATCCGCGACGATATTCTGGATGTAGAAGGCAACGAGCAGGCTTTGGGCAAAAACGTCGGCAGTGATGTCAAAGACGGCAAAATCACCTATGTGACCGTATGGGGCCTTGAAGAGTGCCGGCGGAAAATTGATGTACTGACGCAAGATGCTTTAGCCGCCGCCCGGCGATTTGCCGGCTCTGATTTTCTCTGTGCTCTGGCTGAATGGCTGGCCGGGCGCACATACTGAGGAATCGATTTATGACAGGCTTTTTGACCGGTAATTATGTGATCGACGTAGCGCTGACCTGCTGGTTTGCAGCACAGGCGCTCAAAATCGTGACGTATTACTGTAAAGCCCGCAAATGGCGTTTTCGGCTTTTTTTCTCGTCCGGCGGGCTGCCGTCGTCCCATACGTCGACGGTTGTCGGAGCGGCCGTTGCCGTAGGGCGGTTGTGCGGCCTGGCTTCACCCGAGTTTGCCATTATGACCGTACTGGCTATTATTGTTATGTATGATGCATCCGGCGTCCGGCTGGAAACGGGAAAGCAGGCTGTTATCTTAAACTATATCATGGATCATTGGCGTGAAACGCCGCCCGATATTTTTCAAAAAGATTTGAAAGAGCTGGTCGGCCACACTCCGTTTGAAGTATTGGCCGGCGCGGCGCTGGGGCTTGGCCTCGGCCTGCTTTTGTAAAACTTTTTTATCACAATATACCGTACTTGATATTTATGCATATTATGCTATAATAAGTTTGTGGCGCAGTATCCTAGTCAGAGTCACCGGTTACCAGGACGGGCCTAAAAATCCGTCGAAGGGCATATCGATGAAGTCCCTTGTGTCTGCTTCTCTCGCCCAGATTGGGGTGGATGCTGGGGGTTAAGGTTTCAGGGCGCCCCGCAATGGCATGCGGATGTGACCCGGTTACCGTGGAGACCTGCTGCTGTGGAAACCCTAAACACTGCTTTGGTTGATCGGAGTTTCTACGGGGCAGGGTTAAACCTGCAAAGTGGTGGGGCAGCCCCCTGCTGCGTGCAGATGTAGCCTGCCTTGAGTGGGTATGGCGAATAAGAGAACGAAGCGCCCTTATCGCGGCCGCTTTAAGGGAACTATTGCTCTTTGAAACCATGCTTGCAAAAGAGGCTAAGAACCGGCTGACCTGTTATGGAAAACATCTAGGCTGTACAATGTGGCAGGCAAGGGATTGCAGTGCGGACTAAGTGGCAATTCGGTATCGCGCTTGGCAACAGCGCGGCCGCATCTTCAATGGGAAACCGCCGTATCGGTGACGAGCGGCAGATGCGGGGGAAATCCAACCGAACCTAAGCCGCAAGATTTACTTTGCCTGCTGCCACAATGATTTGTCTTTTAGGAGGAGATTGTATCAGTACCTCTGACCCACAACATAAAGCGGATGGCGGCCACAGATCTTCGCGCCCCAAAGCCCGAAAAAAGGGAAATGGCAGTTTTGTTCTGACGATGGTGATTGTCAGCTTTTCTCTGTCGGTGCTTTTTTCTTACGGCTCTTCTGCTGCATTGGGAGACGCCAACATTTTTCTTACTTTGGGCGTTTTGTGTTTTTTTGTTTTGCTGGGCGTTTTGTTTGACATCATTGGCGTCGCCACGACGTCGGCAAACCTAAAAACTTTCAACTCTATGGCGTCTCGCAAAGTCAAAGGCGCCAGAGAAGGCATATGGCTTATCAAAAACGCCGAGAAGGTGTCCAGTTTTTGCAACGATGTCATCGGAGATATCTGCGGCATTATGAGCGGTACGACCGGTGCGCTGATCACCAACGAAATCATTGCTGCAACCCATTGGCATCCGGCTGTAATTCCGCTTTTCGTTACCGGTGTCATTGCTGCGGCGACTATCGGCGGAAAAGCACTGGGAAAAACCGTTGCCGTGCGCAGCAGCGACAGCGTTGTGCATATGGCTGGCCGCGTCTTATATTTTTTCAAAAAAATCGTTGGCAGGGGAGATTGATCGCATGGCAAATACCCCTATTTTGGATCAAATCAACTGTCCGGAAGATCTCAAAAGGCTTCGACAGGATTCTTTAGCAGAGTTATGTTCGGAAATCCGTGAATTTTTAATAGAAAATGTGTCAAAAACCGGTGGACACCTGTCCGCCAATCTGGGCGCGGTGGAAATCAGCGTGGGGCTGCACCGCGTTTTTTCTTCACCTGACGATTACATTCTGTTCGACGTGGGACATCAGTGCTATACCCACAAAATACTGACAGGGCGGAAACAGCGGTTTCCCACTCTGCGGCAGCTCGACGGGCTGAGCGGTTTTCTCCGCCCAGATGAAAGTACATTTGACAGCTTTATTTCCGGCCATGCATCCAATTCCATTTCAGCTGCGCTGGGCATGGCCCGCGCCAGCCGTCTGCGCGGTGAAAACCGTTCGACCGTCTGCGTGATTGGGGACGGCGCATTGACCGGCGGCATGGCTTATGAAGCGCTCAACGATGCCGGGCAGTCGAAAGAACCATTTATCGTTGTCTTTAACGACAATGAAATGTCCATTGGCAAAAATGTTGGCGCCCTGGCCAAACGATTGTCGCACATGCGCAGCAAACCCGGATATTTTAAGCTCAAATGGAAGGTCAAACATTTTTTACACCGTTTTCCCAATGGTGACAGGGTGATCCGCTGGATTTCTTTGCGGAAAAACCGTTTAAAAGTGGCCTTGTTGAAAGAAAGCATTTTTGAAATCATGGGCTTTCGTTACCTTGGTCCGGCCAACGGCAACGATATCACAGCTGTCTGCGATTTGCTGGATGAAGCAAAAAGCCTTCGGTGCCCTGTCGTTGTTCATCTTAAAACCGTCAAAGGGAAGGGGTATTTTCGCTCTGAGTCCAGCCCTGATCGTTTTCACGGGGTGGCGGCTTTTGACGTGATTTCCGGCCAGCCGCGCAAGCAGAGCGGTATGGGGTTTTCCGATGCCTTTGGCGCTGCGCTATCCGCTTTTGCTGAAAGTGACGACAGTATTTGCGCTGTCACTGCCGCTATGGAAGCAGGTACCGGCCTTTCTTTATTTTCTCAACGATTTCCTGCGCGTTTTTTTGATGTTGGCATTGCCGAAGAG
>CANEGK010000035.1 GCA_947427035.1 uncultured Clostridium sp.
GGGCTATCTGGCTGACCCGGACTTTCAAGCGGAATATAAACGCGCCTTTGCGGTGCTGGTAGAGGACGCCACCCGGCAGGCGCAGCAGGCCATAGCGCCCGCTCTGCTCACCCTGCGGGAGATTGTAGAGGACACGGACGAAAACGCCCAGGCCCGCATATCTGCGGCCCGCAGCATATTGGAGTACAGTATGAAGCTGACCGAAACAACCGATATTCTGACCCGTTTGGACGAGCTGGAAACGGCAATGGGAGGGGAACATGGATAAAACAATATTCCGGCGTCTGGCCGCGCTCCAGGCATTTGCAGACCGGCAGCAGCCTGCCGTGGTGGCGGTCACGTTCATGGACGGCACTGTGACCACCACCGACCCTGGCGGGGCATTGGACTTTCTCAAATCTGGGAAAGTTGATGGCTTCCAAAGTGACCACCCCGTGTATTCGGGATGGGCGCGGCTGCTGACCGTCCTACTTCACCCCGCGCCGGACAGGAGGATTGAAGATTTTGAGTAGCATTGATGCCCGCATAGCGGCCCTTGCGGAGACTATCGAGCGGCGCAAAATAGAACAGGACGCCCCAGTGGACGATTTGAGCCGGAGCCTGTTTGCGCTGGGCCGGGAGCTGGCCGGACTGGACGCGCTGGGCAAGTCCGCGCTGCTGTATGAGCTGAACCGCGGCGACCCGATGGCGGGCACAATAGGCCTTAACCTGAGCATGGAAGATTTGGAGCGGTTTATGGCTGATTTTAGGGGGGTGTAGTGCCGTGTCCATTGCATCCAGATTAACTAGGCTTGAAAATATGCGCCCGTCCCGTATTGTGTTGCTGGCCCGTATGCCGGACGGGACAGAACAGGAAATGACAGCCCCAGAGTATGTGGATGCTGTGAAGGATGGGGCCGATATGGTCCGGGTTTTGCGTGGGGATGACCTGCGCGACGTTGACCTGATTTTGGGGACAATTTATTCTGTGATTGATTAAGCAGAAGAGGCCGGGGAGTAACTTCCCGGCCTTTGTCTTTTTCCCTTATTTTTTCCCTTTAGCGAGCGCCGCGCCGTTTTACCGTATCTCGCTGCATTCCCTGTAACCATTGCGCTGCAAGGATTACAGGGCGCGCTTTTCTATTCGGTTCTATAAGGGAAAGGGCCTGCGAATAATTCGAATCCTGTCACTCGGACCAGCTTTTTGAAAAACCGCCTTTTGAGGCGGTTTTTTTGCATAAAAAGTTCGGTTTTCAAAAATGTCTGAATGCATTGCCGCCTTTTTACATACAGGGTTTCCCACAGCGGCAGGCATTGCAGCCCAGGCAGCCGCGAACCTCGGTGTGGAGCAGCGAAACCCGCTCCGTTTGGTGTCCGGCTTCCTGCGCACCGCGGATAAAGGCGTCAGTCAATTGGGCGGTATTGCCGTTGGCACGGCCGCCGCCCAGGACGACCAGTATGTTTTTCATGGGAATCATTCTCCTTATAAATTACAGCTCTTCGGGCACAAAACGGCCGTTGTGCAAAATCATAGTGGTGCGGAAACCGAGCGAGCGCAAAAGAACACGCGCTTCGTCAAAGCCGGCGGCGATATCTTCGGCGCGGTGTGCGTCGGCCGTCAAAATGACGGGCGCGTTCAGCTCGCGCAGCAGAGCCAGAATGTGGGGCGAGGGATAGGGCGCGCGCCGTGCGGCAATGCGCAGCCCGGCTGTGTTGACCTCGGTGATACAGCCGCTACGCGCCGCGGCAAGAGCCAACCGTTCTTCAGCACGGCGGTACCAGGGGGCGTTTTCATCAAAAAAGCGGCCGCCGCCGTTGAGCTTGGCAATAATGTCAAGGTGGCCGACAATGTCGGGCCGGTGTGTGGCAAGCAGCTGCTCCATGGTTTCGCAGTAGCGATCGACGACGGACTGTACGCTGCCGAAAGCTTCGATGGCAGCAGAAAAAAGAGCGGGCGTGCTCTCGATGCAGTGAATCTCTCCCGCATCGTCACGGATATAATGCACCGAACCGATGCAGTAGTCCAGACGCGAAGGCTCAAAGGGGTGCAAAGCGTCATTTTCCATGCCGGCATACAGTTCGATGGCTCCGGAAAAGAGCTTCTTGAGCCGCGCAATTTCATCCAGATATTTTTCGGCGTCCTCAGCGACCATGGCCGCGCGGTCATAAGGGGCGGGCGCATGGCCGGAAAAACCGAAAGAATCCAGGCCCAAACGCACGGCGGCACGCGTCATTTCCTCAAGCGTACAGCTTCCGTCACAAAAAACGGAATGGGTATGCAGCGAACAGAGCATGACAGTCTTCCCCCTGTGTATTCAGATGACGTACAGTAAAATGGAGAGAAAGTGCAGAATGCTGCCGGCCAGCACGAAAAAATGCCAAATTGAGTGCATATAAGGGACTTTGATGGCAAAAAAGGTGATGCCGCCGGTGTAAGCCAGGCCGCCGGCCAGCAGCAGCCACAGCCCTGCGGGGGCCAGGCTGGCCATCAGGGGCCGCACGGCAAAGACAATGACCCAGCCCATGGCAAAATAGCAGATCATGGAAAAAATTTTGAAGCGCTCCAGGTCAATGGCCGTCAGGACAATGCCGACGATGGCGGCCGCCCACACCAGGGCAAAAAGCGACCAGCCGAGCACGGGGTCTGCCTGCCGCAGCGTCACCAGCGTGTACGGCGTATAGGTGCCGGCGATGAGCAGATAGATGGTGCAGTGGTCAAAAATACGGAAAAGCGCCTTGATGCGCGGCGACTGGAACGAGTGGTACAGGGTGGAAGATGTATACAGAATGAGCAGCGTGGCGCCGTACACTGCGCAGCTGACGATGGCCCATATATTGTGATGCCACGCGGAAAAGACAATCAAAATAGCGGTGCCCGCAGCGGCGAGAGCGGCGCCCAGTCCATGGGTGATCGAATTGAGAATCTCTTCGCCAAGCGTGTAAAACTGATTGATTTTTTTTGCTTTGTGCGGCATGGGACATCCCCCCGGTTCTTTCTTCCTGCCATTGTAACACCCGCCGGTATCCACTGTCAAACATCCCCTTGCGGGGAGCGCGTGCGCTGTGTATAATAAAACCCGAAAGGATGATGAACATGAAAGAACCGACCCTGTTGGTGCTGGCCGCGGGCATGGGCAGCCGTTACGGCGGGCTGAAGCAGATCGATCCCGTCGGCCCGGCCGGGGAAATTATTCTGGACTATTCGCTGTACGACGCCCGGCTGGCCGGGTTTAAACGGGTTGTGTTTGTCATAAAGCCCGAATTGCAGGACGCGTTTGAAGAGGCGATCGGCCGCCGTGCGCGTGAAGTGATGGAAGTCGCTTACGCATGGCAGACAACGGACAGGCTGCCGAGTGGCATGGCCCCGCCCGAAGGGCGCGTCAAGCCGTGGGGGACGGGCCACGCCGTGCTGTGCGCGCGGGATCAGCTGCCCGGCCCCTTTGCCGTCATCAACGCAGACGATTATTATGGGCGCAGCTGTTTTTCGCTGTTATACCGGTTCCTGGCCGAAAGGAAGACAGAAGGGCCGCACCACGCCATGTGTATGGTGGGCTACCGGCTGGAACGCACGCTGACGGAAAACGGAAGCGTTTCGCGCGGCGTGTGCGACATGGAAAACGGTTTTTTGCGCTCGGTGACCGAGCACACGTCCATTGCCCGCACGGCTGACGGGCGCATCGAAGCGCAGGAAAACGGCCGCATTGTCGAGCTGGCGCCCGACGCGGTAGTGTCGATGAACGCCTGGGGGATGCCGGAGGGCATTTTCTGTGATTTGGAGAGCGGTTTTGACGCTTTCCTGCGCCGGCGCGACGGCGACGCGCTCAAGCGGGAGTATTATCTGCCCGGCTTTGTCGATGATTTGGTGCGCGAGGGCAGGGGAACGGTACAGGTGCTTCAGAGCGCGGATCAATGGCATGGCGTCACATATCGCGAGGATCGGGAAAAGGTTCGCGCCGCTTTTGAAGCCATGCTGGCACAGGGGCTTTATCCGGCTTTGCGCTGATACAAGTATATCAAAAGAGGCAATCCCTGGCGGATTGCCTCTTTTGATAAAAGCACGGGCTGAAAGAGCGTCAGCTGCTGTAATCTTCCAGGACAGATGTCAGCTCTTCTTCGGTGTAGACGGCAATCCCCTTTTGCAGCGCCTCGCGATCGGCGGCGGGCAGTGTGGAAATATCGACGTCGGTGACGTATTGGGGCGCGTCCATATGGGCCGTCAGATAGACGGCCAGGCGGCCTTCGTAGGCGGTGACGGTGTATTTGGAGCGGTCACTGCGCTCCTGCTGCCCGCCGGACGGCCGCACGGACTGCATGGGCTGTTCAGCTTTGCCGCCGGGACGCGGAGAAGCCAGCGCCGAACCGACGCACAGTACAGCCGCCAGCACGGCAGCCGACAAAATGACCGTTCTGGATTTCTTTTTCATGTACGGCACCCCTTTTGATACACAGAGGATCTGGTAAGAATACAGATAGTTTTGACATTTCAGGGGAAAACTATACAAAAATTACATTTTACTGCAAAGCAGGCCTGCCTGCTTCGCCGCAAAATCCGGACGGCAGCTGATGCAAAAGATTTGCTTTTGCGCGCGGTTATGGTATAATATTCTGTGATTAGGCTGGCGGGGAAATGCGGCCGGACAGGCGATTCCCCCTGAAAGTACCCTCCGTGGAAAGGAGAGAACAAGTTGAAAAAAAAGACCAGAAGAAAAGTACGGACTGCCTTGCGCTATACAGGTTTTGTGCTGGTCACGCTGATGTTGATAGGGATGACGACGGCGGCCATCTGCGGCATTGCCTTTGCAGTCTATATCAATCGTTATGTAAGCCCCGAGGTTGACGTGGATCTGGATTCTGTCAGGCTCAACCTGACCAGTTTTGTGTATTACATTGATCCTGCGACAGGCGAAGAAAAAGAGCTTGAAACGCTGTTCGGCGACGAAAACCGCGTCTGGGCGGATATCGATGAAATCCCCGATATGATGCAGAAGGCGTTTGTCGCCATTGAAGACGCGCGGTTTTACACACACAACGGCGTGGACTGGAAGCGCACCATTGGCGCGGCGCTCAACTATGTCGTCCGCTTCCGCGATAACTTCGGCGGCGGCTCGACCATCACGCAGCAGCTCATTAAAAACATCACCGGCGACGACGAAACATCGGTCAAACGCAAGATTCAAGAGGTCATGCGCGCGCTCGAGCTGGAAAAAAAGTACGAAAAGGACGACATTCTGGAGCTGTATCTCAACACCATTTTTTTTGGGCAGCGGGCTTACGGGGTGCAGTCGGCGGCGCAGACCTATTTTGGAAAAGACGTCAGCCAGCTGTCGCTGGCCGAATGTGCGGCCATTGCCGGCATTACCAAAAATCCGTATAAGTACGATATGATCCGTTTTCCTGAAAACAACAAAGAGCGGCAGGAGCTGGTTTTGCAGCAGATGCTGGAGCAGGGAATCATCACCCAGGCCGAGCACGACGCCGCCGTGGCTGAAGAGCTGCAAATCGTTCGTGACGACGGCAGCGGGAAGGAAGAGCCATATCAGTCCTATTTTGTCGACGCCGTCATTTCGCAGGTGCTGAAGGATTTGCAGGAGCAGAAGGGCTACAGTGAAAGCATGGCCAAAACTCTGCTGTATACCGGAGGACTGCGCGTCGTCACGACCATCGACGTCGGCATACAGGAGAAGATGGATGCCGTATTCCAGGATGTGGAAAACTTCCCGGGCGGCCTGGGCAAAGACGGCACCATGCCGCAGGCGGCCATGGTCATTATGGATCCTTATACCGGAAAGGTGCTGGCCATGTACGGCGGCCGGGGAGAAAAGACGGGCAACCGTGTATTTAATCGCGCTACGCAGGCGCACCGCTCGCCGGGTTCGTCCATCAAACCGCTCAGCGTATACGCGCCGGGTATCGAATACGGGGTCATTACTCCCTTTACCGTGCTGGACGACGCGCCGAAAGATTTTCATCAGCGTGCAGGCGGCTGGCCCAAAAATGAAAACGGTTCCTACGGCGGCCGCACGACGGTGATGAAGGCGGTCGAGCGATCGCTCAACACCATTGCGGTAGAAGTGCTGCAAGAGGTTGGCGTAGAGCGCGCCTTCCGCTTTACCCACACCAACCTGGAGCTTTCTTCCCTGGTTGAAAGCCGCGTCGATACCAATAAAAAAGGCGAACAGGTTACAAAAACCGACGTGGCGCTCAGCCCGCTGGCTCTGGGCGGCGTCACAGACGGCGTCACCG
Organism: uncultured Clostridium sp.; assembly: GCA_947427035.1. Classification (GTDB taxonomy): domain Bacteria; phylum Bacillota; class Clostridia; order Oscillospirales; family Butyricicoccaceae; genus Ventrousia. The sequence continues at coordinate 6,223 of CANEGK010000035.1, forward strand.
TTCTGGAAATGACGGCGGCGTACAGCGCGTTTACCAACAACGGCACGTATACACGCCCCATCTTGTATACCCGGGTATATGATTCGAGCGGCAATATCGTTCTCGAGCAGGAGCCGGAGCAGACGGTGGCCATGTCGGCCAAGACAGCGACCTATATGGTGGAAATTTTGAAAAATGTCGTCACCGGTTCACAGGGCACCGGCCGCAAAGCGGCTTTGGGCAACGGAATCGAGGTCGGCGGCAAAACCGGTACGACGGACGACAGCTTTGACCGCTGGTTTGCCGGCATTACGCCGTATTATACCGGCGTGGTGTGGTTTGGCTATGACAAGCCGCAGGATGTGGGAAGATTTGACACAAACCCGGCGCTGTACCTGTGGAAGCAGGTGATGAGCGCCGTGCATGAAAATCTGGAGCCTCGCTCGTTCAGTCTGTCGACCGAGCTCAAATCGGTCAGCATTTGTGCCGACAGCGGACTGCTGGCCAGCGAGTGGTGCTCGCAGGACGTGCGCGGCAGCCGGGTGATGACGGCGCGCCTGGCCGCGGAAGATGTGCCGAAAGCGCGCTGTACCATGCATGTGCCGGTTGAAATCGATTCGGTGACAGGCGGCATAGCCAATGAATGGTGTCCGCTCGACGATATCAAACAGGTGGCCATGCTTAGCCTGCAGCGCGAATACCCGGCAAGCGGCGTCCGCGTAGCCGACCAGAAATATGTTGTGCCTTATACGCCGGCGGCGGGGACTTATGCGCCGGCGAGCGACGGAATGTCGTCGGCGGCCGTCTGCACGGTGCACAGTGAACAAAATAACGGCAACCCGCCGGAAGTCCCGCCCGAGGACAACCCGCCGGATGATCCGAACGACCCGAGCAACCCGGACGACCCCAACGCGTCAGATAATCCGGAATATCCGCCTCCTCTGATTCCGCAGCCCGGAGAAGAACAGCCGGGTGATGAAGAAGGCGATCCGACACAGCCCGATCCGTCAACCGAGGACGATCCGCCGGTTGACGGCACGGAAGAATAGGGTGCTTGCATACAGAGCGTTTTATAAGCCGGAGCGTTCCGGCACAGCGGCTTTTTGCGGGAAATGGTGAAGAAGGAGTGGGGGACAATGTCTGTTTATGAAGTAGTGTTCAGCCCGACCGGAGGCGTTCGAAGGGCCTCGGGCATCTTTATGAAGTCCTTTTCTGCGCAAAGCCGCTTTGTGGATTTGACAGATGCACATCTGGATTTCTCCGCTTTTTCCTTTGGCGAAGAGGATGTCTGTGTCGTTTCGGTTCCATCCTATGGGGGAAGGGTGCCGGCGGTGGCCGTATCCCGCCTGCGTCAAATGCGGGGCAATGGCGCAAGGGCAATTTTGCTGTCGGTTTACGGGAACCGGGCTTATGACGATACCTTTGCCGAACTGGAGGACGTTTTGACGCAATCGGGCTTTCAATGTGCGGCTGGAGTGGCCGCGATTGCCGAGCATTCCATTATGCGTCAGTTTGCGGCGGGCCGGCCGGATGAACAGGATGAGAAGGAGCTGGCCGGGTTTGCGGTTCGAATTCGCGCCCACCTTGATGCGGGAAAGGCGTCAAAAGGCCCGGATTTTCCCGGGAATCGCCCATACCGTGAATACGGTGGCGTACCTATGAAGCCGCGGGCGGGAAAAGCCTGCGTGCAGTGTGGGCTTTGCGCTCAAAAGTGCCCGGTCGGCGCGATTCCGTCGGAAAGCCCTTCAAAAACTGATGCAGAGCGCTGCATTTCCTGTATGCGCTGCATTGCAATTTGTCCAAACAAAGCGCGCAGTGTCAGTAAAATGCTTCTGGAAGCCGGCAGTATGAAGCTGAAAAAAGCCTGCCAAGAACGCAAAAGCAACGAACTGTTTTTATAAAAGGAAAAAACTGCTGCGCGATGGTCAATGCCATAACAGCACCTGCTGGAGCACACAGGCTTTTCAGCAGGTGCTGTTTTGAGCTGGCAGCCGGAAGGCAGAAGAGGGGAGCTTGTGATGGACTATACAAAAATCAATGCGCAAACCGTCGATCGTTGGGTAGAAAACGGCTGGGAATGGGGGCAGTGCATCAGCCGCGAAGAGTATGAGGATGCTGCTCACGGCAAATGGAACGTAAAGCTTACGCCGGTCAAATACGTTCCGCACGACTGGTTCGGCACCCTGAAAGGCAAAAAAGTTTTGGGGCTGGCCAGCGGCGGCGGGCAGCAGATGCCGATTTTTACGGCTTTGGGCGCAGAATGCACAGTGCTTGATGTTTCGGAAAAAATGCTGGAACAGGAACGAATCGTGGCGAAACGGGAAGGGTATGAGATCGCGGTCATTCAAGCGGACATGACAAAAAAGCTTCCGTTTTCCAGCGAAAGCTTTGACTTGATTTTCCACCCGGTTTCGAACTGCTATGTTGAAGACGTAAAATCGATATGGAAAGAGTGTTATCGGGTTTTGAAAAAGGGAGGCGCGCTGCTGGCCGGTTTCAGCACCGATATCCTCTATGCGTTTGACAGCAGCGAAACATGCATTATCAACACCCTGCCGTTCAATCCGCTCAAAAATGCTGAACACGCAAGGCAATTGCAGGAAAGCGATAGCGGGATGCAGTTTTCCCATACGCTGGAAGAGCAGATCAATGGCCAACTCGAAGCAGGGCTTACGCTGACACATCTGTATGATGATACGAGCGGAGCCGGTCCTTTGCATCAGCACAACATTGCAACCTTTGTAGCGACAAGAAGCGTAAAGAAATAATGGCGGTCGGGGCTTCCTTTTGATACGCTCGAACAGCCCCGGAAACAGCGCGTAAAAAAGCACGGCGGCCCGAAAATGGGCTTCCGTGCTTTCTTCTTTTTAACCATCCGTCACGGTGCCGTCACCCCAGATGGGAATCGCGTCGCCCAGATACCGGGGTTTGCGGTGGAGCACATCGGTTTCAAGCACAGCCTTTACACGGGCCAGGCTTTCGCGCAGACGGTTATAGGTTCGGGAGGTGACGCGGTCGGGCGAAGGAACGCCCCATGCGTCCAGACCCAGGCGGCGCGCCATGTAAACGGCGCGATCGATGTGAAAATCCTGCGTGGCGATGAGCACGCTGTTTACACAGAAAATATCGCGGGCGCGATACACAGAGTCGTAGGTGTTAAAGCCGGCGTGATCCAAAAAGATATCCGCGCGGGGAATGTCATGCTCGAGCAGATAGGCGAGCATACCGGCAACCTCGTCATATTCCGGGGAGCCGTGATCACCGCTGGCGATAATCTTGGGCGCTTTGCCGCTGCGGTACAGCTCGATGGCGATATCAAGCCGATCGGCCAGAGAGGGTGAGGGGCGGCCGTCGTCATAAACTCGGGCGCCCAGCACAAGGACGGCGTCGCAGACAGGGGCGTTTTCGCGTTCACGCACAATATACGGTGCGGCAATGGCGGATACATAGCGGCCGCAGCCAAACAACGACACAAGCGCAAGGGCGGCCAGGCCGGCGACCGTACAGAGAATGGGTTTGAGAAGCTTTTTTTTCATGGGAAACCTTTGGGGCCATGCGTGAATCATGGCTTGTAAATGAATTTCATAAGAAGCCGTCAACGGATGATAGGCCCTTATGATGCTTTTTATTGTAGTGCAAAGCGGGCAGAGTGGCAAGACAGGACGGCAAGAATTCACGAAACCTTAAGATAAAAGGTTCTGGACTGGAGTTACATGGCAATTAAAGCCGTGAAAAGGAGAAAGCCGCCCGGTCAGGGCGGCTTGAAACGAAAAAAGTAAAGGGTTAAAGCTTTTGCGTATGTTCAAAAATGGAGATGGCATCGCCAATGGATTTTTCCATAGCTTCGCGGCCGTAACGGTCGACTTCGCTTTTGTTTTTTTCACCGTGAGTCAGGCAGCCTGCGCCGCCGATACAGCCGCCAACACAAGCCATACCTTCGATAAAATTGTTGGGCAGTACGCCCTTCGCGGCGCGCAGCAGAGCGGCACGGCAGGCTTCAATGCCATCACACACGATGGGATTGGGGGCGAAATACTCGATATTCTGCTCGCGGAGCGCCTGTCCCACCGCATCCGAAAGGCCGCCGCTGCGCGCAAAGATACGCCCGTAATAGGACGCATTGTCAAGAACATCGAGAGGAAGCGAGGAAAGATCAATCTCCTTGCCGTCAAACAAAGCCTGGAGCTCTTCAAAAGTGAGGACGCAGTCGACCAAATCGCGGACCTCCTCGCGTTGGCGTTCCTGCTTTTTGGCGGTGCAGGGGCCGATGAAGACGATTTTAGCCGTAGGATCGGTGGCTTTGACAGCACGGGCAATGGCGGCCATAGGGGAAAGGTTGTGAGAAACATGTTCACGCAAATCAGGAAAAGCCGTTTCGACATAGCGGACGAAAGCAGGACAGCAGGACGAAGTCAAAAAGCCCTTTTCAGCCAGTTCCCTCGCTTCGGAATAAGCGACCAGATCGGCGCCCAGCGCCGCTTCGATGACGGTATAGAAGCCCAGCGCCTTAATGCCGGAGATGACCTGGCCCAGCTGCGCATAGCTGAACTGGCTTGATATAGAAGGCGCAACAACGGCATAAACTTTGTAATTTTCATTGCTTTCGCTCTTTAAAATGAGATCGATAGCGTCCAGAATAAATGATTTGTCGACAATGGCGCCAAAGGGGCACTGATAAACGCAAGAGCCGCACGAGATGCATTTTTGGTTGTCGATTTCCGCCGCGCTCTGGTCGTTGATGCTGATGGCTTTAATTTTGCAGGCCTTTTGACAGGGACGTTTATGGTCGATAATGGCGGAATAGGGGCAGACGCTGGCGCAGCGCCCACACTCGACGCATTTTTCCTTGTCGATATGGGCGTGCTGGTGCCTGTCAAAGGTGATGGCGCCGCGCGGACAGACCTCTTCACAGCGGTGTGCAATGCAGCCGCGGCAGGCTTCGGAAACCTGCCAGCCGCCGACAGGGCATTCGTCGCAGGCGATATCCAGAACCTCAATGACGTTGGGGTTGTCCCGGTTGCCGCCCATGGCCAGTTTAACGCGTTCCGTGATGATAGCGCGCTCTTTATAAACGCAGCAGCGTGTCGACGGCTTGGGCCCGGGAGCGATGATTTTGGGAATGTCGGGGAGCTTTTCCAGCAGGTTGCCGGCAAAAGCGCCGCGGGCAACCTCGCGCAGGACTTTGTATTTCAGATCCTGGACTTTTGTGTCAAATTTTCTCATGGGTTTTGCTCTTTCTATGTCATTAATATTGGGTGACGCGCACGCGCTTGCCCATTTTTTTCAGGCAATCGGTCAATTCGTCGACCAGGCGCATTTTGATATTGAAATTGATGGGCAAGCTGGGGTTCTGGTGCGCAGGGTTGACGGCGCGCCCAACATAAAAATGGATATCGGTTGCCTGCTCAAAAAGCATCCGCGTAATGAGCGAAGCGCCGTCGCGCTTATAGCTCCAATCGGTATAACGGGTGTTATCCTCCAGATAATTCTGCGCGTATTCAAGCACGCGGCTGAAAGTGATAACTCCTTCGGTCACCAGATCAATGCCTTCGATTTTGGCAATGGGCGGAATTTCCGGGTCAAGATAATCCATACAGGTGTTGACCGGTTTACCGAGGTATTCGGCCGCCAGCTTGGAAGTTGTGCCGCCGCAGACAATGCGCTTGCCCTCTTCGGCAAAAAAGCGCTGATGCATGTCGGCCAGGTCGTTGGGGTCGCGGGGCGGGCCGATCATCAGATTGACGGGCTGGCGGCGGCGCACCTTGATGGCCAGAACGGTCGTGTCGTCCCCGGGCAGGCCGCCATACAGGTGATTGCACTCATTGAGCAGGATGGTGGAGTAGGTCTTGGCCGTGAAGTCCGGGTCGTACATCATTTCAAGGAAGTCAATGACATTTTCGCGCAGCCAGCCAAAATTTAACGTCATACCTACGCCGGCGTGAATGACGCCGTCGCTCATGGCCAGGAAAATATCCCCCTCTTCCAGCTGAACGCGGGAGCGGTAGATTTTTTTGCCGCCGATGACCTTTTCTTCTTCCGGATAGGCGAAGCTTTTGCCGTGGCGCAGCAGGATGATATGGGGGTTGTCAAATTGAATGAGCTCGGCTTCGCGGTTGTCGACAATGCGGATGATGGTAAAGGTCGAGTAGGCGACGCCGCGGACCGAGCAGACGGGCAATGTGGCGGCAATGGTTTCAACGCAGTCTTCCAGGCTGATTTCGTTGGCTACAAGGGTGGAAATGATTTTGCTGGTCAGCGTGGACAGAATGCACGCCTTGACGCCGCTGCCCAGGCCGTCGGCCAAAACGGCGGTGATGGTGCTGTCGTTTTCCGGCTCAATGATGTCGATATGGTCGCCGCAAAGCTGCTCGCCCTTTTTGTTCAGGCTGTAGTAACCGATGTCCGTGCAAAGCTCACTCATCGTTCAACGACTCCTTCAGCTTGGTCAGCGCGATTTTGGTTTCCGCCGTCGTTTCGCCCAGCAGAGAGGCGATTTCCTGCACGACGCGCATCTGTTTTTCGATGACCTTATCAGTGACTTCGATGGTGTGCCGGCTGGCCGCCTCTTTCCGCGCGTGTTCTTCGGCCTCGCGCGTGACATCGCGCAGCATGGCCATCAGATTGTGGTATTTGCCGTCATACACAACGGTCAGCTCGATATGTTTCTGGTATTCGGCCAGATAGATCTGTCTGGTTTTGCTGCTGCGCTTGGTCTGCACAACCTGTACGAAAAGCTCTGGGTTCAGGTAGCGCATGACTGGCTGGCCGACCGCTTCGGCCGGCAGGGAAATATTCATAATCGAGCAGGCAGCCGGATTGATCTGCTGAATCTGGAGATCCTCGTCGAGCAGAACAATGCCGTTGGGGGTGTTTTCCAGAACGTTGCCCGAGAAGGTCTCGGCCTTTTCCTTCAGATACGGCAGACACATGGTCAGGTCTGCCTTGCCCAGAATGACGGCTTCGGCCTTTTCGCGGCAGGTGTTGTAACCGCAGCTGCCGCAGTTGAGTTCCTGCTCGGGGGTCATTTTACCCAAAGCGTGCAGGACTTCTTCAATGGCATGGCTGCCGGGCTTTTGCCGGTGCAGGCCCATAAAGCTGTGTTCGGCGTACAGGCCGGTCTGCGCGGCCATATCGACGTCGAAATCCTTTTCCGGCGCATACCGGTCGATAAAAGCAAAATCGCGTACAGGCGCGCGGTGGTCGCGGCCCATGGCCGGGCCGCCGATGCAGCTGCCGGCGCAGGCCGACATTTCGATAAAGCAATTGGTCAAATCACCGCGGATGACGTCCTGTAAAGCGGTGATGCAGTTTTCCAGGCCGTCGACCACCATGTATGTATAGTCGGGAGTTTTATTCTGCATGGAACGCAGGATGCCGCCTGAGGTGGGGAAGAGGCGGGCGCGGCCGCCGACCTCGGGCGGGTCGGGAATATCTTCCAGCGCAATATTTTCAGAAGCCAGCCACTGGCTCAACTCTTCGAAGGTGAGGACGCAGTCAACGGCGTCGGAATATTCGTCGGCCTCCGCTTTTTTGGAAACGCAGGGGCCGATAAAGACGGCCGCGGCGCCGGGGTGGCGGCGTTTGATATCGACGCAGTGGGCCTGCATGGGGGAACGCACGGTGGCGAGATACGGCAGCGCTTCGGGGAAATGCCGGCGGATTAAAAGGTTGACACTGTGGCAGCAGGAGGAAATGAGCACGGACGGATGCTCCTGCTCCAGAATTTCCTGATAGCGGTTTTTGACGATGGTAGCGCCCACGGCCGTTTCCTCTGCGCCGGAAAACCCGAGCGCCGTCAAAGCCTTTTGCATAGAGGTAATGGTCACCCCCGGGAAATCAGCGGCAAACGAAGGAGCCAGGCTGGCGTAAACGGGGCTGCCCGACGCGATGAGCGCACGCGCTTTGTCCAAATCGCAGCGAATTTCCTTGGCGTTCTGCGGGCATACAACAAAGCAGTGGCCGCACAGAATGCATTCGTCATTGACGATATGGGCCTGGTTTTCGGAAAAGCGAATGGATTTAACAGGGCAGTGGCGAATGCATTTGTAGCAGTTTTTGCAGTTGGATTTTTTTAATCTGAGATACTCGTTCACAAGACTTGCCTCCTTTACGATTCCGGGCGGCTTACAGGCCGAGAGGCTTTAACACGTGCTCGCTGAAAACCTGGTCAAAGTTTTCAGCGCTGACGCCGGAAACAATTTCGTCATCAAAGCGGATAGAAACGCCCTCGGTGCATTTGCCCAGGCAGAAGGCGGCGCCCAGATTGACCTTTTCGGTCAGACCGTAACGCTCGAGGCTGCTTTTCATCAGTTCAATAATGGTATAGGAACCACGGAGATGGCAGGAGCTGCCGACGCAAACGGAAATATTCATTCTCAGTCCCCTTTCAAATGCAGAGAGAGCGCAAAGCGTCCCCATTGATAATCTTATGGTAACAGCAAGAAGCATGGTTGTCAATAGATTAACGAGCTTTATCGATAAAAATAGAACGATTAAGAGCGGGCAAAGCATCCAAAGAAAAACCAGAGCGGCGCTGGCCGCTCTGGCAGAGAAATTACAGCTTCATGGCAAAAGTACTGGTTGTCACCTGGTATTTTTCAGCAAGGGAATCGTACAGCTCCTGATATTTCTGGCTCAGCAGATCGCTGCGGGCTTCAGCTTCCCATGCGGGCAGACCGTCGCCGACAAAATACATGATGTGGTAGCCATAGCTGGTCTGTACAATGTCGCTGTCCCCGGGGCGGCGGGCGCTGTCAAAAATCCAGTCGTTGAACTCGGCGACCATTTGATTTTGCGTGACGTTTTCATAAATGCCGCCCAAAGCCGCATTGCCGTCCTCGGAGTATTCGCGGGCCAGCGCTGCGAAGCTGTCCTCTGTTTTATCGCCGTTTTTCCACTGTTCAAGGATTTGCTCAGCCAGGGCTTTCTGGTCGGCGTTGGCCGTTTCGACAGCCGCTTTTTCCTCGTCGGTGGCGTCCTCGGCCGCCGTTTCGGTGCCGAGCAGAATGTGTCGGACGTCGACGGTGGGGGCGGTGTCACGTTCCCGGGACAGGTAGTAGATAACGGTATAGCCGCCGTTGTTGTTGTCGACGACGCCGGTGTCGCCGGCGCGGCGGCTCGCATCCTTGTACCATTCGCCCAGCGGGCTGGTCGAGGTGGCGCTGCCCGTCGTCACTAATGTGGCGTCGGCTTCTTCATATTTTTCTTTTTCGTCGTCGCCAGCATATTCGTAGGCCAGATCGATGAAAGACTGCTCGCTTGTAATGCGGCTCAGCATTTCGTTGGCCTTCGTCTCGGCAGCTTTGCGGTTTTCCTCCGTCATCGAAGCCGCTTCCTCTTCGCTGGCGGGCGCGCCTTCGGCCGGCTGCTCGCCCTCGGCCGGCGCGGTGTAAGTCACCGTTTCATAGGGAATGGTGAAATAGCGGTAGGACACGTTGTCGTAATTGTCCTTGTTTTCCGAATAGTAGGACTCGACTTCGCTGTCGTCGGCGCTCAGCCCGCTTTCCAGCTGGTGGCGGTATCCGACATAAGTGAAGCGGCGCTGAAGAATTTCCTGAAAATCGGACATTTTCATCTGATTGCCGTAAACGGCCTTGACGAACTCGTCGAGCTCCATCTCATTGTCGGCGGCCGAGGTTTCAAGCTGCTTGTAGTAAGCGTCATACTGGGCCTGTGCGTATTCGTCCGCGCTGTAGTCATAGCCGGCGGCCTGCGCTTCGCTGTACAGGACGTAAGCCTCGGTCAGCTGATCGACGACGCTTTCCCGGATATAATCGGCCCAGGTGCGCTCTTCGTCATACATCTGCGTCTCGACATTGGATGCGGTCAGGCCATACTGACCGTAATAATAAAGCATGTTGGACAGAGTGTCGTGATAGTACATATTAAATTCAAGGGCGCTGACCTTCTGCTCGCCGACCTGGACGGCGGTAAAGCCGCGGTGTACGACGCCGGTCGTATAGGCGATGCCCCACGCCGCGCCGCCGACAATGGCAAGACACAAAACGACAACGACAATTCTGCCGATGATTTTCCCAGTCTTCGGGCTGTGTTGATTCTTTTTTGGCGTGGTCTGAGCTTCGGACTCATGCGCGCGCCGGATTCTGGCTCCTTTTCCCATCTCTAAAATCCATCCTTTGTTTTGTAAAACTGCACCCCATTGTACCGTAAAAAAACGGCGGGAGTGTTACGAACATGTAAATTATCAAGTAAAGCGGAGCAAATGTCAACTCCTTTTTGCAGCATATCGGAAAAACGACAGGGAAATTGCGCGGGAAAATGAAAAAAAACTTGCATTGCGCGCGCAGGTGTGCTAAACTATATCGAGAATGTAAGTTGAGCGATGCGAGGTGAGATAAGCATGAAGGAGAGCATCCATCCCAAATATAAGGTGACCACTGTCAAGTGCGCCTGCGGCAACGTTTTTGAGACGGGCTCCACGAAGGAGAATATCCGCGTGGAAATTTGCAGCAAGTGCCATCCTTTCTTTACCGGCAAGCAGAAGCTGGTCGACACCGGCGGACGCGTGGATCGCTTTAAAAAGCGCTTCAATCTGGATCAGAAATAAGACAAAGCGGCGCCCGCTTCCGTTGGGCGCCGTTTTTCAATCCTTAACGCTTTGACGCCGTTCGGCGTCAGGAGGAAATAGATTGACAGAAAAAAAGCAGGGCGCGAAAGAACGCGCCATTCTCATCGGCGTCAGCTGCACAGGGGTGCCCGGCTTTGACAACTCCGACGACGAAACCATGCAGGAGCTTTCAGAGCTTCTGGAGACGGCGGGGGGCGAAGCGGTGCTGACCGCCGTACAGAACCGCAAAAGCCCGGATCCGCATACCTTCATCGGGGAAGGAACATGCCGGGAGATTCGTGAGCTCATTAAAAACAACGAAATAGAGCTGGTCGTTTTTGACAATGAGCTGGGGCCGTCGCAGGCACGCGCGCTGGAAAAAGAGCTGGACTGCCGTGTCATCGACCGCAGCGCGCTCATTCTGGATATCTTTGCCGACCGCGCCCAGACGCGCGAGGGCAAGTTGCAGGTCGAGCTGGCGCAGTATCAGTATCTTCTGCCGCGCCTGTCCGGCATGTGGGCGCATCTGGTACGGCAGACGGCGGCTGGCGGCCGCAGCCCCATCGGCACCCGCGGGCCGGGCGAAACCCAGCTGGAGACCGACCGCCGCCACATCCGCCGAAAAATACAGAAGCTGAAGGAAGAAACCGACGATGTCAAAAAGGTGCGCGCCGTGCAGCGGCGCGGCCGCGAAAAAGCGGCGGTGCCGCTCGTCTGCATTGTCGGTTATACCAATGCGGGCAAATCGACGCTGCTCAACGCCCTGACCGGCGCCGGCGTACACGCCGAAGGCCGTCTGTTTGACACGCTTGACCCCACGACCAAAAATCTGGTGACGCCCGACGGCACACAGGTGCTGGTGTCCGACACCGTCGGTTTTATCCGTAAGCTGCCCCACCACCTGGTCAACGCCTTTCGCGCCACCCTGGAAGAGGTGACCTATGCCGATGTGCTGGTGCATGTCGTTGATGTCAGCAACCCCGCCTGGCAGGAGCAGACGGAGGTGGTCGATAAGCTGATAGGCGAGCTGGGCGCGGGGGCGGTGCCGCAGATCACCGTATTTAATAAGGTGGATCTGGCCGTTGACGCCGAGCTGCCGCGCCGCGCCGGAGCCGTTTACTGCTCGGCCCTTTTGGGTACGGGGCTCGAGGAGCTGATGCGCAGCATCGTGTCCTGCCTGTCGGCGGGACGGCGGCGCGTCTCGCTGGTATTGCCCTATTCGGCCGCCGCGCTGCTCGACGAGCTGTACCGCGAAGCCAATGTCAAGCGGGCGGAATACGCCGAAAACGGCATCGAGATCGAAGCGGTGGTCGACGCGCGGATGCTTGGCCGCCTGCGCGGCTATCTGCCGCCAAAGGGGGAAGAGGATGAAACCCTATAAAGTCCCTGCGGGCCCGAGTGAAGCCGAGCTGGTCGAGAAAAAGTCGCGCTTTATCGGCCGCATTTTTCCCGTTGAAACGCCGGAGCAGGCGCAGGAAATCCTGCAAAAGGTGAAAAAGCAGCACTGGGACGCCAGCCACAACGTATACGCCTATGTGCTGGAAAACGGCGTTATGCGTATGAGCGACGACGGCGAGCCGCAGGGTACGGCCGGAATGCCGACCCTGGAGGTGCTTAAAAAAGAAGAGGTCAAAAACGTCCTGTGCGTGACGACGCGGTACTTTGGCGGCACATTGCTGGGCGCCGGCGGCCTGACGCGCGCCTATGGAAAAGCCTGCAAGCAGGCGCTCGACGCGGCGGGCATCGCCGTCATGCAGCCCTTTGACTGTTACAGCATCGACTGCCCCTACGGGCTTTTGGAGACGGTGCGCCGCCAGTATGAAGGGTTTGGCGCAGAGGAGGAAGAAGCGGAATATGGCCCGTCGGTCCTGTTGTCGATCTGCCTGCCCGCAGAACGGAGCGCGGATTTTTGCGCCCATTTGACGGACAAAACCAACGGCGCCGTGCGGCCTGAATACCGGGGCCAAAAACTTTTTGCAAAAAAACTTGGCTGAAAAAGAGGAAAAAGCGCAAAGCGGACGTATTTATTATATAGAATGAAAGAACGGGGGCCTGCACATGTCCGTTCGCGAGATGCTCGAGCAGATGGAACGGGAGACATTGTCGCCGCGGGCAACGCTGTCCGCGTGTTCGCGCGGCCGTATGCATCCCGATGATGTGTGTGAAATGCGCACCTGCTTTATGCGCGATCGGGATCGCATCATTCACAGCAAGGCGTTCCGCCGGCTCAAGCACAAAACACAGGTTTTTATTTCGCCCGAAGGGGATCATTACCGTACCCGCCTGACCCATACGCTGGAAGTGTCGCAAATCGGCCGCACCGTCGCGCGCGGCCTGCGGCTCAATGAAGATCTGGTCGAAGCCATTGCGCTGGGACATGATTTGGGGCACACCCCGTTCGGCCACGCCGGCGAAAGGGCGCTTGACAGCGTTTCGGACTGTGGCTTCCGGCACAATGAGCAGAGCCTGCGCGTTGTTGAAAAGCTGGAGAAGGGCGGGTGCGGTCTCAATCTGACGGCTGAGGTGCGCGACGGCATTGTCTGCCATACGAGCGGGGGCAAGCGGGCCGATACGCTCGAGGGGCAAATCGTCCATTACGCCGATCGCATTGCCTACATCAACCATGATATCGACGACGCGCTGCGCGCCGGTATTCTGCGCGAAGAAAGCATACCGGCGCACCTGGGTGAATTGCTGGGGCGTTCGCACAGCGCTCGGATCAATTCGCTGGTGCATTCGGCCATCCGTTACGGTGAAAAAGAATGCGCCGTCGGGCTGGAAGAGGAATATGCCGCCGCGATGGAGCAGCTGTGGGAGTTCATGCTTCATGCCGTCTATAAAAACCCCGTCGCCAAGGGGGAAGAGAGCAAGGGTATGGATATTTTAAAAAGCCTGTACGAATATTTTTATAAAAACGCCGCCCAAATGCCGGAAGAATACCGGAAAACGGCCGAGTGCGACGGGCTTTCGCGCGCGGTGTGCGATTACATAGCCGGTATGACCGACCGTTTTGCCGTCGCGCGGTTTGAAGATTTGTTCATTCCTAAGTTCTGGAGCAAAATATGAGGGGGTGTCGTTGTGGTGCGGCTGGGTAAAAGGGCGTTGTATTTTTTGTGGTTTTACTGCGACTGGTGCCTGCTGCTCCGTGCCGCCGCTGCGCTTTCCGGCGGGCGCCTTCCCACACAGAAGGCGGGGATAGCCAATGTGGTGCTGGCCATTGTGACGCTGTGCCTGACGGCGGCCGTTGTATACCCTGTTTTTCGGCGGATGGAAAAGAAGCCGGCCTTTCGGTTGGCGGCCGGTTCTATGGCGGCGGCAGGCTATTTTTACTGCCTGTTGGTATTGCTGGGACAATGGGGCTGGATGTTGCCTGCTTGTGCAGCCGCCAGCGCAGCACTGGGATATATTACGGTATGTGGGCTGAAAAAGCCGGGGCTTTATTGGTAAAAGCGTAAGAAAGGGGGGGCTTGGATGGCGCTGCCTGACAGTTTTCTGGACGAGCTGGTCGCGCGAAGTGATATTGTAGAAATTGTACAGCGCTATGTCCCCCTGAAAAAAAGCGGGAGCAATTACTTTGGCCTGTGCCCGTTTCACAACGAAAAATCGCCGTCCTTTTCGGTGTCGCCTGACAAGCAGATTTTCCATTGCTTTGGCTGCGGCGAGGGAGGCGGAGTCATTCAGTTTGTCATGAAAATCGAAAACCTGCCTTTTCTTGACGCCGTACGCACACTGGCGGACTGGGCAGGGATGCAGATGCCCACCGACCGCGAACAGAGCGACGAGCAACGCCGGGTGCGCGAGCGAATGCTGAGTATGAACCGCGATGCGGCGCGCTATTTTCACAGCCTGCTGTGGCAGGAGCAGGGAAAAGAGGCGTTAGCCTATTTTGCGCGGCGCGGGCTGTCAAAAAAAACCATCACCTCGTTTGGCCTGGGGTATTCGGAAAACGCATGGGACGGGCTTTTAAAGCATCTGACCGGGCTGGGCTATCGCCCCAATGAAATGGAAAAGGCCGGCCTTGCCGTGCGCGGCAACGGCGGCGGTTTGTACGACCGCTTTCGCGGGCGGGTCATGTTTCCCATCATCGATGTGCGCGGCAGCGTCGTCGGCTTTGGCGGCCGCGTGCTGGATGACAGCAAGCCCAAGTACTTAAACTCGCCGGACACGCCGGTTTTTCACAAAAACCGCAACCTGTTCGCCATGAATCTTTCGAAAAAAAGCAAGATGGGCAGGCTGATTCTGGCCGAAGGGTATATGGATGTCATCGCCCTGCACCAGGCAGGGTTTGACTGCGCAGTGGCTTCGCTGGGCACGGCGCTGACCGACGAACAGGCCAAGCTGATGACCCGCTATACCAAAGAGGTCGTCATTTGCTACGACTCGGACGGAGCGGGGCAGAAGGCGGCGCAGCGTGCCATTGACATTTTGAACCGCGCAGGGCTGGAAGTTCGCGTTCTGCGCGTTCCCGGCGCCAAGGATCCGGACGAATACATCAAGCAAAACGGCAGCGAGGCCTTCGGCCTTCTGCTGCAAAAGCCGCAGACCGACGGCGAATACCGCATCGCGCAGCTGGCGGCTCAATTCGATTTGGAGCAGGACGACGGCCGCGTCGCCTTTTTGAAAGCGGCGGTGCAAACGCTGTCCGCCATGCCCAGCCGCATTGAGCGAGAGATTTACGCCCGCGCCGCCGCGCGGCAGGCGGGGGTTTCGGAAAACGCCATTTTGGCGGAAATTGACCGGAATATGGCGCAAAGCCGCCGCCGGCAGAAAAAAGAAGTGGAAAAAAAGGCTTTGCAGCCGCTGCGGCAGGTACAGCCGCAGGAGCGCGAGCTGCGGTACCAGAACCCGCGGTCAGCGCTGTGTGAAGAAAAGCTGCTGGCGCTGGTCTTGCAGGATCAGGAGTTTTTGGACAAGGCGCGGGTAAAAATAGGGCCTGACGCGTTTTCTTCGGATTTTTTGGCAAAAATATACCAAAAAGCCATCGATCGGCGCGAGCAGGGACTGGAGCTTTCGGCCGCCGCCTGTATGGCGGGGCTGCCGGACAGCGAGGTTCGCCACCTGTCCGGCGTGTTATCTGAAACGGTTCGCTCGCGGGAGCCCGATCGGGAGCTTGACGACTATATCAGTACCATCCTGTTTGAATACCAAAAGAGAACGGCATGGAACGACGACGATTTGCTGCGGCGCGCAGCGGATCACCGCCGTGAACATGAGGGAGGATAAAGAATGGCGGAAATGGAAAATGCGAGAAACCTGCTGCACGATTTGCTGGAGCAGGGCAAGAAAAACGGAAAGCTGGCCATGAAGGAAATTACCCGCGTTTTTGACGAAATGGAGTTGGATCCGGATCAACAGGATCGCTTTTTCGAGGCGCTGGAAAAAGCGGGTATTGACGTCGCCGTGGAAGAAGAGGACTTTCTCATTGAAAACCAGCCTCTGGACGATGTGGAAGGGGATTTTCCCGGCAGCGTGGAGGAAATTCCCGAGGAAGAGCTGGTAGACACTTCGGCGCTGGCCGAAGGGCTGGCCATTGACGACCCGGTGCGTATGTATCTGAAGGAGATTGGCAAGGTCGACCTTTTGACGCCGGATGAAGAAATAGAGCTGGCCAAACGGATGCTGGAAGGCGACGAAGCGGCGAAAAAGCGCCTGGCCGAGGCCAATTTGCGCCTTGTTGTTTCCATTGCGAAGCGCTATGTCGGCCGCGGAATGCTTTTCCTCGACCTGATTCAGGAGGGGAACCTGGGCCTTATTAAAGCGGTGGAGAAATTTGACTATACCAAAGGTTATAAATTTTCCACTTATGCCACCTGGTGGATCCGGCAGGCCATTACACGCGCCATTGCCGATCAGGCGCGAACCATCCGCATCCCCGTCCACATGGTCGAGACCATCAACAAGGTGATCCGCGTTTCACGCCAGCTGCTGCAGGAGCTGGGGCACGACCCCAGCCCCGAGGAAATCGCCGAGGAAATGGGAATGCCGGTACAAAAGGTCCGCGAAATCCTCAAAATCGCGCAGGAGCCGGTTTCCCTTGAAACGCCGATCGGCGAAGAGGAAGACAGCCATCTGGGCGACTTCATCCCCGATGATGACGCCCCCGAGCCGGCGGAGGTCGCGTCGTTCACCCTGCTCAAGGAGCAGCTGGTCGACGTTCTGAAAACACTGACCCCGCGTGAAGAAAAGGTGCTCCGTTTGCGCTTTGGCATAGAGGACGGGCGCACCCGTACGCTGGAAGAGGTGGGCAAGGAATTTAACGTCACCCGAGAGCGCATTCGCCAGATCGAAGCAAAAGCCCTGCGCAAGCTGCGCCACCCCAGCCGTTCGAAAAAGCTCAAGGATTTTTTAAACTGACTGAGCTTTTCAAAGCGCCCTGCCCATTTGTGGCATGGCGCTTTTTGGTTGATATAGCTAAAATCAAACCGCTGAAATGGGCGAAATGCGCAAAGAAAATCAGTTGATAAAAATTGTGGAAACAGATATAATAAGAGAAATAGCAAAAATCATTCACTGTTGGCTGCACGCCTGAAGAAAAATGTGCTGAATGCACGAAAAAACAAAAAATAATTGTATATTTTATCTAAAGGTGGTTGCTATGATCAAAAACGACAACCCGTATGACAGCTTTTCGCAGACCATCGATCGAGCGGCCGAACTGCTGGGGCTTGAACGATCGGCGTATGAGTTTGTCAAGTATCCCGAGCGCGAGCTGGTCGTCTCCATCCCGGTTGAAATGGATGACGGCACTGTCACAATTTACAAAGGTTACCGCGTTCAGCATTCCAGTCTGCTGGGACCTTATAAAGGAGGCGTGCGGTTTCACCAGACCGTTAATCAGGATGAAATGCGGGCGCTGGCCGGGCTGATGACGCTCAAATGCGCGCTGGCCAACCTGCCCTTCGGCGGCGCAAAGGGCGGCGTTACGGTCGATCCTTCGACCCTGTCCAAAAATGAACTCAAGCGGCTGACGCGCCGCTACACCGCCATGATTCTGCCCATCATCGGGCCGGATGAGGACATTCCGGCGCCGGACATCAACACCAACGAAGAGATTATGGGCTGGATTATGGACACCTACAGCATGATGCGCGGCTGCGCCGTGCCCGGCGTCGTGACGGGTAAGCCCCTGCTGCTGGGCGGCTCGCTCGGGCGCACCGGGGCGACAGGGCGTGGTGTCAGCTACATTTTGCAGGAAACCTTCAAACGCCTGAAAATGCCGCAGGAGCGGTGTACGGCGGCCGTTCTGGGCTTTGGCAAAGTGGGAAAGGAAGCATCCCTCCGCCTGTTTGAAGAAGGGGTGCGCGTGGTGGCGCTGGGCAATTCAGGAGGCGCTGTCCGCAATGTGAAAGGCCTGAATGTACCCGCCATTATCGAGCATATGGAAAAAGGCCGCAGGCTTGACGAATACCAGGAGATCGGCATGGAACACATCACCAACGCCGAGCTGATCGCCACCGAATGCACCATTTTGGCGTCCTGCGCCATTTCCGAATGCATTCATGCCGACAACGCCGGGACCATTCAGGCGCAAATCGTCATCGAAGCCGGCAATGCGCAGATCACCACGGAGGCCGACGAGATACTGGCGGCCAAAGAATGTATGGTCATTCCTGACATGGTGGCCACGCTGGGCGGCCTGATTGTCTCTTATTTCGAGCGGGTGCAGAACGTGCAGTCGCTGATGTGGGATGAGTTTGAGATTAACCGGATGCTCAAAAGCGTTATTTTAAAGGCTTATGACGAGGTATGGGAAGCATCGCGCAAAAATGATGTTTCCATGCGCATGGGCGCTTATCTCATCGCACTGGAGCGCGTCTGCACGGCCAAGCGGATCCGCGGTATATTCCCTTGATAGGGGTGGAAAATAAGTATGAGCGTCAATATGTTTGACATTCTGGGCCCCATCACCGTCGGGCCATCCTCTTCACACACGGCGGGGGCCATTCGCATCGGGTTGGCCTGCCGCATCATTCTGGGCGCCGACGTCAAAAAGGCGCGCGTCACCTTTTACGGTTCGTTTGCCGACACTTATCGCGGCCACGGCACCGACAAGGCGGTGATCGGCGGGCTTTTGGGATTTAACACCGACAATGTCAAGGTGCGCGAAAGTTTGCAGCTTGCGCAGTTCCGCGGAATGGAGTACGAAATCGTCACAGCGGACGAGCCGCGCTTTCACCCCAACACCGTGCGCATTGAAGCGACGTCCGGTGAAAACAGCATCAACCTTCGCGGCATTTCGGTGGGCGGCGGCGCCATCCGGCTGGTCGAACTGAACGGCTTTGCCATTGACGCGGCCTGCCTGTATGATACGTTGGTCATTTTTCACCAGGATACGCCAGGCACGCTGGCCGGCATCGCCCAGACGCTGTCGGACAACGGCTACAATATCGGCAATCTGCGCCTTTCACGCGATAAGCGTGAGGGCGACGTCATTACGATCGTCGAGACCGATGTGCCCATTGACAAAAATACGGTTGCCGCGCTTGGACAGGTAGGCAGCGTCAGCAGCGTCGTTTCCATTCCCAAATTTTAAAGACAGGCGGACGATGGCATGAATATACCCAGTATTGACTATCTTCTCGACGAGGCGGCTAAAAACAGCCAGCCCATTTGGCAGGTGGTACTGCGCGAAGAGCAGGCCGACAGCGGTCTGAGTATGGTGCAGCTGCGCGAGCGCGTCGCGCAGACGTACAGCGTCATGCGTGACGCGGCCATGGGCGGTATTTCGAGCGAGCTGAAATCGGTCAGCGGACTGACAGGCGGCGACGCCGCACGGTACTACAAGCATTTTAAAAACGACAAAAACCTGCTGGGCTCCCTGTCGGCCAGGGCAATGGCATATGCGCTGGGCACCAGCGAGTACAATGCGGCTATGGGCGTCATCGTCGCCGCGCCGACGGCGGGGGCGGCCGGTGTTCTGCCCGGCGTTTTGCTCGCCGCGCAGGAAGAGTATGGATTTACCGACCGTGAAGCGGTCAACGCGCTCATCACGGCGACCGGCATCGGCGCCGTGATCGCCACCCGGGCGACCATTTCAGGCGCACAGGGCGGCTGCCAGGCCGAGGTAGGCAGCGGCTGCGCTATGGCGGCTGCCGCATTGTGCGATGTCATGGGCGGTACGGCGCACCAGACAACCCATGCCGCAGCTATCGCGCTGAAAAACGCATTGGGTTTGGCCTGCGATCCGGTGGCCGGCCTGGTCGAAGTGCCCTGTATCAAACGCAACGGCATGTATGCCTGCATGGCCATTGCAGCGGCCGATTTGGCGCTGGCCGGGGTCGAAAGCTTTATCCCCCCTGACGAGGTCATTGACGCCATGTATCAAATCGGCTGCAATCTGCCGGCCTGCATCAGAGAAACGGCCGAGGGCGGCCTGGCCATTTCGCCCACCGGGCTGAAGGCCAAACGGCGGCTCTTTTAGCTCATGCAGGCCGAAAGCTGTACCCATATTATCTGGGATTTTAACGGCACGCTGCTTGACGATGTGGACGTCGCCATTGCATCCGTCAGCGATATGCTGCGGGCGCGCGGGCGCGGCCCGATGATGCGGCAATGGTACCGCGAAATCATGGACATGCCCATCATCCGCTACTACGAAAAGCTGTTTGATTTGTCAAAAGTTTCTTTTGAGCAGCTCAGCCGCGAGTTTGTCGACGGGTATGCGCGGCATTTTTCACAGGCGCGTGTCATGCCCGGCGCTTGCCGGCTGATAGAGCGGTTTTCTGCTGCGGGCTGCCGGCAGGTGATCATTTCTTCTTTTGAGCAGGAGCGTTTATGCGCCATTCTGCGCGAATTGGGGCTGGCGGAGCGTTTTGACACTGTGCTGGGCGCCGGAAATATCCGCGCTGAAAGCAAAATCGAGCGCGCCACAAATTGGCTGCGGGAGAGCGGTGCACAGCCCGACTGCGTGCTGGTCATTGGCGATTTGGTGCATGACTGGGAAATGGCGCAAACGCTTGGCGCCCGTTGCGTGCTGCTCGATCGCGGCCACCAGTCGCGTGGGGATTTGCTGCGCTGCGGGTGCCCGGTGGTACATAATCTGGAAGAAATCGCCGAGTTATCGAATGATTCGATAACTCAAAAATGATTTAACACTTTACTTTATACGGCGTTTTGATTAAAATAGTAGACAGAAGTCTGGAAAAGCGGGTAGATGTCTGTACAGGTTCAAGAGACTCTGTGGAACAATTTCCAAAGAGAAGAGGGATGGAATGAACAACAGTATTAGAGACGAAAACATGGACACGCTGTTTCAAGCGATTTTAAAGCTGGAAAATGTCGAGGAATGCTATGCGTTGTTCGACGATTTGTGCACGGTGTCCGAACTTCTGGCCATCAAACAGCGTTTTTGGGTGGCCCGGTTGCTGAGCGAGGGATATATTTACACCGACATTGTTGAAATGACGGGCGCCAGCACCGCGACCATCAGCCGTGTCAACCGCTGCCTGAATTACGGAAAAGGCGGTTATCGTACGGCGCTCGACCGCGTTAAGGAGCAATGACACAATATTCGGTTTTGGCCGGGCTGTACGATGCATTGACAGATAATGTGCCCTACGGGGATTATGCCGCTCAAATCGGGCGGCTTTTCCGCCGTTACCGCCAAACCCCTTCGATTGTGCTTGACTTGGCCTGCGGCACCGGTACGCTGACGGCGCTTTTGGCGCGAATGGGGTATGAAATGATAGCGGCCGATATTTCACCTGATATGCTGGCGGTCGCGCGCGAAAAATGCCGCGATTTGCCTGTGCCGCCAGTTTTTATTTGCCAGGATATGTGTTCGCTGGATCTGTACGGAACGGTACAGGCTGTCGTTTGCTGCCTGGACAGTGTCAATTACCTGCTGGACAGGCGGGAGCTCCGGCGGGCTTTTTCGCGCGTTTCGCTCTTTTTGGAGCAGGGCGGGCTTTTTTTGTTCGACGTCAAGACCCTTTCCATGTTTCGTGAAATGGACGGGTTGTGCAGCATTGATGAAGGGGAAGGCTGGTTCAGCGCATGGCGTTATGGCTGGGATGCAAAAACCCGATTGTGTGTACACCATATCGATTTATTTTTCGAAGAGCCGTATGGTTATTGCCGCCGTTCGGAAGAGCACTGCCAGCGCGCTTATCCGCGTGAGGTTTTGGAGCAGACGCTGGTTCAGACCGGCTTCCGGCTGCGCGGCGTCTTTCAGGGTCTGACTCTGCACCCTGCCGAAGAAGAGACAGGCCGCCTGTTTTTTGCCGCGCAGAAGGTGACGCCGACAGGCAGGATTTATCCGTAAAAGAGGGAGAGCATGATGAGCGATTTGCTGATTCGAGGAGTAGCGGCCGGCGGCATGGTTCGCTTTGTCGCCGCACAGACGCGTGAAATGGTCGAACGTATGCGGCAGATCCATCATACATTGCCGCTGGCCACAGCGGCCTTGGGACGCACGCTGACGGCGTGCAGCATGATGGGGGACGACATCAAAAACGAAGAGGGCTCGGTGACGCTGCAAATTCGCGGCGGCGGACCGCTTGGCGCGATTACGGCAGTGTCCGATTCGCATGGGAACGCCCGCGGATATCTTCAAAATCCGGCGGTAGAGCTGCCCCTGCGCCCTGACGGCAAACTGGATGTCGGCGGCGGAGTCGGCTGCGACGGAGTGCTGAGCGTCATTCGGGATACGGGTGAGGGCGAACCCTTTTCCGGAAGGGTTGAGATGCGCAGCGGAGAGATCGCCGAGGATGTCGCAGCCTATTTTGCCGTCAGCGAACAGGTGCCTACCGTCTGTGCGCTGGGGGTGCTGGTCGGGCGCGATCAGTCAGTGGCATGTGCCGGCGGCTTTTTGGTGCAGCTCATGCCGGGCGCCGACGAGGCACTTATTGACCGGCTGGAAGAGCAGATCGCAGCCTTTGGCAGCGTAACGGCCCACTTGCAGACCGAAAGTATTGAAGAAGCGATGGCCGGATTATTCGGAAGCATGGGGTACGAGGTGCTGGAGAGGCACGCGGTTGCCTATGAATGCAAATGTTCTCGCGCCAAGGTGGAGCAGGCGCTTTTGAGTATGGGCCGGGCAGAACTTTCGGAGCTGGCGCAGAGCCAGCCGGTGGCCCATGTCACTTGCCAGTTCTGTGATGCAGACTACGCCTTTACCCGTGAAGAGCTGTGCGCTTTACTGCCGCCAGAAAAAATTGAGAAAAAATAAAGAATCTGTCTTGACAATTGGCCAGGGAATGTGTATAATAATTCTCGTCGCTGCGGAGCAAGGGAGCATAGCTCAGCTGGGAGAGCACATGCCTTACAAGCATGGGGTCACAGGTTCGAGCCCTGTTGTTCCCACCATTCCCTTTGCCTTTGTTTATATGGCCGTGTAGTTCAGTTGGTTAGAACGCTAGCCTGTCACGCTAGAGGTCGACGGTTCGAGCCCGTTCACGGTCGCCATTATGCCTTTGTAGCTCAGTTGGTAGAGCAGCGGACTGAAAATCCGCGTGTCGCTGGTTCGATTCCGGCCG
>CANEGK010000036.1 GCA_947427035.1 uncultured Clostridium sp.
GGCCGGTCATGAGCCTGCGCACCCGCATCATGCAGGTCAAGACCATCGCGCAGGGCACGA
The DNA here is from genome assembly GCA_947427035.1 of uncultured Clostridium sp. GTDB lineage: Bacteria > Bacillota > Clostridia > Oscillospirales > Butyricicoccaceae > Ventrousia. The sequence continues at coordinate 61 of CANEGK010000036.1, forward strand.
CGGTCGGTTACGGCCGCACCTGGAAAGCGCCCAGAGACACCGACATCGCCACCATCGGCGTCGGCTATGCCGACGGGCTCTTCCGGCTGTGCTCCAACAAAATCGAGATGCTGCTGCACGGCAGACGTGTGCCGCAGGTCGGGCGCGTGTGCATGGACATCAGTATGCTCGACGTCACCGGCGTGCCGTGCCGGCGCGGCGACATTGTCACCGTCTTCGGCCGGGACGGCGATGCGCGCGTCGCGGCGGAAAAGCTGGCCGACATTGCCGAAAGCGTGCCCGACGAAATGCTGTCCAACCTGAGCAAACGGGTGCCGCGGCTGTATACGCGGGGCGGAAAGGTCGCCGCGCGGACGGATTATATCGGTTAAAAAGCGTAAAAAAAGCCCAAAACCCCTTGCAAACAGGAGATTTTGGTGTTATACTCTACGGTAGAAGTATGTAGGATTGAGAAAGAGTGGGGAAACCCACTCTTTCTTGCTGAATAAGACGGGGAGGCATTATGCAGACAAAGCAGGTCGTCGCGCGGGTGAGCGAGCTGGTACAGCCGCTGTGCCGGCAGCAGGGGGTGTCTTTGTGGGACGTCACCTTTGAAAAGGAAGGGCAGAAGTATTTTCTCACCGTTTTTATCGATCGCGAGGGCGGCATTTTCATCGAGGACTGTGAAAAAATCAGCAGGGAGCTCGACCCGCTGCTCGACGGGCGCGAGTTTGACAGCCTGCCGGCCTATACGCTCAGCGTGTCGTCGGCCGGACTGGAGCGCCGGCTGATCAAGCCGGAGCATTTTGCCTGGGCCATGGGGAAAAAGGTCGAGGCGGGCTTTTACCGCGCCCGGCAGGGCGCGCGCAGCGCCGTCGGCGTGCTCGCGGGTTACGACGGAGAAACTCTGACGCTGGAGTGCGGGGGCAAAAGCGAAAGCATCCCGATGGCAGAGGTGTCCGCGGTACACCTGGTTTTTGAAATGTGATTGCAGAATAAGGAGAGATTGGGAAAAATGAGCAGTGAAATCATCAAGGCGCTGGGCGACCTTGAAGAGGAAAAGGGAATCAAAAAAGAGTATATGCTCGACCGCATCGGCCAGGCTCTTTCGGCGGCGTATAAAGCGCTTTACAAGCGCGACGCACAGTCGACGGCCGACAACGTCTTTGTCAACATAGACCCGGAAACGGGCGTCATCGCCATGCACGCCGTCAAGCAGGTCGTCGAAGAGGTGGCAAACCCCGCCGCCGAGATGACGCTGGAGCAGGCCGCGCAGTACGCCGCCAACCCGCAAATCGGCGACGAAATCCGCGTCGAGGTCAATATGAAGGAGTTCGGCCGCATCGCGACCCAGACGGCCAAGCAAGTCATTATCCAGGGAATCCGCGAGGCGGAGCGTGGCATGATAGCCGAGGAGTTCGCGTCCAAAGAGCATGAAATTATCACCGCCGTCGTCACACGCGTCGACCCGCGCACCGGCAACGCCATCATCGAACTGGGCGGCAAGCGCGAGAAGACCGAGGCCGTTTTGACGGCGCAGGAGCAGATCCGCGGCGAAACCATCCGCGAGGGCGAGCGCATCAAGGTCTTTGTGGTGGAGGTTCGGCAGGCCGGCAAGGGCCCGCAGATCATGCTGTCGCGCACGCACCCCGGTTTGGTCAAGCGGCTGTTTGAGCTGGAGGTTCCCGAGATTCACGACGGCACCGTCGTCGTATCGCATATCGCGCGTGAGGCGGGCAGCCGCACCAAGCTCGCCGTTTACTCCAACGACGAAAACGTCGATCCCATCGGCGCCTGTGTCGGCCCGCGCGGCGCGCGCGTCGCCAGCATCGTCGAAGAGCTGCGGGGCGAGAAAATCGACATCATCAAGTCGAGCGACGACCCCGTGCAGTTCATTGCCGAAGCACTGTCGCCGGCCGACGTTCTGCTGGTGCAGATTCTGGAGGACGGCAAAAGCTGTACCGTCGTCGTGCCCGACGACCAGCTTTCACTGGCCATCGGCAAAGAGGGGCAGAACGCCCGTCTTGCCGCCAAGCTGACGGGATTCAAAATCGATATCAAGCCGCAGAGCCAGGCCGGGGAGCTGGGGTAAAGGCTTCGCTGCGCGGGGCTTCAGGCGAGCATCGCGAGCGATAAGGGGGGGACCTGTCCCCACTTATCCGACTTCGCGAGGCGTGCGCCGAGCCGCGCCGGGTGGCGCGCTTCGCGCAGGCCGGCTGCGCCGGCCGAGCGCGTAAAATGAAAGGGGACCCCGCTGGAACCCAGCGGAGCGGTTCCAGTGGGGAGGTGTTTTCTTTGCAAAAGAAAAAGCCGGTGCGCCAGTGCGTGGCGTGCCGCGAAAAAAGGGAAAAAAGCCAGCTGGTGCGGGTCGTCCGCACGCCGGACGGCGCCGTAGCCGTAGACGCGCGCGGCAAGATGGCCGGCCGGGGCGCTTATCTGTGCAAGGAAGAGGCCTGCCTGGAAAAAGCGGTGAAATCCCGGGCGCTGCAAAGGGCGCTCGAGTGTGAAATCCCGCAGGAAACGCTGGAAATATTGCGCGCACAGATGAAGGAGGCCGGCGATGGATAATCTGCTTTCGTTTATCGGGCTCATGCGCAAAGCGTCGGCGCTGACCGCCGGGGCGGAAGCGTCCTTTGACGCCTGCCGCACGGGCCGTGCGCGCCTTATCGTCACAGCGGCCGACATCTCGCCCAACACGCTGGGCGCGGCCCGCGAAGCCGCCGCAGAGCGCGGCACACCGCATATTGCGCTGCCGTGTGGAAAGGCCGAGGTAGGGCGCGCCCTGGGCGCCGGCGACTGCGCCGTTTTCACTGTATGCGACACCGGCTTTGCCATCGCCCTGTGTCAAAAGACAGGGTGTACCGGGCCGCTGGAAGAGCTTGAGCGCCGTTTGCGGCGCGAAAAGAAGAAAAGCCGCACGCGCGGCAAAGCCGACACATCAGCCAGGAGGGGGACCAGACGATGATAGTAAAATATAAACTTTCCGAAGTTGCAAAGGATCTCGGCATCAGCAACAAAGAGGTTGTCGATATTCTGAAAGAATACGCCGGCGCGGCGAAAAACAGCGGCCAGGCTCTGAGCGAAAAGGAGCTCAACGTGGTTTTTGACGTCGTCAGCCAGAAAAAGCAGATCCAGAGCCTGGAGCAGGTCTTTGCGCCGGCGGCGGCCGCCGCCGAAGAGCGCAAGCGCCAGAGCGAGGAACGCGTGCGCGTTCAGCAGGAAGCCCGCGACGCCGAACGCCGCGAACAGGAGCGCGCGCGCGAGGATGCGGCCGGCCGCCACAGCAAACCGCAGGCACAGAAGCGGCCGGAAACCCGCACACTGGAGCGCAAGCCGGTGGCGGAAGCGCCGGCTACGGCCGAAACCGCAGCGCCCGCGCCCGCCAAAGCGCCCAAGGTGCATTATGTCGACACGCGCGGTTCGTCGGTCAACATTGAAAAGTACGACGAACGCATGGAGACCCTGGTGCCCGAAAAGGCCGAGAAAATTTCGGCGCAGCAAAGCAAGCAGAAGCTGACCAAACAGAGTCAGAAGCGCTCGCAGTATATGGGCAACAAGCGCCGGCAGGAGGAACAGGAAAAAATGCGCCGCCTGCAGCAGCAGGCCATGGCCAAAAAAGCCCCGCTCAAGGTGCTCATTCCCGAGGAAATCGCCGTCGGTGAGCTGGCGCTGCGCCTGAAGAAGTCGGCGGCCGATGTCGTGCGCCAGCTGATGAAGCTGGGCGTCATGGCCAGCGTTTCGCAGGTCGTCGACTTTGACACGGCGGCCATTGTCGCCGAAGAGTTCGGCGCCGTGGTGCAGAAAGAGGTCATCGTCACCATCGAAGAGCGCCTGCTCGACGACAGCGAGGACAAGGAAGAGGCGCTCGTCTCCCGCGCGCCCGTCGTCGTCGTCATGGGCCACGTCGACCACGGCAAGACCTCGCTGCTCGACGCTGTGCGCAAAACCAACGTCGTCTCGGGCGAGGCCGGCGGCATCACCCAGCACATCGGCGCTTATCGCGTGTCCTTAAACGGCCGCGACATCACCTTTCTTGACACGCCGGGCCACGCCGCCTTTACCAGTATGCGCGCCCGCGGCGCGCAGGTGACCGATGTCGCCATTCTGGTCGTCGCCGCCGACGACGGCATTATGCCCCAGACCATCGAAGCCATCAACCACGCCAAAGCGGCCGGCGTCCCGCTGGTCGTCGCCGTCAACAAAATCGACAAAGAGGGCGCCAACCCCGACCGCATCATGCAGCAGCTGACCGAATATGAGCTGGTGCCCGAAGAATGGGGCGGCAGCACCATCGTCTGCCCCGTCTCGGCCAAGACGGGCCAGGGCATTGACAACCTTTTGGAAATGGTGCTGCTGACGGCCGACATGCTCGAGCTTAAAGCCAACCCCGACCGCGCCGCCAAAGGTACCGTCATCGAAGCCAAGCTGGATCGCGGCCGCGGCCCGGTCGCCACCATTCTGGTGCAGAACGGCACGCTCAAGCTGAGCGATATCGTCATAGCCGGCACGGCTGTCGGCCGTGTGCGCGCCATGCAGGACGATCGCGGCCGCAAGGTGGAAACTGCCGGCCCGTCGGTGCCGGTTGAAATCACCGGTCTGGCCGAGGTCCCGGCCGCCGGCGACCTTTTCTACGCCGTTGAGGACGAACGCATGGCCCGCACCTTGGCCGAACAGCGCAAGTCGCAGGAAAAGCAGGAGCGCGCCCAGCAGCAGCAGAAGGTCACGCTGGAAAACCTGTTTGCCCACATCAACGAGGGCAACGTCAAGGATCTCAACATCATCGTTAAGGCCGATGTGCAGGGCTCGGCCGAGGCCGTCAAGGCCAGCCTGGAAAAGCTGTCCAACGACGAGGTGCGCGTGCGCGTCATCCACTCGGGCGTCGGCGGCGTCAACGAATCCGACGTCATGCTGGCCAGCGCGTCGGGCGCCATCATCGTCGGCTTCAACGTGCGGCCCGAGGCGGGCGCAGCCGAAAGCGCCCACCGCGCCGACGTCGACATCCGGCTGTACCGCATCATTTACGACTGCATCGAGGAAATCGAGCAGGCCATGAAGGGTATGCTCGCGCCCAAGTACCGCGAGGTAATGCTCGGCCAGGCCGAAATCCGCCAGACCTTCAAGGTGTCGGGCGTCGGCACCATTGCCGGCTGCTATGTGCAGAGCGGCAAAATGGTGCGCGCCGCGCAGGTGCGCATTGTCCGCGACAGCATCGTCATTCACGAGGGCGTTCTGTCCTCGCTCAAGCGCTTTAAGGACGACGCCAGAGAAGTGCAGCAGGGCTTTGAGTGCGGCATGAGCTTTGAAAAATACAACGACATCAAAGAAGGCGATATTGTCGAAGCCTTCCAGATGGAAGAGATCGCCCGATAAGCGGCAACCATACAGAGGGAGCTGCGCACCCTTACCATCACAGGATCAGGAGGTTTGAAGATCGATGGCTTCCAGCAACAGAATCGACCGCATCAGCGAAGAAATCATGCGGTGCCTGTCTGAAATACTGCCGACCGTCAAGGACCCGCGCCTGAAAGGACCCATGCTGTCCATTGTGCGGTGCGAAGCGTCAGGCGACCTGCGCTGGTGCAAGGTGTACCTCAGCGTGCTGGGCGAATATGACGCAAAGCAGCTCAAGCAGGGGCTCAAGGCGGCATCCGGCTTTCTGCGCCGCGAGCTGGCGCACCGCCTGACGCTGCGCTACACGCCCGAGCTGGTCTTTGTGCTCGACGATTCCATTTCGCACGGCGTGCACATCTCTGAAATGCTTTCCAAACTCGATGTAAAGGATGAGAATGTCAGTGAAGACAGTGACGAACGCTGAGGCCGCAGCCCGGCTTTTGGAATGTGACGATATTCTGATTCTGACCCACCGCCGGCCCGACGGGGATACGCTCGGGTCGGCGCACGCCCTCTGCCGCCTGCTGCGGCAGAAGGGGAAGCGCGCCTTTCTGCACCCTAACGAAGATGCGACAGCACGCCTGGCGCCTCTGCTTTCAGGGCTCGAGGCCCCGCAGGGTTTTGCGCCCGGGCTGGTGGTGGCCGTTGACCTCGCGTCGGAAGCGCTGCTGACGGCGTCGGGTTCCGCTTTTACCGGAAAAATCGACCTGTGTATCGACCACCACCCTTCAAACACCGGCTACGCGCGTGAAACGCGGCTGGAGCCGACGGCTGCGGCGACGGGTGAAGTGATTTGGGCGCTGGCTCAGGCGCTCGGCGCCGAGCCGGATCCCAGCGCGATGGAAGCGCTCTATATCGCGGTGGCGACTGACACAGGGTGCTTCCGTTTTTCCAATACGACACCGCTGGCGCACCGCATCGCCGCCCGCTGTATTGAGGCAGGCGTCGATTTCCACGCCATTAATCGCGAGTTTTTTGAACGCAAAACCCATGCGCGCTTTCAGATCGAGCGCCGCATGTTTGATACGCTGCATTTTTACCATGACGGCCGGGTGGCCGCCGTGGTGCTCGATCGCGCTTTTACCGATTCTATCGGGGCGACGGGCGACGATTTGGACAATCTTTCCACCCTGCTTATGCAGCTCGACGGGGTTGACTGCGCCATTTTGTTGCAGGAGCTGGCGCAAAGAGGCGAATATAAGGTTTCGGTGCGCACGCGCAAGCCGTTTGACGCCTCGCTGGTCTGCGCGGCCTTTGACGGCGGCGGGCACCCGCGCGCAGCCGGCTGCACTGTGCGGGGCGACGCGGATCGGTGCCGCGACCTGCTGGCCGCAGAGGCGGCGCGGCAGCTGGACAAGCCATGCTGAGCGGCTTTCTCGTCTTGCGCAAACCGGCCGGCTTTACCTCGCATGACGCCGTCGCCAAGCTGCGGGGAATTTTGAAAATGCGCCGCATCGGCCACGCCGGCACCCTGGACCCCATGGCCGAAGGGGTGCTGGTCATTCTGCTCGGCGTCGCGACGCGCGCGTCGGAATACGCCAGCGGCGCTGAAAAGGAATATGTGGCCGGGTTTCAGCTGGGCGTCGTCACCGACACGCAGGACAGCACGGGAAAGGTGCTGGAGCGCCGGCCGGTGACCGCTGCCCGGCCCGATGTAGAACGCGCCGCTTTGCGCTTTCTCGGCCAGAGCGAGCAGCTGCCGCCCATGTATTCGGCCGTGCAGGTCGGCGGCGTCCGGCTTTACGACTTGGCGCGGCAGGGCATTGAAATCGAGCGGAAAAGCCGCGGCATCACCGTTTCACAGCTGGAGCTGCTGCCCGCCCAGGCGGGCGATGGGCCGGACTGTTACCGCATCCGCGTCCGCTGTTCCAAGGGCGCGTACATACGGACGCTGTGCCACGACATCGGCCAGGCGCTGGGCTGCGGCGCCTGCATGACGGCGCTGACGCGCACGCGCTCGGGCGATTTTACGCTGGACGACGCCATGACCTTTGATGAAATCGCGGCCGCCGTACAGGCCGGCCGCATCGAACGGCTGGTGCGGCCGGCAGACGGGCTTTTTATGGATCTGCCCGCCGTCACCGTCAACGCCGAGGGGGAAAAGCGCGCCGTCAACGGTGCGCACCTGACGCGCAGGCATTTGCAGATGGGCGCCGTGCCCCCCGAAGGGGAGCTGTGCCGCGTGTACGCCCCGAACGGCGCGTTCCTGCTGCTGGGCGAATCCCGGCAGCTGGACAAGGGCGGCCTGGCCGTTTTTTGCCGCAAATATTTTACCGTGAAGGAAGACCACGCATGAATGACCCGCTCAGGGCCGCGGCCCTCGGCTTTTTTGACGGCGTTCACCGCGGGCACGCCGCCATTTTGCAAAAAACTGCGGAAACGGCGCGCGCATTGGGGTTGCGCCCTGCTGCGCTGACCTTTCGCGAGCATCCGCGGTCGCTGACAGGCGGCGGCGCGCCCCCCCTTTTGACGAGCAGCGCGCAGCGCGAAGCGCTCATCCGGGCGCTGGGGGTGGAAGAGGTTCTCTTTCTGACCTTTGACAGCGCTTTTGCCGCCCTTTCACCCGAGCAGTTTGTCACCGACGTCCTGTGCAAAACTTTCCGCTGCGGCGCTGTGGTCAGCGGGGAAAATTATCGTTTTGGCCGCGGCGCGCGGGGAACGCCCGAACTGCTGCGGCAGATGGGCCCCGAGCTGGGGCTGCGCGTTTTCACCTGCCCGGCCGTGACGGACGAGGGCGGGCCCGTCTCTTCGACCCGGGTGCGCCGGCTCGTTGAAAACGGCGAGATGGAAAATGCCGGGCGTATGCTGGGCCGGCCCTTTGCCGTCGAAGGCGAGGTGGTGCACGGCGTGCGCGTCGGGCGCAGGCTGGGGTTTCCCACCATTAACATTACGCCGCAGCCCGGGCTGGCGCTGCCGCCCTACGGCGTCTATGCCGCCTATGTCGATATCGGCGGCGAACGCATTCCGGCCGTCACCAACGTCGGTGTGCGCCCGACCTTTACCGATGAGGGGCGCGTCAGCGTCGAAAGCCACCTGATAGGCTTTGACCGCGATGTATACGAGCAGACGGCCCGGGTGGACTTCCTGCGGTTTCTGCGGCCCGAACGCGCCTTTGCTTCTGCCGAAGAGCTGCGCGGGCAGATTGCGCGCGACGTGCAGTCAGCCCTTTGCGCGCAACGTGAGGTAAGCTTATGACTTTGCTGAAAAACATCTATGCATCCATCGTCATTTTTGCCAGCAATTTTACGGCCCGGTGGGGCACGCTGGTCAACCTGCTTTTGCTGGCAGCCCTCGCCATACTGCTGCTGACGGGGCTGATCCGCGCGCTGTTTGCGGGGCATACTTTTCGCCGCCACAAGCCCATACCGCCCCCCGCGCCCGACGAAAAGCGGACCGAGCACGCCGCCGAATCCCTGGCCGGCGCCATACGCTACCCCACCATCAGCGGCGATATCGACGCGATGGAGGGGCTTGTCGATTTTTTGCAAAAGCGGTATGCCGGCACCTTTGCCAAAATGAATTTCTCCACCATTCCGGGCGGCAGCATGTTTTTGCGCTGGCGCGCAGCCGACCGGAAAAACGCTCCCCCGCCCATTCTTTTCTGCGGGCATCTTGACGTTGTCCCGCCCGGCGAGGGCTGGACGGGCGACCCCTTTGCCGGTACGCGGGAGGACGGCGTGATTCGCGGACGCGGCGCCGTCGACTGCAAAGGGCCGGTCATCGCCATGCTGGAGGCCGTCACTTCCCTGATGGAAGAAGGATATGTGCCCCGGCGCGATTTGTACTTTGCCTTTGGCTATGACGAAGAGCAGGGCGGAACGCAGGGGGCGGCCGTGCTGGCCAACCTGCTGAAAAAGCGCGGCATTTATTTTGATATGATTCTGGACGAAGGCGGCGCGGTGCGGAAGAGCTACATGGGCAAGCGCAGCCACCCCGCCGCCCTGCTGGGCGTCGGCGAAAAAGCGGTGTGCGTCTACAGGCTGACGGCGCGCGCGCCCGGCGGCCAGATAGGCGAACCGCCCCGCCATACGGCGGTCGGCGCTTTGTCCGAGGCCGTCTGCCGCATCGAGGCGGCGCTGCCCCGCACCCGCCTGCTCAGCCCCGTCCGGCAGACGCTCAAGGCGTCTATGCCCGCCATGGGGTTCCTGCGCCGCCTGGTGGTGGCAAACCTCCCCTTTACGCGCTGGCTGCTGCGGCCGTGCTTCCGCAACGACCCGCAGACCACGGCGCTTTTGCGCACGACCTTTTCCGCCACGCAGATGAGCGGCGCCGACTCGCCCGTCATGCTGCCGCTGACGGCCGAGGCCACGGTAACCGCCTGCCTTTTGCAGGGGGATACGGCCCAGTCGGTGCTGCGGTATCTGCGCGATTTGGTGGCCGACCTTCCTGTTGAAATCGAACTGGGCGAGGTCCAGGGCGACCCGTCGCCCATTTCGTCAGATCGCTCGCCGCTTTACGAGGCGCTGTGCAACGCCGTGACCGAGCACTTCGGGAATCTGCCCTGCATCCCCACCATTTTGACGGGCAGCACCGACGCGCGGCATTACGCCGAAATGAGCCGGAATGTCATCCGTTTTACCCCCATTTTGCTGAGCGATCAGGCGCATGACGCCGTTCACGGCCCGGATGAATACATTCGTGAAACCTCGCTGGGTGCCGCGGTAGAGGTCTACCGCAGCTTTATGAGGAAGCTGTGAGCGGCCGCGGCAGACGCGGCAAAAAGCCGCTGACCTTCGGGGGACTGTGCCTGGCTCTGCTGGCGCTTTTTGCCGCCTATATGTGGGAGCAGTATCTGGCTCCTGCCGCGCAGATGCCCCCGCAGGATGGGGAAATGTCTTTAATCGTTCTCGACGTCGGGCAGGGCGACAGCCTGCTTCTGCACAGCGACGGCCAATGGGCTTTAGTCGACGCCGGCACGCCGGACAGCGCCGACGCCATTTTACAGGCGATGGAGAATTATGGCATCCGCTCGCTGGCGCTGGCTGTGGCCACGCACCCGCACGCCGATCACATCGGCAGCATGGCCGCCGTTTTGGACGCGTATCCGCCCGCTGTGTTTTGGATGCCGGACGCCGTGCATACCAGCGCCGCCTACGAAAGAATGCTCGACGCCGTCGAACGCAGCGGGGCGGATGCCGTGCTGGCGCAGACGGGCGATGTCTTTACGCTGGGCAGTATGCGCATTACCGTGCTGTCGCCCGACGCCGACGCGCCCTATGCCGACGATTTCAACAACATGTCTCTGGTCCTTTTGTGCGAAGGGGCCGGGGTTCGCTTTTTGCTGACCGGCGACGCCGAAGAGCCGGTCGAACAGGACATGCTGCAAAACGGCCTGCCGGAAATCGACGTGCTCAAGGCCGGCCATCACGGCAGCTCGACATCCTCCAGCCTGCCCTTTTTGCAGGCAATCCGGCCGGTGTACGCCGCCATTTCCTGCGGTGTTGACAACAGCTACGGACATCCGCACCGCGAGACGCTGGCCGCCTTTTCCGATCTGGGCATCCTTACATACCGCACCGACACGCAGGGAACCATCGTATTCAACGCATCCGGAGGGAAAATCGATGTGTATACCGAACGCTGACGGTTTTTTCGTCATCGACAGGCTGGAGGAAGGGCGTTTTGTACTCGTCGGAGAAGACGGCCGCCAGCTGCCGGCAGACGGCCTGCCTGACGGCGCGCGTGAAGGTTCGGTGCTGCGCCAAAGCGCGGACGGCTGGGTCCTTTGCGAAGAGGAAACTGCGGCACGGCGCGCCCGGTTGGAAGGAAAAAAGAACCGCATTTTTCGAAAGCGTTCGTAAAGCTGCGGTTCTCGTTTGTTTTAAAGAATCGGCTGCGTTTCCTGCGCATACAACACAGCTTGTTCCTTTGGCATTTCCCTTCGGAAACTTATGCTGAAAAACTTACAGACAACGAAAGAAGGAAGAATACGTGGCACAGCAGGATGGGTTGCTCCTCCACCTATTCCCGGCCCTGAGCGAATGCGGTTTGACTGTGGATGCTATGGACCTGGAAATCTCTGTGCGGAATGCCCTGAAGCGGAGCGGCGTCCATACCCTTGCCCAGCTGTTGCAGCTGAGCCACCCGGAGCTGCTCCGGATTTTCCCAAACCGGAAGCTGCGCAGCTATGAGGATGTCATCCACTGTCTGGTCTGCCTTGCAGAGGAAGCAGAAGGAAGAGGGATCGCCGAACCCTGTTTCGCGGCTGTGAAAAATATGGGCGATACGCTGGGCGGCGGCAGAAAAACCGATAAAAGCTTTAATATTTTCCAGGTCGCCGGGATTTGGAAAGCGGAAGAAATTCATACCAGCGTGCTTGCAGAGCTAATCAATCCCCATAGCGCCTTTCATGATAAGGGCGCCGATTTCCTGGGTAAATTTTTGCGGAAGATCGGTGTAACTCTCTCACCCGAAGAGATCAAAGGCGCAGTGGTAAAAACAGAGGTTCCCACCGACAAAAGCAGGCGGATGGATATGGTAATCTCCACCCAAAGCCGCTATCTGCCTTTCGAGGTAAAGATTTGGGCCGGGGATCAGGACGCGCAGCTTCAGGATTATTATGCGTTTTCGAAGGCGCAGGCGGAGAAGCAGGGACAGACCGTGCCCGCGGTCTATTATCTGACCCCGGACGGGCACAAGTCCAGCGAGCGGAGCTATGGAAATTTGCCCCCTGATCGGGTCTGTCTGTTGTCTTTTAAAGAGGATATCCTTTCCTGGCTGGATGACTGTATGAACACCCCCGATGTCCCCGCGGATGTTCTTTTGATCGTAAAACAGCTGTATGACAACATCAGGGGCCGGCCGGATATCCAAAATCGGCCGGGTGACAAGGGCTTTTCCCGTTGGAAGAGGGAAGAGGATGTGCTGGACGCCATTTATCAAAGACTTTCCCGGGAGTACGATCTTCCGTGGACCGAATGCACCGCAGATTATGCAACCTTTACCCTGAATAAAAAGGAATTTGAAAAGGCAGCTTTAGAGTTCGCCCTGCGGATCAAAAAGGAGCGCGCGGATCAGGTGCGGCTGTATCTGATTTGCGGCCTCACGCGGGAGAGCGGAAAGCCTGATTACGCCATCGCAGGCGATTATATTTCGGAAAACGCCGGGGAATTCAACGAATTGCTGGCGGCCACCTTTAAAGAGAGCGGCCAGACGCTCGGGCTCAAAACCAGCCCTATCAAAAGCGCCTGGAACCGGCTGCCGGAAAAAGCCTGCTATGAAAAGCTGGACGCAGAACAATGTTGCCACATGGTCGAAAATATTTTTGAAGAGCTGCTGCCCGGGCCTGCCCAGGCCTTAAAAAGGATTCGGCTTTCGCTCTCTGGCGAAACAGACGATGCTTGAGCCGTTCATTCCGACTTTCGCCGCGGGCGCCCGGGTTGCGTGATAATTCCGGATAGCATCCGGGAAATAAGGGAGAGGTTTTCCTAAAATATCTTTGGCAAAGTTTATCTGAGATGGGACCGGGGCCGTTGAAGCAGGCGGTCTGCCGGTCTCTTTTTCCTTTGCCGGCGCGCAGCATCTCTGCCTGCCCTGATGAAGAATGAGCAATATATAAAAATTATTTTTGTGATTTTTTGTGATTTTGGTAGTGCAAAAACCTATTTTTTTTGGTATAATGATTGAGCTTAGTTAAAAAAGGGAAAAAGGAAGAAAAAGGAGTGTTAAACATGCACAAGTATGTGTACCTCTTTTCAGAGGGAAACGCTGGTATGCGTGAACTTTTGGGTGGCAAGGGCGCCAACCTGGCCGAAATGACCAACATCGGCCTGCCTGTTCCCCAAGGCTTTACCATTACGACCGAGGCCTGCACGCAGTATTATGAGGACGGCCGTAAGATCAACGCCGAGATTCAGGCGCAGATCATGGAGTATATCAGAAAAATGGAAGAGATCACCGGTAAAAAGTTCGGCGATCTTGACGCTCCCCTGCTTGTTTCGGTTCGTTCTGGCGCGCGCGCGTCCATGCCCGGCATGATGGACACCATCCTCAACCTTGGCCTGAATGAGGACGTCGTCAAGGTCATGGCCAAAAAATCGGGCAATGCCCGCTGGGCTTGGGACTGCTACCGCCGTTTTATTCAGATGTATTCCGACGTTGTTATGGAAGTCGGCAAAAAATATTTCGAGCAGCTCATCGACAAGCTGAAAGAAGAGCGCGGCATCACGCAGGACGTTGATTTGACCGCCGAAGATTTGGAAAAGCTGGCCAACCAGTTCAAAGCCGAATACAAGGCCAAGCTGGGTCAGGACTTCCCCAGCGATCCCAAAGAGCAGCTGATGGGCGCCATTCAGGCTGTTTTCCGCAGCTGGGACAACCCGCGCGCCAACGTCTACCGCCGCGACAACGACATTCCCTATTCGTGGGGCACCGCCGTCAACGTGCAGTCCATGGCTTTTGGCAACATGGGCGATGACTGCGGCACCGGCGTCGCCTTTACCCGCAACCCGGCCACCGGCGAAAAGAAGCTGTTCGGTGAGTTTTTGACCAACGCCCAGGGCGAAGACGTGGTGGCCGGTGTGCGCACCCCCATGCCCATTGATGAGATGGCGCAGAAATTCCCCGAAGCCTTCAAGCAGTTTACCGATGTGTGCAAGACGCTGGAAGACCACTACCGCGACATGCAGGACATGGAGTTCACCGTCGAGCACGGCAAGCTGTATATGCTGCAGACCCGCAACGGCAAGCGCACCCCCGCCGCCGCGCTGAAAATCGCCTGCGACCTGGTTGACGAGGGCATGATCGACGAGAAGAAGGCCGTCGCCATGATCGAACCGCGTTCGCTCGATACGCTGCTGCACCCGCAGTTTGACGCCGAAGTGCTCAAAAAGACCCCGGTCATCGGCAGCGCGCTGGCCGCTTCGCCCGGCGCAGCTTCGGGCCGCATCGTCTTCAGCGCCGAGGATGCCAAAGCCTGGGCCGAGCGCGGCGAAAAGGTCGTTCTGGTTCGCCTGGAAACCTCGCCCGAGGACATCGAGGGCATGAAAGCGGCGCAGGGCATTCTGACCGTCCGCGGCGGCATGACCTCGCACGCGGCCGTCGTCGCCCGCGGCATGGGCACCTGTTGTGTGTCCGGCTGCTCGGCCATTGCCATGGACGAGGAACACAAGCGCTTCGAGCTGGCCGGCAAGACCTTCCATGAGGGTGACTGGCTGTCCATCGACGGTTCGACCGGCAAAATTTACGACGGCGAGATTCCCACCGTCCCGGCTTCTATCGGCGGCGAGTTCGGCCGCGTCATGGCCTGGTGCGACAAATACCGCCGCCTGAAGGTGCGCACCAACGCCGACACCCCGTTTGACGCCGCGCAGGCCCGCCGCTTCGGCGCGCAGGGCATCGGCCTGTGCCGCACCGAGCACATGTTCTTTGACGCCGACCGCATCCCTGCGATCCGCGAGATGATTTGCTCCGACACCGTCGAGCAGCGGGAAAAGGCGCTGGCCAAGCTCGAACCCATGCAGCAAAGCGACTTTGAAGGCATTTATGAAGCGATGGAGGGCTGCCCGGTCACCATCCGCTTCCTCGACCCGCCGCTGCACGAGTTTGTCCCGACCAGCGAAGAGGACATCGCGCTGCTGGCCAAGGATATGGGCAAGTCCGTTGAAGAGATCAAGAACATCATCGCGTCCCTGCACGAGTTCAACCCCATGATGGGCCACCGCGGCTGCCGTCTGGCCGTCACATATCCCGAGATTGCCGCCATGCAGACCCGCGCCGTCATCAAGGCCGCCCTCAACGTGCAGAAAAAACATCCCGACTGGACTATGGTGCCCGAGATCATGATTCCGCTGGTCGGCGAAATCAAAGAGCTGGCCTACGTCAAAAAGATCGTCACCACCACGGCGGATGAACTCGTTAAGGCCGCCGGCTCCAGCATGAAATACCTGGTCGGCACCATGATCGAGATTCCGCGCGCCGCCCTGACGGCTGACGAAATCGCCACCGAGGCCGATTTCTTCTCCTTCGGCACCAACGACCTGACGCAGATGACCTTCGGCTTCAGCCGCGACGACGCCGGCAAATTCCTGGACGCCTATTATGACACCAAGATTTACGAGAGCGATCCCTTTGCCAAGCTGGATCAGAAGGGTGTCGGCAAGCTGGTTGAAATGGCCGTCAAGCTGGGCCGCGCCGCCAACCCGGACATTCATCTGGGCATCTGCGGCGAGCACGGCGGCGACCCTTCTTCTGTGGAGTTCTGCCACAAAGTGGGGCTTGACTACGTCTCGTGCTCCCCGTTCCGCGTACCCATTGCCCGTTTGGCCGCCGCACAGGCCGCCATCAAGGCAGAATAAAAAATTCAAAGTCCCCGCTCGCGGAGCGGGGACTTTTTTGCAACCATTGTAAACTTATATTTTATTTTTAGTTGACATTAAGAGCAGCAGATCGTATACTAAATAGCAAATATAGTTTACAACTAACAAAGGAGCTGTAAAGTTATGCAGGTGAACACGGGCAAAAACATACTTTCGCTTGCTGTGGCCGGCGTTATGGCCGCAGTCATTTGCGTACTGGGCCCGCTGTCTGTTTCAGTGGGCGCCATTCCCTTTTCGCTGGCCACGTTAGCCATGTATTTTTCGCTTTATGTCGCAGGCTGGCGGCTGGGTACGCTCAGTGTGCTTGTGTATGTTTGCGTCGGCATGGCGGGAATGCCGGTGTTTGCGGGCTACAGCGGCGGCTTTGCCCAGCTTCTTGGACCGACCGGCGGATATATCATCGGGTATGTTCCCATGGCGCTTATCGCCGGGGCCGCCATCGATCACTCTGCGCGCCGCAGCGTCCAGATAGCGGGTATGCTAGCGGGGACCGCCGTGCTGTATGCTTTTGGCACGGCATGGTATTGTGTGCAGGCCCGTGTCGCCCTGCCGGCGGCGCTGGCGGGATGCGTGCTGCCCTTTATCCCCGGCGACCTGCTCAAAATGGCAGCGGCTATGTCTTTCGGCCCCGTTGTGCGCGGCCGTTTAGTGCAGGCGGGGCTTTTGAAAAGCGAAGGCTCTATGAAATGAAAGCGCCGGTTCAAAGGCAAGGACTCTTGGCTTCAAGGCCGCATTGAAAGAGTAAAACCCAGAGCCCGCACGTTTTGCGGCAGCAAAAAAGGCGGCGCAGAGGCGCCGCCTTTTTCATACGGTTTTTCTTACAGGGGCTTGACGTTGACAGCGCGCAGCTTGCCGGCGTTGCGGGGATCCTCTTCGATATCGAAGGAAACCTTCTGGCCCTCGGCCAGCGTCTTGAAGCCCTCGGTCATAATGGCCGAGAAGTGGACAAAGACGTCGTCGCCGCCGTTGTCGTTGGAGATAAAGCCAAAGCCCTTAGCTTCGTTAAACCATTTCACCGTACCCGTATTCATAGCAGGTACCTCCTCAATATAGAATATCGTACTTCGGAGGCGAAAGAAAAAGCTCACATGTTTCTATAAGCCATCGACGAACAATGACTTACAAAAACATGTGAGCACAATCGTTTCATCCGCAAATACAAGTATAGTATACCACATATTTTATAAAAGTCAACGGAAATCATTTCTTGTTTTCTGCGTTTTTTCGCGGCCCTGCCCAAACGCCCGGCGGTGCGGACATCCGCTTGATGCAAGGCCGGTCGATTTTCAGTCGATGTCAAACTCCCCTGCCAGGTAGCCTTCCCAATCCGGCCTGCGCCAATCAATGCCGTCATCATCGCCCTGTATCTTATCAGCCGGAAGCCGGTAAAGACTTACCGGTTTTACGAATCGGTAATGGCCGGCCGGCAGTTCGCCATAATCCATAAGCCATGACACCTCGTATGTCTGCGTCTCACCGGGAAAAACCGTGTACCCTTCCATGGTATAAGCCAAATCACAGTTGATTTTTGGCACTATGTACCATGTATCTTTGATTTGCAGGTCCAGTCCAAATATCACGCCAAAATCGGTTATATATTCGTCCAATGTATTGCTGATCTGAACAGTCGCACCCGTTTTTGTAGAGTTGATGTCGTAAACCGAAAGCAGGACATCTGTGGATATATCATCCGGCTGTATATTAGACTCTGTCAGATCGAACTTAAACCGGTCGCGGATATAAAAAAACGCCAGCAATGCTATGGCAAAAGCCGCGACGCAGGAAACTGCGATTTTTGTTTTCTTTGACATTTTAGTGCTGCACCTCCGAAATCTCTGTATCGCCCATACATTTCTGCACCTTTCCTGTAAAATCATATTCGCTTTCATTCTTTGCTTATTTCATCTTTATCTCATTCCCATTTCATCAGAGTGCTTTATGCAATCCTTTTCGTATTATTTTCTACTATACCTAAAAATATAAAAAAACAACAGTATTTTTGCGCATAATCTTCTTTCATATACATAGTCTTGGCTTTTGCCCATAAGTGTGGTATCCTCAAAGCATCCGACGATAAGGAGTTTTTGCCATGGACATACAAAAGCCCGCTGCACTGCGCCGCGCGGCACTGCCCGAATGGGAGGGAGAAGAACAGAGCCTGACTGCTGTCCGCTTTGCAGAGGAGCAGGCTGAAAACAAATCGTTTTTTAAAAACGAAATACGCCAAAGCGTATTTGAAAACTGCCGGCTGGAAAGCTGTAATTTTGAAAGCGCCGCCTTTTTTGACGTGGATTTTCTGGGGTGCAGCCTGCGCAACAGCGGCTTTCGCGGCGCGTATTTTGAGCGCTGCCGGTTTATCGGGTGCAAATGCGCCGGGGCGGCCTTTGCCGAAGCGGTCTTTAAAGAAACGGCTTTTCGGCAATGCGACCTGCGCTATGCGCTCTTTGACCGCGCGCGGCTGACCGCCGTGACCTGTGACGAATGCGACCTGAGCGAAGCGTCGCTGTCCGAGCTACGGCTGAAAAAATGGCAGGTTGAAAAATGCCGCTTTATCAAAAACAATTTTTTCAAAACGCCCTTGGCCGGAGTGGATTTTTCCGACTGTGAGCTTTCGGGGCTGACCGTTTCGTCGCCGCCGGCCGAGCTTCGGGGCGCCGTCATCGCACCGGAACAGGCGGCCGAGCTGATCGGACTGCTCGGCGTGCGCGTTAAAAAATAAGGATCAGAAAAGGGCGTCCGCCGGCGGACGCCCTTTTTCAGCACAGGCTGACCTTTACATTCTTGCCCATATCGGTCAGCGCCTGTGACAGCCGCTTGACCAGAGCGCTTTTCTGTGAAAACCCGATGTCCAGCCCGTCGTGCGCCAGATTGACAGCCTGACCAAAGAAGATATTGATATCGCTCGCCTGCTCGAACAAAAGGACGCCGAGGCGTGAAACGCCATCTTTACCCTTGTGGATTTCCAGCGACGGACGGTTGTCCTGCGCGTATTTTTCCGCAAGCTCGGTCAGCGCCTGCAATGTGACGATGCCTTCGGTGACCAGATCGACGCCGTCCATGCTGGCACAGGCCGGAACGGTATCGGTCGCCGTATCGGCCTGCGGGACGGGGGATTTGCCCAGGTAGCGCCCGACGACCTGCGCCGTCGAACCGCCGCAGATAAGGTGCAGGCCTTCTTTGGAAAAGAAGATGCGGCAGATTTTGGCGTCGTCCTCCGGCCGAGCCGGCGGGCCTATCATGACGTTGACGGCCCGGCGCTGCCGCACCTGAAAGACCAGGGCGGTGATGTCGTCATCAGGCGAGTCCAGGCACAAAGACTGACAGGCATCGACCAGCAGCGCCGCCATGCGCTGGGGCGTGGCGTCAGGCGTGTACCACTGTTCCAAAAAGGCGGCAACCTCCTGCCGCGGCCAGCCGTCGGGCTGCAATTTCCCGATGCCCGCATTGGTCACGCCGTCGCTCATCAGGACGAGCATGTCGCCCTCTTGCAGCATGATGTTGCTCTCGTGAATCTCTTTTTCGCCGATGAAGTGCACCGACGAGCTGTAAGGCTTGAGCTTCCCGCCGCGCAGCAGAATGGCCTGCGGGTTGTCAAACTGCACCAGCCGGGCCTGTAAATCTTCAATTTGCAGCACGGTAAAGGTGGAATAGGCCAGTTTGCGCTGCTTGCACACGGGCAGGGTGCTGGCCACCGTCTCGATGCACTCGTCAACGGGCAGCCGCCGCGCCATCAGCGTCGACAAAATGGTGGCGGTCAGCGTCGAAAGAATGTTGGCCTTGACGCCGCTGCCCAGCCCGTCGGACAAAACGGCGGTCAGTTTTCCGCCGGCCTCGCGCAGCAGGCTGCACGAATCGCCGCACAGTGACTCGTCATGCTTGTTGACGCTGCACCGGCCGTATTCAATATACAGGCTGTCCATGGGCTACTGCTCCTCGTTTTCCAGCATGACGGCCTCTTTGAGCTCGGAGACGGCGATTTTGGTCTCGGCGGCCGACTCGCCCAGCAGCGAGGCGATTTCATGCACCAGGTGCAGCTGGCGCTCGACGATGTCGTCGGCCATGCTGGCCACCTGGGTTTTATGCTGCTTGAGCCGGTTCTGCTTCTGCTTTTCGCGGGTGATATTTTTCATGATGCAGATGACAATGCCGCTGCTCTGGTCGTAGTGGAAGGACTGCTGAAGGTACAGGTTGTATTCGGCCAGAAAGGCGTATTTCTGCGCGCTCTGCCGGCCGGATGAAATCATGTCGACAAAGTCAAACTCATCCATCAGCCGGCTGACCGGCTGCCCCAGCACGTCGGCAGGGGCGACGGAGACCAGCTCACACGCCGCCGCGTTGATCTGCTGGACATTGAGATACAGGTCGACGGCCACAATGGCGTTAGGGGTGATGTTGATGATTTTGTCGGAAAAGGATTCGGCGCGCTTTTTCATATAAGGCATACACATGGTGATTTCGGCCCGGCCCATGTGTACGGCAATGGCCTTGTCGCGGCAGGACGGATAGCCGCACATGCCGCAGTTGAGCTCGTCGGCAGGGCCTTCCTTGCCCATCTTCTTAAAGATGGCGGCAATTTGCGCCTCGGTCGGCATACCATAACACACCTGCTCGTCGCGGAAGGCGGCCGTCAGGCCGGCGGGAGCCGGCAGGTCAAAATCAGGGGCCGCGCCCGGTACTTCGCCGGCGTCGGACCCCAGCGCGTCTTCAGCCACCCGCAGGCCGGAAACGGCCAGCGAGCTGCCGCGCGAGCGGAAAGCCGGCCCGCCGATGCAGCCGCCGGTGCAAAAGCTCATTTCGACAAAGCAGCCTCCCAGCTTGCCCGCGGCAACATCGCGCAGGGTGGCCATGCAATTTTCCGGGCCGTCGACGGCGAGGTACCGAACGCCATTTTGGTGCGACATGGTCTTCAAAATGCCGCCCGAAACGGGGAAGAAGCGCGACAGATAATGCGCGCCGTCGGCCTCCGGCTCGATGGACACGCCGCGCTCACGCATCCACTCCTCCAGTTCGTCAAAGGTGAGGGCGCACGCCAGGTGCGCCGAATCGCGCAGACATTCGTCCTTTTTGGACAGGCAGGGGCCGATGAACACGACAGCGGCGTCAGGGCTGCTTTCGTGAAGGAGCCGCGCGTGCGCCTGCAAGGGGGTGACGACGGGCGCTAAAAAGGGCAGCGCCTCGGGGCAGTGCTTCTGCACATAGGCGTTGACCGTCGGGCAGCAGGACGAGACAATGGCCCGGCCATTGGCGCGGCGCAGCAGCTCTTCATACTCGGTTTTGACGATGTATGCGCCCGCGGCCGTTTCGGCGGCGTCGGAAAACCCGAGCTGCAAAAGGGCGCGGCGCAGCGCGCCAAAGCCGCAGCCCGCAAACCACGCGGCGTAGGACGGTGCGACGCTGGCTATCACCGTGCGCCCCTCTGCCAAAAGCCCCTGCACGCGGCCGACGCCGCTCTGCCCGTGCTTTAAATGTTGGGGACAGACCACCGTGCAGTTGCCGCACAGAATGCAGTCGCGCTCGACCACCATGGCCTGGTGGTTTTTAACCTCGATGGACTTGACAGGGCAGACGCCGATGCACTTGCAGCAATCGCGGCAGTTGACGCTTTCAAACTGTAAAATACCCATAAGGCCCTCCCGTCAGCCGAGCAGGGGCAGGATGGTCTGCTCAAACAATGCGTCGACGTTGTCGCGCGTCATGCCGAGGCACAGCTTTTCGCCCACCTTGACGCTGACGCCGTTCTGGCATTCGCCCAGGCAAAACATGGGCGCGATAGTGACTTTGTCCCCCACGCCGCGTTCGGCGGCCAGCTCCTTCAGGCGGTTTAAAATGTCATACGAACCGCGGCGGTGGCAGGCACTGCCAATGCAAACAGAAACAACCAGCATAGATTTCCTCCATAGCGACAGCGCGGCAGCGCGCCTGTGGGCGCGCTGCCGCATGTTTGGCAATTTATTCAGTAAGCGGCAGGACGGTAGAACAGAAAAACTCGCGCGCCTTGCCGGCTTCGACGCTGTAGTGCTGGCCGTTGACCGAGACGGCGACGCCCTGGCCATGGCACTCGCGCATACAGAACGAGGTTTTAAAGTCAACCTTTTCGTGCAGGCTGTTTTGCTCGATTTGCTGCTGAAAAGCCTGTACAACGTTATAAGAGCCGCGCAGATGGCACGCCGTGCCGATACAGACGTTGACCTCGACCATTTTTACTTCTCCTCTCCGGCAGCGCCGTAATGAACGTGCAGAAGCTCATGCACACGGCCCTTAAGCAGGCCGCCGTACAGAGACATCATGAGCGGATTTTCTTCCGAGCGCTTAATGCTGCACAGCTTGTCGGCCGCATACAGGCCGGCGCCGCGCTGTGCCTTTTCTGCGGCCGGGACAAAGGGCTGACCGCCGCCATTGATGCAGCCGCCGGGGCAGGCCATGACCTCGACAAAATCGAAGTGCTCGCCCGCGCGGATGCGCTCGATGAGCCGGCTGGCATTGTTGAGTCCGCTGACAACGCCGATGCGCACCTCTTTGCCGCCGACATCGATGGTCGTTTCCTTGACGCCTTCCAGCCCGCGCACACCGGTATAGGCCAGACGCATGAGGCCGGAATTGCTCTTGTCCGACGCCAGGCGGCGCAGAACCGCTTCGGTGACGCCGCCGGTGACGCCGAAGATGACGCCGGCGCCCGTCATGGTGCCAAAGGGCATGTCGACGGCCTCGGGCTCGAGCTCGGAGAAGACGAGGTTGGATTCGCGGATCATGCGAATAAGCTCCTGTGTGGTCAGGACATATTCGACATCGGCCACGCCGTCGGTCTTGAACTCGTCGCGGCGGGCCTCGAACTTCTTTGCGGTGCAGGGCATGACGGCGACGTGGACGTGCCGGCGGCTCGAAGCGCGGGCCTGCTCGCGGATGACGGCCGAAAACATCTGCATCGGGCTTTTACAGGTCGATACATTGGCCATGAGCTCGGGGTATTTGGTTTCGCAGAAGCGGACCCACGCCGGGCAGCAGGACGAGAACAACGGCATGTCGTGCCCGCCCTCTTCCAAACGGCCGGCCAGCTCGTTGGACTCTTCCAGAACGGTCAGGTCGGCGCCCGTCGAGGTGTCAAAGATACTGTCAAAGCCCATGCGGCGCAAAGCGGCAACGATTTTGCCCATGGAGTTCTCGCCGGACGGCAGACCGAAGGCCTGGCCCAGCGCAACGCGGACGGCCGGCGCAATCTGTACGCTGACCTTGGTGCTTTTGTCGTCGAGTGCGCGCCACACCTTTTCCACGTCGTTCTTGACGACAATGGCGCCGGTGGGGCAGACGGCGGCGCACTGGCCGCAGCCGACGCAGGGCGATTCGGCCAGCGGTATGTCGAAGGCGGTGCTGATGGTCATCTTGCTGCCGCGGCGGGCAAAGTCGATGGCGCCGACATTTTGCACCTCGTTGCACATGCGCACGCAGTCGCCGCACAGGATGCATTTGTTCTGGTCGCGCACAATGCTGACGCTCGAGCCTTCAATGTTCGGCTCGGCCGCCGTATTGGGAAAGCGCACGCCGTCGATATTAAACCGCTTGGCGAGCGACTGAAGCTTGCACTGGCCGTTGTTTTCACAGGTCGTGCAGTCGCGGCAGTGGTTGGCGAGCAGCAGCTCCAAAATGACGCGGCGGTATTTGCGCAGGCGCTCGGTATTGGTGCGGATGCTCATACCGGCGCGCGGCGGCGTCGAGCAGGCGGCCTCGAGCCCGCCGCGCTCATTTTCCACCATACACATGCGGCAGGCGCCGTACACAGAAAGCTCGGAATGATAGCAGAAGGTGGGCAGGTCGATGCCGACCTTTTGGATAAGCTCAAGCAGGTTTTTCTCGCCGTTGATTTCAACGGGGATGCCGTCTATCAGCATGGTTTCTTTATTCAGCATGGGTTAGTCCTCCTTGATCGCATGGAACGGGCAGGTGCTGA
This sequence comes from uncultured Clostridium sp., assembly GCA_947427035.1. Classification (GTDB taxonomy): domain Bacteria; phylum Bacillota; class Clostridia; order Oscillospirales; family Butyricicoccaceae; genus Ventrousia. The sequence continues at coordinate 23,689 of CANEGK010000036.1, forward strand.
CACATGCCTCGCACTTGATGCATTTTTCCTGATCAATGACGAACGGCTGCTTGATAACGCCCGAAATGGCGCCGACAGGGCACCCGCGCGAGCACTTGGAACAGCCCTTGCACAGCTCGGGGTCGATGTGAATGCGCTTGAGCTTGCGGCAGTTGCCGGTCGGGCAGCGCTTCTGGTAAATGTGCGCCTCGTACTCGTCGCGGAAGTTTTTGATGGTGCTGACAACGGGCAGGGCGGCTGACTTGCCCAGGCCGCACAGCGCCGTGTTGGTGATGGTGTCGGCCAGCTCCAGCAGCAACTCGATGTCGCCGTCACGGCCGTTGCCGGCGACGATGCGCTCCAGGATTTCCAGCATACGGCGGGTGCCCTCGCGGCAGGGCACGCACTTGCCGCACGATTCGTTCTGGGTGAAGTTCATGAAAAAGCGCGCGACCTCGACCATGCAGGTGTGCTGATCCATGACGACCAGGCCGCCGGATCCTATCATGGCGCCGGCCTTTTTGAGCGAATCGAAGTCGAGCGGCATGTCAAGATGCTCGCTCGTCAGGCAGCCGCCCGAAGGGCCGCCTATCTGCACGGCCTTGAACTCGCCGCCGTCGCGCATACCGCCGCCGATTTCAAAGATGATTTCGCGCAGCGTGGTGCCCATAGGCACTTCGATAAGGCCGGTGTTGACGATGTTGCCGGTCAGAGCAAAAGCTTTGGTGCCCGGGCTGTTTTCAGGGCCGATGGTTTTATACCATGCGGCGCCGCGGTTGATGATTAAGGGGACGTTGGCATAGGTTTCAACGTTGTTCAAAACGGTCGGCTTGTCAAACAGCCCGTGCTCGACGGTGCGGGGCGGCTTGACGCGCGGCATACCGCGCTTGCCTTCGATGGACGCGGTCAGGGCGCTGCCCTCGCCGCAGACAAAAGCGCCCGCGCCGCGGCTGATGTGCAGCTGGAAGCTGAAGCCGGTGCCCAGAATGTTTTCGCCCAGCAGGCCGCAGGCGTTGGCCTGCTCGATGGCGTTTTGCAGGCGGCTGACCGCCATGGGGTATTCGGCGCGGACATAAATATAGCCCTCGCTCGCACCGCAGGCCACGCCGGCGATCATCATGCCCTCGAGCATACGGTGGGGGTCGCCCTCCATAATGCTGCGGTCCATAAACGCGCCGGGGTCGCCCTCGTCGCCGTTGCAGACGACGTACTTCTGCGGCTCCTTCTGCCGCCGGACCTGCGACCATTTGCGGCCGGTGGGGAAGCCGCCGCCGCCGCGGCCGCGCAGGTTGGATTCGGTGATTTCGTTGATGATGTCATCGGCCGTCATGTCGAAAAGCGCCTTTTCAAAGGCGGTGTAGCCGCCGATGGCCAGATACTCGTCGATCGAAGTGGCGTCGATGTGCCCGCAGTGCTCCAGCACCAGGCGGGTCTGCTTTTTATAAAACGGAATGTCTTCCTGCTCTTTATGCACGGTGCCGTCCTTCTGATAGGCCAGGCGCTCGATATGCTCGCCGCGTATGATGGTGCGATCAATAATTTCTTCGCAGTCGTCCAGCTTGACCTTGGTATACAGCCAGCCCTGCGGCTCGATGCGCACCAGCGGACCCATTTCGCAAAAGCCGTGGCAGCCGCTCTTTTTCATGCCGACCGTGTGCTCGTGGGGTTCCTTCTGCAATTCGACCGAACAGGCGACGCCGCGCTGCTGCATCAGCTGGCGCAGGCGGTCAAAAATATCCAAAGAGCCGCTGGAAACGCAGCCGGTGCCCGCGCAGACGAGAATTTTCTTTTCCTCGGCCGCGGCGGCGGCGCTGTACTGGGCGCGCAGCGCGTCAAGATCCGCTCTGGTTTTAAGCATTTTGCAGTTCCTCCCTCAACTGTTGGATGAGCTCCGAAGCCTTGTCGGGCGTCATGCCGGGGTGTACTTTGTCGTTGACGGTGATGACGGGGGCCAGGCCGCACGCGCCCAGACAGGAAACGGTCTCGACGGTGAAACTCAAATCGTCGGTCGTCACCTTTTTATCGCTCAGATTCAGCTCGGAGCGCAGGCGCTCGAGGATGGGGATGGACTTGCGGACATGGCAGGCCGTGCCGTCGCACACCTTGATGACAAAATGCCCCTTGGGGTCAAGGGAGAAGTTTTCATAAAAGGTCGCGACGCTGTAAAGCCGGGCCTCGCTCACATGCATTTTTTCTGCAAGATAGGGGAAAAGCTCGCGCGGCAGATACCGGTAATGCTCCTGAATGCCCTGCAGTACCGCGATGACGTTGCGTTCCTCCCGTCCGCAGCGATCCAGAATCGCGTCTGCTGTCTGGTACAGTTCTTGGGTGTTCATGATTCTCTCCTTCTCTGGTCCGTTTTCTTTTCTATATGTGTTATCCGTCAATTGACAGAAGCGACACGCCAGACGGCACAAAAAGCCCGACGGTGACAAAGCCGGCCTGCGTCGGTTTTCAATCACAGCGCGTCGGGGAAAGCCAGGAAATATATACTCTTTTATCGGTTTCATTGTATGACACTACACTCCGTTTGTCAACGGCAAAAGTCGACTTTTCGACAAGAAAATAACAAAAATTTTGTTCCATTGCAGGAAAGACAAAAAAAGAAATGCTCTTTTTTGGGGAAAGCGCTTTAAAAATACCGGGTTGTGCGCTAGCGTATTAGCACGCAAAAGAAGGCAGCCGCCCCTGGGGCGGCTGCCCGGCCGGCCCGAAAGCCGGTGCTGGCGCGGAGCGATCAGTCCGGATCGCTCCACTTGTATTTTTTTAAAATCAGGCTGAACAGCAGGCAGATCGCCACGCCAGCCAGGCCGATGACAAAAAACAGCAGAGCTGCGCCCGCGCCCTTTCCGCTGCCGAAAAGCCGCGGCAGCAAAGCGCCGGCCGGCTGCGCGGCCATCAGCGGCTCAAAGACGCCGTCCACCAAAAACCCGCCCAGCAAATAGCCGACCGGAATGGTGAAAAATTGCAGGGTATTGCGGCACGAATACACACGCCCCTGCATGTCCGGGGGAATGGTGCTGCGGAAGATGACGTCCATATTGGCGTTCATCACCGGAATCATCAGCCAGCCGGCCACAGCGCCGGCGCACCAGATAAAGGGGCTGCGTCCAAAGGCGAGCATAAAGTTTTCCGTGCTCATTGACAGCAAAAGAGAAAGGCAAATGGTTCTGACCCGATTTTTTGGTGCGGGCAACAGGGCGACAATCACACTGCCGAGCAGCGTGGCAGCGCCGGCACAGGCATTGACGACCCCCAAAACGCCTTCTCCGCCGTTCGGCCTGGACAAAAGCATGGCGGGCAGGGCGGCGCTGTAAACCGAAGCCACCAGATTGATGCCCGCCAGAAAGAGAATCAGGTTGAGAATGAGCGGGCTTTTCCCCAGCCAGGCAAGCCCTGTCCGAGCCGACGCGAGCAGCGGCTCCTTCGGCTTTTCCGCGCCGCCGTTTTCGGGCGCCGATATCAAAAGCCACAGGGTCAGAAAAGCGGCCGCAAAGGTAATCAGGTCGACCGCTATGACAAGTTCGATGCCGGCAAAGGAAAAGAGGGCGGTCGCCAATATGGGCGTCAGAATGGAATTGAGCGACTGCGAAAAGGATCGCAGGCCGCTGGTTTTCTGGTACAGCGCCTTGGGAATGAGCAGCGTTGTCGTCACCTCGCTGGCCGGCTGCTGGACGGTGTTCATAAGGCCGTTAAGCGCATTGAGAGCATACAGGTGCCAGACGCGCAGACTGCCGGTTTTAATGAGTACGAACACCAGAGCCGTACTCAGGGCCGCCAGGAAATCGCAGGCCAGCATGGTGCGTTTTTTGTCCCAACGGTCGCTCAAAGCCCCGGCGAAAATGCTCGTAATCACATACGGGGCGTACGAGCAGATGGACAAAAGCGCGGTTTTGAGCGCCGATCCGCTTTGCAGATACAGCCACAGCACCAGCGCATAGCTGGTCATGCCGCTGCCCAGAGTGGAAAGGGACTGGGTCCCCCACAGCAGAAGATAAGACTTCAGCTCTTTATATTCTTTTTTCATGATTGACTTTGCTCCTTTGATTTTTATCGATCAAAAATGCAAAGTCCGAGGACGGGGTCTATCCTCCATGCAGCGTCCTCAAACCTTGCATGGAGCAAAAACAATGCACAGTATCATTTATCTAACCTCTTCGATCCCCAAAAAGTCTGCGGACTTTTCAGGGGCCCCGTTTCATTTCTCTCGCTCGGCGGGCTCAGCCCGCCTGCGCGTCCGCCGGCACCGGCCGGCGTTTCGCATCGTATCCGCTGGGCGGATACGATGCTTTCCCAAAAAGTCTGCGGACTTTTCAGGGGCCCCGTTTCATTTCTCTCGCTCGGCGG
>CANEGK010000037.1 GCA_947427035.1 uncultured Clostridium sp.
CCCGAGCGAGTTTTTTATTCGGGTTCCCGTTTAAGCGCCTGCGGTTAAACGGGCGGAGGGCGCGATGAGTATTTTCATATTTTATGCATTCTTCCTTTTTGCGCCCGGCTTGTTGGGGCCGGCAGGCCCCGCCGCCGGTGCATATTCAGAGGCGCTTTTTGTAAAGCCAAAAAGCTTTATATTCCCTTGCTTTTAAAGTACCGCACATTCTGCAAATACGCTTCCGACTGCGGCTTAAGCGCGCCGGCTCGTTCATTATATTGTGCCGCTTCACGCGTATTGCCCATGCGATCATAGCAGACGCACAGCTGCATGAGCGGAATATACCCCCGGCAGTCAGGGGTGGAAAACCCGCCTTCCCGGCTGTCATCCGGGCAGTTGAGCGCCGCCTGATACCAAAAGGCCGCTGTTTTCGGCTGACCGTCATCCAGAAACCAATTCCCGATTTGGCAGCACAGCTCGGCGCGCGGCGGGGCAAAACGCAATGCCTGAAGCAGGGGGGAAAGCGCCTTTTCACGCTGCCCCAGCCGCTGAAAACAGGCTGACAGCTGCACGCAGGCGTCGATTCGGTTGGGCGCCCAGGCTTCTTTTTGCGCAATCAGCGCTTCAAACAGCGGAGCGGCACAGGCCGCTTCCCCTGCTTCCAGCAGCTCGCGGGCGTAATAAAGCTGCTGGCGTGCGTCCAGGCTCTGGCCCTGCGCCATCATTTTCTCAAAAATGCGCCGGTTTCGTCCCGGTTCGGGCGGCTTTTCCTTGTGGTGTTCGACAGCCGCTGTGCTGTAAAGCACTTTTCCTTGCGGGGTGATGACCTCGTGCACTGCCCCAATCCACCGCAGCCCGGCGGCGCGGCGGATCAGCCGCTCGCGGTAGTAGGTAAAGGTCGGCGCGCCCGACGGGTCGAAGCCGACATGATACGGCATCATCACAACGTCGGTGTCGGGCGGCATCTCGCTCTTGAGCCGCTTGATTTCCCGGACGCTGGCCTGCGGCAAAACGTCATCGGCGTCCAGCCACAGGCAATAATCGCTGTGTGCCTGGTCAAAAGCAAAGTTCCGCGCGGCGGCAAAATCGTCGATCCAGTCGAAATGATAAATCCTGTTTGTATATTTTTCTGCGATTTCTACTGTTTTGTCGACCGATCCCGTGTCGACCAGCACAATTTCGTCGGCAATCGGGGCGGCCGAATGCAGGCAGCGCTCCAGCGTCTGCTCCTCGTCGCGGACGATCATACACAGGCTGATGGTGTTCATGCAATCACTCCCACCATCAGCCTATGCGGTTTTTTACATTTCGTCCAGCGGATAGATGGGGCGGCGCAGATGCGTATAAGTCATGGCTTTGGGGTTCTGCGGCATGAGCCCGGGGCATTCGATGTCATATACCTTTTTGGCCAGCGGCTCGAAAGCGGCGCGGAAATGGACGGCCGATTTGACGACGACGATTTTCCGCTTGCGCGGTTCGATGCCGTGTGAGCGGAAAACCTGCACGTCATATGTCTGGGTGACGTTGCACGACACGATGACTTCAATGCCGTCGACGACGACAACCGCCGTCTTCTGCAAATCCATGGGCATACCGCCGCCCATCGGGCCGTCGTTGATGTACTTGCCGTCGTTCAGCGACTTGACATAGGCGTCGCATTCGATGGGGCCGCCGAGAATCTCCGGGCGCTGCTTGCCGCCCAGACGCAGGTGAACCACGTTGCCCACGCCGGCCTTTTCGGCCATAGCGACCGATTCAGGGTCGCAGATGAGCGCCACGGCCGCGTCGCGCACCCCTGCTTTGAGCATGGCGCGCAGCAGATGGGTTCCGTCGCCCGTCGAGCCGCCGCCGGGGTTGTCGGCCACGTCGGCAAAAATGACGGGCCAGACATTTTCGCGCCGGGCCTCTTCGATGGCCTCTTCCGGCGTGTAAAAGCGGCGCTGGAGCAGCGCGCGGTCGGGCCAGATGCCGTCGGCCAGCGCATCGGCGATCTCCTGGGCGCGCGCGGCGTCGCCGTCGGTGACGGCGAGCGTGGTCAGGCCGGCTTCCAGAATGTCGGCGCAGAAAAAGCCGTGCCCGATGGAAACGGACAGCACGCCCGGTTCCTTTTCAAAGCCGGCGGCGCGCTGCACATGCTTTTGCATGGCGGGCATGGCGGTCGGCACGGCGGCCACCAGGAAGGGGCGTTTTGCCCAGCGCATGGCCGGTTTGATTTCGCCGCGCAGCGTGCGCAGCAGCAGGTTGGCCGCTTCCAGCCCGCGCTCGTACAAATCGGCGTGTGGGTAGCCGCGGTAGGGGCAGAATACGTCGCAGTTGGCCAGCATTTTTTCCGTGATGTTGGCGTGCAGGTCGAGCGTGGCCATGATGGGAACATCCGCCCCGACGGCGGCGCGGATCTCGGCCAGCAGATCGCCTTCGCCGTCTTCGCTCAGTTCGGTGACCATAGCGCCGTGCAGGCACAAAAGCACGGCGTCGGCCTTTTCGGCCTGCCCGATGGTTTCCAGCACCATGTCGCGGATGCGGCGCCATACGTCGGCCGTCACCGGGCCGGCAGGGATGGCGTTGGCGGCGACCGAAGGGATGAGCCGGACGTCGTCCTGCCCGGCCAGAACATCCAAAAAGCCGCCCATTTCGCTGTGGGTTCCGGCATAGTAACGCAGAATCTCTTCACCTTCTACATATTCGCGGCTGAGATAACAGTTAAAATCGGTCTTTTTGCTGGAAAACGTGTTGGTTTCATGCTTAAACTGTGCCAGGATGATGTTGAACATAGTGCTTCTCCCTTTCCTGATAATATGTATTACAGCGCTTGGGCCACAGCGTCCCCCACCTGCGCGGTGCCGGCGCTGCCGCCCATGTCGGGCGTCAAGGTTTTTTTATCCTGCAAAACGGCTTCCATTGCCGCCAGCACCCGCGCGCCCCACCGTTCATAGCCGAAAAAGTCGAGGATCTGGCTCGCCGACCAGATGGCGGCCAGCGGATTGGCCAGCCCCTTGCCCGCGATGTCGGGCGCCGAGCCGTGAATGGGCTCGAACATCGAGGGGAAGCGCCGCTCGGGGTTTAAGTTGGCGCCGGCCGCCAGCCCGATGCCGCCGGCAATGGCGGCGCCCAGGTCGGTCAGAATATCGCCGAACAGGTTGGATGCCACGACCACCTCAAAGCGCTCGGGATGGGTGACCATCAGCATACTGGCGGCGTCGACCAGGTAGGTTTTTGTTTCGACGTCGGGGTATTCCCGGCCGATTTCGCGGAAAATTTCATCCCAGTAGACCATCGAATAGTTGAGCGCATTGCTTTTGCTGATGCTGGTCAGGCTCTTTTTCTGCGCACGCGCCGTTTCGTAGGCGTAGCGGATGATGCGGCTGGTGCCGCGGCGTGAAAAAACGCCGGTCTGCGTGACAAACTCCTGCTCCTGCCCGGCGTACATCCGGCCGCCGAGGCCGGCGTATTCCCCTTCGCTGTTTTCGCGGATGAAAATCATGTCAATATCCTCGCGCCGGGCGTTTTTGACGGGGCTTTCCGCCCCGCGCAGCAGCCGGATGGGGCGCAGGTTGACATACTGGTCAAACCCGCGGCGGATGGCGAGCAGCAGCCCGTGCAGGGACACGTCGTCCGGCACGCCGGGGGCGCCGACGGCGCCGAGGAAGATCGCGTCAAAGGCGCGCAGCTGTGCAAGGCCGTCCTCGGGCATCATGCGGCCCGTCTTGCGGTAATATTCACAGCCCCAGGGAAAGCCGGTAAAATCAAAGGAAAACCCGCCGTCAAGCCGGGACGCACGGCGCAGAACCTTCACCCCTTCGCGCACGACCTCGGGGCCGATGCCGTCGCCGCCGATAACGGCAATTTTATAGCTTTTCATGTTTATCCTCTCCTGTCCGATAGAACGCCGCCGGCAAACGGCCGGAATTCCATTTGCCCGTGTATACTGACATCATCTTACCACGAACCCGGTATAAAAAACAATCGCGCGGCCTGTCCAGCCGCGCGATTTTTTTGTGTTATCTTGCAAAGTTCCCTTTGAACGCGGCAGCGCCCTTACTGCCAGCGGCCGTCCTGCATCAAAACGGCGGCTCCTTCGCGCAGCGAGCGCTGCACGTCAATGATCCGCTGGTTTTTCGAGCCGCGAAAGCGCAGCGAAAGGCTGCGCTCGGCCAGGATAAAGGGGCCGTCGACCAGCACATGGCACTGCCGCAGCAGCGCTTCCCTGTCGCCCCCCTGCTGCAAAAGCTGCTCATAGGTCCAGCCGCTGTAGGCGCACAATTCCAGCCCGCGCGCGCGCACCCCTTCGGCCAGCGGCAGCAGCGCCGCCGCCTGGCAGAAGGGCTCGCCGCCCGACAGGGTCACACCGGACAAAAGGGGGTTCTTGTCCACCTTTTCCAGCAGCGCCGCCGCCGTGTACGGCTCGCCGCCCTCAAACGGATGGGTTTCGGGGTTGTGGCAGCCCTTGCAATGGTGCGGGCAGCCCTGCACGAACACTGCCAGGCGGATGCCGGGGCCGTCGGTGATGGAATCGCCGACGATGCCGGCCACGTGAATGACCGGCTCAGACATTGTGCTTGACGCGGTCATGCTCTTCGGCGCGCTTGGCGTCGTTGAAGCGGTCGAGCGTGCCGACCAGATAGCCGGTGATGCGGCGGATGCGTTCGATCTTCGGGCCCGGCTCGTTTTCACGGCGGCCGCAGCAGGGGCATTCGTCGCCGATGATGCCGGTATAGCCGCACACCGGGTCGCGGTCGACCGGGTGATTGATCGAGCCGTAGCCCACGCCGGCGTCGTGCATACAGCGCACAATGCGCTCGAACGCTTCGAGGTTCTGGGTGGGGTCGCCGTCCAGCTCGACATAAGTGATGTGCCCGGCGTTGGTCAGGGCGTGATAGGGCGCTTCAATCTGAATCTTTTCAAAGGCGGAAATGGGGTAATAGACGGGAACATGGAAGCTGTTGGTGTAATAGTCGCGGTCGGTGACGCCGGGGATGATGCCGAATTTCTTTTTGTCCATGCGCACAAAGCGGCCGGACAGTCCCTCGGCCGGGGTGGCCAGCAGGGTGAAATTGAGCTTTTCCTTCTGGCTGAGGCGGTCGAGATAGTCGCGCATAAAGCCGACGATGTCAAGGCCCAGATTGCGCGATTCCTGTGATTCGCCGTGGTGCTTGCCCGTCAGGGCGACCAGCGTTTCGGCCAGGCCGATAAAGCCGATGGAGAAGGTCCCATGCTTTAAAATCTCGCCGACCGTATCGTCCGGCCCGAGCTTTTCCGAGTCGATCCACACCCCCTGCCCCATCAGGAAGGGGAAGTTGCGGACCTTTTTGCGCGAAATGATCTGGTAGCGGTCGAGCAGCTGCTTGGACACCAGATCCATCTTGCGCTCCAGCTCTTCAAAGAACCAGTCGATGTTGCCGCCGCTTTTGATGGCGATGCGCGGCAGGTTGATCGAGGTAAAGGACAGGTTGCCGCGGCCAAAGCTGATTTCGCGCTCGGGGTCGTAGACGTTGCCCATGACGCGGGTGCGGCAGCCCATATACGAAATCTCGGTCTCGGGGTGGCCGGGCTTGTAATATTGCAGGTTAAAGGGCGCGTCGATAAAGGAGAAGTTGGGGAACAGGCGCTTGGCGCTGACGCGGCAGGCCAGCTTGAAAAGGTCGTAGTTGGGGTCTTCAGGGTTTAGGCTGATGCCATCCTTGATGCGGAAAATCTGAATGGGGAAAATGGGGGTTTCGCCGTGGCCCAGGCCGGCCTCGGTGGCCAGCAGCACGTTTTTGATGACCATACGTCCCTCGGGCGTCGTGTCCAGCCCGTAGTTGATGGACGAAAACGGCGTCTGCGAGCCGGCGCGGGAATGCATGGTGTTGAGGTTGTGCACCAGCGCCTCCATGGCCTGGAAGGTCGTTTTGTCGGTTTCGGTCAGGGCGTTTTCATAGGCAAAGCTCTTGACCTTTTCGAGCACAGCGCCGTCGATGCCGAAGCGCTCGGCGATTTCCTGCTCGCAGGCGCGGAAGGCGTCGGTCATCTCAATCTGCGGGAAGGGTTTCCCCTCCTTCCACAGCTGCTTGAAGGCGTGGCGCAAATCGGCCTGGCGATCCTTCAGGCCGGGCTGCAAAAGCACGGCGGCCTTTGAAAAGTTGGCGGCGTACAGGCGGCGGAAGGTCTTGGTGACCCCTTTGGCCAGCGCGTAGTCAAAGTTGGGGATGCTCTGCCCGCCGTGCTGGTCGTTCTGGTTGGCCTGAATGGCGATACAGGCCAGCGCGCCGTAGGAAATGATGTCGTTCGGCTCGCGCAGAAAGCCGTGGCCGTTGGAAAACCCGCCGCTGAACAGCTTTTCCAGATCGATCTGGCAGCAGGTCGTCGTCAGGGTGTAAAAATCGAAGTCGTGAATATGAATGTCGCCTTCGCGGTGCGCGCGCGACTGCTCGGGGGACAGGATGTATTTTTCGTAGAAGTCCTTAGCGCCCTCGGACCCGTATTTGAGCATGGTGCCCATGGCCGTGTCGCCGTCGACATTGGCGTTGTCGCGCTTTAAGTCGCTGTCCTCGGCGTCGGCAAAGGTGATCTCGTTGTACACGCGCATCAGATTGGTGTTCATCTCGCGGGCGCGGCTGCGCTGCGCGCGGTAAATGATGTATTTTTTGGAAACCATAGCATAGCCGTTTTCCATCAAAACGACCTCGACGACGTCCTGAATGTCCTCGACGCCGGGCGCCTTGTCCTGGAAGGCTTCGGACAGGCGCTGCTCTACAATGCCGGCCAGACGCCGGCTTTCCTCTTCAGCCGAGCGGCGCCCCGAAGCCTGCATCGCCTTGTTGATGGCGACGGCTATTTTTTCGATATCGTAAGGGACCTCGCGGCCGTCCCTTTTCCGGATAAACTGAAACATGGCGTTACCTCCATAAAACTGTGTGACAGGAGGCCTCGCCCCCTTCTCCCTGAAAAAAGCACACCCATATAGTGTGCTTTTTCATTATAACCACAATATTTTGTTTCGTCAATGGCGCGCCCTGTAAAAGAGCGCCCAAACTTGTCCCCCCTTTTTTGTACAGGTTGCCCTGCCTGTTTGACAGGCCGCCCGCTGCCGCGCGCTATATTCTGCGCGCTTTTGCCTGCGGTGCAAGGGATGCGCCCGGCTGCGGCGGGCGGCCCGTACAATTGGCAATATGAACGATTTCCGCATATAATTTTTTCGCTAAATCGTCTGCACGCTACATGACAAATCCCTGCGGGCGATGGTATAATAAAGCCGTCACAGGCGCGCCGGCCGCGCCAATCTGCGATTTGGAGGGATGAGCGATGCGGTACCGCCGTCTGCGGTTTGACATCTGGCTCTGTCTGGCGCTGGGCGTTCTTCTCAGCTTTCTCACCGTTAAAGCCGCGAATTTTTTTCTGCCTGATGCCTATGAATCCTATGTGGCCGAGCACACGGTGGCGGCGGGCGACATCGGCGGTACGGCGGATGAGTCGGTTTTTCGCGCCCAGAATATTTCCGATTTGCTCGCGCATGAGACCTTTACCGTTATTTCCCCCGGCATCGAATATCGCAACCGCGGCGGCGGATACCACAACGGCCGCTATATGCACGCGCTGACGCTGCCCTCGGGCGAGCGGGTGGCCGCCTGCATCAACATCGATTCGGTGCAGAACTCCGGCGACAGCATTTACAGCGGCGACGCCACCCTGCCGGTCGGCCGGCTGGTGTATGAGGATTTGAGTGAAGACAGCTACTTTCTCGGCCAGATCGAGTATTCCGAACGGCTGAGCCGCACCGATTTCTATGTGGATATGCTGGGCAATGGCGGCGTCATGAGCCAGGAGGACTATAACGAACGCCCCACGTCGGTGATTCAGGTGTTGACCGTTCTTTTCAGTTTCCCGCTGCTGCACATGGCGGGCTCCAAGCTGGGGGTTTTCCCCGCCTTTTTCCAGCGCAAAAGCAAGCAGAAACAGGTGTCCGAATGGGAGTAAGCATCTCCCGTTCAAAATATGAGATATGAGAAAGGCAGGAGAAATCCTATGCAGTCCCAACCGGTTAAAAAGGTCAATATCCCTTATGCGCTGGCGTACTTTTTAATCCCCATCGTCCTCATCTTCCTCTGCGGCTGGCTCAGCGTGCGCTTTTTCCCCAAGGGGACTATGGCGGTCGTACTGCTCATGGGCCCTACCGCCCTCTCTTTTGTATGGTGGATTTTTGGCGGCAAGGCCATTTTCAAGAAAAACCTCAAGGCTTTTCAGGCCAGCCTTCAGCAGAGCGGCTTTGTGCGCAACAGCACCTTTACCAGCGGCAGCCTCGTCGTCATGGTGGACGCCGAGCACGGCGAGCTGGCCATGCTCTTTTTGTGGAACCCGACCTGCCCCTATCGCGTGCCGGCCAGCCGGATTTCCAAGCTGTGGGTTGACGACGGCGCGTCCGGCTCCGGCTTTATGCGCGGCAGCAGCCGTGTCAGCTTTCTCTTTACCGTTGACGGCACCAAGGTGCGCGTCAACACCTTTACTTCCAACAAGCGCTGGCGCATGGACAGCGACTATATCCTGACCGGCATTTCCAAGGCCGACGCGATGGTCGAGGTTCTGGAAGCCGCGCAGAAACGGTCGGTGTAAGCCATGGGACTGTTCCGCAAAGCGAAGGCCATGTTTCATGACGACTGGTGCAGCCAGTGCCAGGCCGAAATGACCCAGACCTTCAAGCAGCTGTACGCGCTGCCCACCATGATGGTCGGGCACTATGTCTCGCACAAGGAACCGGAATATTATAAGCGCAACCTCAAGCGGGTCAGCCGCAAGGCGGACATTCCCACCGGTATGTACGCCTGCGGCGTCATCGCTTACCGCTGCCCGGAATGCGGCCATCGCGCCGTCAAGCTCTCGATTTTTCTGCCCGTACGCGACCAGGAAAAGCACGAGGAAGGCTTTTATTTTGAAAAAGGTGAAATGGACGATTTCATTGCCGCGGAAAGCGCTGCGCAGCAGGGCTGAAAGCGTCTGCTTTTTATGTTCTGTACGGCCGGCCGCTCCCGGGGGCGGCCGGTCCTTTGTTTTGCGTCCGAACCATGAAAGTGCAGGTGAGCCTTTTGCTCGACGACTTGTCCACCTTTGTATGTGTCGCAAGCTGTGGAAGCTTCAACAAAGCGGGGGAGCTTCTGTATCTTTCGGCCAACGGCGTGAAAAAGAGAATAGAGGATCTGGAGTCGCAGCTCGGCGTGCGGCTGTTTTTCCGCAGCCCGCGCGGCGTTGCTCTGACCCAGGCAGGCCGATGCTTTTTGCAGGACGCCCGCTCCATTATACAATCCTGCCACGATGCGGCGGCGCGGGCAAGGCAGGCCGCGCGCAGCGCGCTCGATGTCATACGCATCGGCATGATGGGGACCTTTGCACACCAGTTTCTGGTTTCCAACTGGCTCGACGTCAGATCGGCGCTCAGGAATGTCAAAAGCCAGCTCACCTTTTTCGGCACAGATAACACAGACCTGCTTGCCATGCTGGGCAGCGTCGGCGTTGAAATCGATCTGGCCGTCGATGTGTTTGACGAAGCCCTGGCATCCCGGTTTGGGCTTTCCGCCGTCAAAATCAGCAGCCTGCCGCTGGTTTGCGGTGTTTCTCCGGACAGCGCTCTGGCCCAAAAGCCGCGGCTGGCGTTTGGCGATCTGGCCGGCCGGCGCATTGTCTTTCTGCCCGAAGGCCGTTCGGCTGCAACAGATGCCGTTCGGGCCGAGCTCCGGCGCCGCTGCCCGTCGGCAATTCTGGAAAGCACCGCTGAATACAGCCCCCGGATTTTTAATGATTGCAGTCAGGGGGAAGCCGTTATCCTGGCAACCGGGGACTGGCGGGAGCTGTACCCCTTTTTACGTTTTATCCCCTGCGCCGAGTGCGGTTGTGGTTCCATCCCTTATGGGCTGTATCATCGGCACGACGTTGCCGGGCAGGTCCGGCGCTGTATTGACATCATTCACAGCCGCAGCCTGTAGCGTATGCCGTTTTGGTTCCAACCCCCGCACAAACAGGCCGTTCTTTTGCGCTGTCTCCAGTGTTACAATACCGGTGATCACCAACTTAACAGGAGGGTATATCATGGAAAGACTGGACGGCAGAAAAATTGTCATCACCGGCGGCACCAGCGGCATGGGGCAAAGCATGGTGGAAGGATTTGCAGAGCTGGGCGCCAAGCTTGTCTTCTTCGGCAGAAATGCCAAAGCCGGCGAAGAGATTGCGAAGAAAACGGGCGCAAGGTTTAGCCGGGTTGAAATTTCCGATGAGGAGCAGGTCAAAAAGGCCGTTGACGAAGCGGCCGGACACCTGGGCGGCATCGACGTTTTGATTCATGCCGCGGCGGTAGATTCCCACTGCGCGGCCGAAGCCATTACCGGCGCGGCATGGCGGCAGCTGTTCGAGATCAACGCAGCCGGCACCATTTATGTCAATGCGGCTGTTTTTCCCTATATGAAGGAACACGGCGGAAGCATTCTTAACTTTACCAGCGCCAGCGCTTATATCGGTTCTGCCGGCCAGTCGCTTTACGCCGCGAGCAAGGGCGCCGTCACTGCGTGGACCCGCTCGCTGGCGGTGGAATGGATGAAATACAACATTCGCGTCAATGCCATCGCCCCCTGCATCTGGACGCCGATGTACGACAAAACCCGCGCCGCCCTGCCGCCTGAGCAGGTCGCCGCTATGGACGCCCATCTGGCCACCATCTGTTTGGGCGGCAAGCTGGGGGACCCCAAGACCGACTTTTTGCCGGTTATGGCCTTTTTAGCAAGTGAAGGCGCAAAGTTCATCACGGGACAGACCATTTCCATTGACGGCGGCGTCATGATGGTGCGGTGAGCCGTTTTGTCAAAAAGAGCCTGATTTCATTGAAATCAGGCTCTTTTTATCGGTTCTGGTATGGACTTACAGACTGGCCAGCACGCCGGTGCGCTCGTTGAACTCTTCGATCAGGCGGTCGATCTCTTCGTTCTGACGGTGGATGCCGGTCCAGTAATTGTCGTCGTACCACTGGGCGTTCAGCTCGTCGACCGTGCGGCCCTGCTGCTCGACCCAAGTGTAATATTTCAGGTTGTGAATGCGCTTTTTGCCCTGGTAGGTCAGCTCTTCCATATTGTCGGTGCGGATGGAAGCCAGGTGCAGGTTAAAGTCGCGGCAGGCCGCCAGGGTGTTGTACTCGCCGTCCTGTTCGCGCAGCTCGTCAATGCGGGAATGGTACATTTCGGCCGAGTCGGTCAGCACGGTGGCGACCACGTCGTTTTCGGTCAGTTCGTAATATTTGGCCATCTTGATGCAGCACAGCACGTTGGCAATGCCGGAAATGCCCAGGTAGCCCAGCTTTTCGACGAAGTCGGGGGCGACGCCCACTTCCTTGACCAGGTATTCGCGGCCCTGCGGCTCGTTGAACAGGCGGACAAGGTTCTGGCTGTCGTTATCATCGATGGCGATGACCATATCGGTGTTTTTCACATTGTGAATCCAGGGCACATGCTTGTCGCCGATGCCCTCGATGCGGTGGCCGCCAAAGCCGTTTTCCAACAGGGTGGGGCATTGCAGCGCTTCGCCGACCGCCAGCTTGCAGCCGGGGTACTGCTCTTTGAGGAAGTCGGCGGCGCCCAGCGTGCCGGCCGAGCCCGACGTAAAGCAGACGCCGGCCAGACGGCCGTTTTCGCCCTTAATGCTTTCAAACAGCTCGGCAATGGCGCCGCCGGTGACATGATAGTGCCACAGGTGGTTGCCCATTTCTTCAAACTGGTTGAAGATGACGACGTCTTCGCGGGTGTTGCGCAGCTCCCACGTTTTATCGAAAATTTCCTTGACATTGGATTCGCAGCCGGGCGTGGCGATGACTTCGCCGGCCACTTTGGACAGCCAGTCAAAGCGCTCCCGGCTCATTTCGGCCGGCAGGATGGCGACCGACTGGCAGGCCAGCAGCTTGGAATTGAAGGCGCCGCCGCGGCAGTAGTTGCCGGTCGAGGGCCAGACGGCCTTGTGGTAGGTCGGGTCAAACTGCCCGGTGACCAGGCGGGGGACCAGGCAGCCAAAAGAGGCGCCTACCTTGTGGCAGCCGGTGGGGAACCACTTGCCCGTCATGGCGACGATGCGGGCGCGCACGCCGGTCAGGCTGGACGGCAGCTCGATGTAGTTGACGCCGCCGTACAGGCCGCCTTCCATCTTCTGCTCGTTCTTCCAGCTGATGCGGAAGAGGTTGACAGGGTCAAAATCCCACAGGCCGGCTTTTTTCATTTTGGCTTTGATTTTTTCGGGAACCTTGGCCGGGTCCTTCATCTGGGCGATGGTGGGGATGACAATGTTGTTTTCACGCGCGCGAGCGACGGCTTTTTCAAGCCGCTGTTCGTTTTTTTCCAGATTGATCATGTTTTTTCCTCCAATTTGTGTGATTGTCTTCTGCCCCCTGCGCGGGGCGTGGAAATGTAAGACAATGTGTACCGCCGGGCGGCGGTTATTATCACCCTCCTTGGAGGCAATCGAATACTATATAGGCATTTATCCCATACAATTTTATTATAGATCAGCACTTTTGCAAAAGCAACCCCTGTTTCCCCGCACTTTACACAATATGGCCGGCCTGCTACAATGGAAAAAAGAAGTGGAGGGGAAGAAAATGCAGCGAAATCAGGTGAAGACATCGACGCTCCAGCTGGAGCAGGGGCAGATCGATTATGTCCGGTTTGGAAAAGGGGACAGGACGCTTGTGCTGATCCCCGGACTCAGCTTCAACAGGGTCAAAGGCTTTGCCCTTCCTCTCGCCGGCATGTACCGGCTCTTTGCCAAAGCGTACGCCGTCTACGTTTTTGACAAGCGGGCGGACATTCCGGACGGGTATACCATCCGGGATATGGCAAACGACCTTGCGCTGGCCATGCGGCAGCTGCGCCTTTGCGGCGCCGATGTGCTGGGCGTTTCGCAGGGCGGCATGATTGCGCAGTACCTTGCCATCGATCACCCGCAGCTTGTGCGCAGGCTGGCGCTCGGCGTTACGGCGCCGCGCAAAAACGCCGTAATGGAAGAGGCGGTCAGCGGCTGGATCGCGATGGCCCAGGCCGGCGAGCGGAAAGCGCTTGTGGCCGATATGCTGGAAAAAACCTATTCAGACGCCTACAGGAAACGGTACCGGCTGCTGATGCCGCTGCTTTCCCGAATGGTGAAGAAACGGGATTTTGAGCGTTTCATTGCGCTGGCCCGGGCCTGCCTCACCTGCAATGCATACCCCGAGCTGTATAAAATCACCTGTCCCACGTTTGTGATCGGCGGAAAACAGGACAAAATCGTCACCGCCGAGGCGTCGGAAGAAATCGCAGCGGCGCTTGGCTGCGAGCTGTATTTGTATGACGCTTTGGGTCATGCGGCTTATGAAGAAGCCGGGGACTTCAACGAGCGGGTTTATTGTTTTTTTGCAGAATAACGGCCCAATGCAGCCCTTTAAAAACGCAAGCGGCAGGGAAGATTCCCTGCCGCTTTTCCGTTGCCTGCTTACATTTTTCAATGCAGCGCCGTTCCGTTATAAAAGCGCAAACAGCTGGTACAGCCAGTTGGCGGCAACGCCGGCGCAGACGCCGCCGATGGTGTGCGCCACAATGGCCCGGCCGGCCAGCTTGCCGCATTTGAGGTTGTTCATCATGGCGATGTGGGTGCTTAAATACCCGCTCCAGCACATACACATGGCGGTGAACACGGCGACGTCGCGCCCGACGGCGCTGCCGGCGGCCACCAGCTTGGGCACCAGGCCAATGGCCGCGCCCGCCGAGCCGAGGGCCGTAATGGGGACGGCGATGCCTTCGGTGCTGGTAAAGCCGAACAGCGGCGTGATGAGAAAGGACAGCTTTTGCCCCAGCCAGGGGAAAAAGCTCACGCCTTCATAGGCGGCGCCGGTGTAAACGCCCGCGTCCGAAGGGCCGTTGGTCAGCATGAGCACCAGCGTGCAGATGATGAGCACGCCGGGGATGATGTCGAGCCCCAGCGCCACGCCCGTCTTGCCGCCGGCCATGACGGCGTCGATGACGCGCATTCCCAGGCTGCCCTCGCGCACGGCGCGGTGGCCTGTGGCCATTTCGGGGCCGTCGTCGTCCGGGTCGCAGGGCGCGTCTTTGCCGTACACCTTCGCGGTGTGCCGCAGCATGATGCGGGTGCTGACAATACTGCCGATAAAAGCGCCCAGCGTGCCGATGAGCGCCGCCGACACAAAGCTTTCGCCCGACGGCGAGTTGAGCCCTATCATAAAGGTGGTGACAATGGCGCCCATGCCAAAGGCCGTGCCGATGTTGGTCAGGGCGGGAAGCTGGTACATTTTGAAGTACCGGCGGAAGCTTTTGTCATTGGCCAGCGCCAGGATAGCCGGGTTGTCGGAAAGAAAAGTGGTGATAATGCCCAGCGACGCCGCGCCCGGCAGGCCGTAAAGCGGCTTCATGAGCGGCGACAGCAGCCGGTTTATCATGGAGATGACGCCGAACTCGGAAAAGAGCGCCGAAAGCGCCCCGGCCAGAACGGCGACCGCCATAATGTAAAAGACGGTGTCCAGCAGCAGCTGGTATGCGGTGTTCATCATGGTGCTCAGCATATTGACGGCGCCCATCTTGCTGCCGATCAGGCAGAAGAGGCCGAGAAAAACGGCCAAAAACAAAATGGGTTCCAGCGAGCGCACCGGTTTGGCCGTCAGTTTAGGGGGGCGCAGCTTGCGCATGGCGGAATCATCCCTTTCATCGTGTGCTTGCTCCAATGCCGGCTTTTTTTATCTATCGTCCGGCCCTTTCAGTATAGCGCGGCGAGCGCTGTTTGTAAAGAAAAAACTGACCGATCGTTCAATGAATAATTGGCCTGCTCACAATCCGCCCGGTCGTTAAAAGGCGGCCTGCGGAATCCCTTTGGGCAGGGAATAAAAAAACTCCCCACAGCGCTGCGCTGTGGGGAGGCCCATATCCCGACAGTAAAGAAATTCGGCGGAGCCGCGTAAAGCGGCCCTAACTCTACCGGCGGCAACATGAAATAGCTGAGCAGGAATAACTCATTGCCTATAGTTTAACAGCTTCTTTTGAAAAGCGCAAGAGAAAAATGAAAAAAATGGCGAAAAATGTCGGTTTTTATTTGCCGGGTCGGAAAGGTCGGGCGAAAGTCCCTGCGCCGCCGGGCGGCGCGCGGCAAAAACCGCAATGAAAATCGCCCCTGTGCGGCTGCACAGAGGCGATTTGGCTCTATTGCCTTGGAGGGGCAGAGAAGGGAGATAGATAGCTTATTTCTTCAGCTCGGAAACATAGGTGCCGACCGCTTTGCCGAGTTCGACGTTGGCGCCGCAGGCCTTGAGAGCGCGCTCGACGGCCGACAGCATGACGATCATCTCGTTTTCGGTGGCGTTGCCCATGTGGCCGACGCGGAAAGCCTTGCCGGCATAGGCGCCCAGGGCGCCGGCGACGACAACGCCTTCATCCAGCATGGCGGCGCGGAACTTGGCGTCGTCCACACCGGCGGGGTAAATCACGCAGCTCAGGGTGCTGGCGCGGCAGCCGGACTGGGCCAGAATGCGCAGACCGATGCTCTCGAGCGCTTTGGCCACGGCGTCGGCGTTTTTGCGGTGGCGGTCGGCGCGGGCCTTGAGGCCCTCTTCCTGAATGATACGGGTGGCTTCGGCCATAGCCCACACCAGGTTGACGGCGGGGGTGGCGAAGTATTTGGCGGGGTTCTCCATAATGGGAATCCACTTTTCAAAATCGACATAGTATTCGGGGATCATGCCCAGGTCTTTTCTGCGCTGCAAAGCGTTTTTGCTGGCCCAGACGACAAACATGCCCGAGCAGACGCCGAAGGCCTTCTGCGAGCCGGTGAAGAGCACGTCGATGCCCATGCCGTCGACGTCTTCAAACTCGCCGGCCGTGGCGGCGACGCCGTCGACAATGTACAGCGTCTTGGGGTATTTGGCGACGACTTTGCCGATGTCGGCCAGGGGGGCGACGACGGCGGTCGAGGTGTCAACGTGGGAGACGGTGACGACGGCGTAATCCTTTTCGCTCAGCTTCTTGTCGATCTGCTCCGGGGTGACGATGGTGCCCCATTCTGCCTTCAGAACATCGACATTGAGGCCCTTGCGCTCGCAGATTTCGATGAAGCGGTCGCCGAAGAAGCCGTTGCTGACGATGAGAACATTGTCGCCGCGCTTGGTGGTGTTGGCGATGGCCATCTCCATGGCCAGGGTGCCGGTGCCGGCCAGCGGGAAGGTCATGCCCGAGCAGTTGAGCAGCGCGCCCAGATCGCCGATCAGCTTTTTATAGTCGGCGACAAAACGCGGATCGCCAAAGGCCTGAATGGGACGGCCCATTTCGGTGCGGATGGAGTCGACAACCGGGGTGGGGCCAGGAATCATAACCAGAACATTCTTTTCCATGAGATTGCGTACCTCCTCAAGTAATTTTATTATTCAAAATATAATTTTAACTTACGAACTTATTATAGCGCCTGCCGCTCCCGTTGTCAAGGCGAAAAAAGTGATAATTTTGTAAAATGCACGGACGTTTTATATATTGAAATTTTACGCGGACTTGTTATAATAAGACTATTGCAAAATCACGCCGGCCGGATAAAAACCGCGGCACAGGAAAAGGAGCGCCTACCGAACATGCAAAAGGAAGCCAACGCCGCGTCCACCAACCAGACGGCCGAAAAGCTGCTACAGGTGCTCGAGGCCCTTGTCTATCAGAACAGCCCGGTCAAGCTCGTCGACCTGGCGCGTGAGCTCGGCATGAACACCAGCACGCTGTACCGGTTTTTGACCGCCCTGCAAAACAGGGGCTACATCACCCAGCAGGAAGAGTCGGGCAAATACGCCCTCAATTTCAAGCTGTGCTACCTGGCCGAGCAGGTCAAAAAGCGCTCCAGCGCCGCCGGCATCCTGCACCCTGCCGTGGTCGAAGCGGGCGATTTATTCCAGGAGTCGGCCCATCTGGCGCAGGAGGAGCGCCAGCGCATTGTCTATGTGGACAATGTGGCGGGCGCTTCGCAGATGCTGACCATCCGGCAGTACATCGGCAAGACGGCCCCCATGCACTGCACCGGCGTCGGGAAGCTGCTGCTGCTGGAGTACAGCGACGACGAGCTGGAGCGGCTGCTGGCCGAGCAGGGAATGCCGCGCTATACCGAGCACACCCACACCACAAAGGCTTCACTGTGCCGCGAGCTGGAGCAGGTGCGCGCGCAGGGCTATGCCTTTGACAACGAGGAATGTGAAATCGGCGTGCGCTGCCTCGCCGTGCCTGTCCGTGACTACACGGGAAAAATCGTCGCAGGGTTGAGCGTCAGCGGCCCGACGGCCCGCATTACCGACGCCGTTGTGCAGGAAAAGCTGCCGCAATTCCTCGATATTGCGCGCCGCGCGTCGCGTGATTTGGGCTATACCGGCTGACGGCAGAGAATGGATACAAAAAGCGGCATGGCCAGACATCGGCCATGCCGCTTTATAGCGGGTTTGCGCTTTACGGATCAGGAAAGCAGGCTGGCTTTTAATTTTTCCACTGCCCGCCGGCACGGTGGGTATTGCCGAAGCGCCTGGTACTGCGGCTCTTCCTCCAGCCCCTTCAACAGAAGTTGGCGAAGCTCTTGGGACGAGGCCGGCTGCTTTTCTTTGATTTCCAGCCCCGGTGAGAAAAAGACGCGCTTGGGCAGGGCAGCCGGCCCGGTGAGCGCGTCGACATACCGCTCCAGGCAGGCGGCGGCCTCTTCCGGGCGATTCATACGGAGATAGACCTCGAGGAACAGCCCCTCGTACAGACCGCCGCAGCCGAACAGCTCGTCGACGGCCCGGTATGCCGTACAGATTTCCAGCGCCTGATTGCCGTCAGGCAGCAGAGCGGGGTTGAGCAGAGCGCCCAGACAGGCGAGCGTCTGCCGCACCAGAATGAATAAACGCCGCTGCACGGTCTTCAGGGCCTCTTCCGGCTTCCCCTTTTTGAGATACAGGTTGGAACGGGGCAAAGTCGGGTCAACGATGTGCTCGGGCAGTTCGCCGAGCAGCTGCTCGGCATCGCGCAGCCGGTTTTCGGCAAGCGCAAGGCCGGCGAGCTGCAAGGTGGCCATCTGGCAGAAAAGGCCCTCGCCGGAGGCGCGGACGTCGGCCAGCAAAGCGGCTTTCCGGGCGGTCCAGCGCGCCTGCGTTTCCGGATTTGCAGCGGGGAAAAACATCTGAAACGCGTCGTAGGCCGCCGCAATGTTGAACTTGAGCGCGGCGGAGCTCGGGTATTGGTGCAAAAGCGCGGATATCATTTGCTCGCCGGCCTTGCAGCCGTCCGTTTGGGCGGCGGACAAAACGGCGTTGACCTTTTCGGCAGCTTCCCGGTCGGACAGATCCGGTTCAAATTGCAGCAGGGTGTCGACGGTGACGCCCAGCGCGCGGGCCAAAGGACAGAGCAGAGTGATGTCAGGATAGGAATGATCCGTTTCCCATTTGCTGACGGCCGGGGCCGAAACGCCGAGCTGCGCTGCCAGCTGCTCCTGTGTCAGCCCCTTTTGCCTGCG
Organism: uncultured Clostridium sp.; assembly: GCA_947427035.1. Lineage (GTDB taxonomy): Bacteria > Bacillota > Clostridia > Oscillospirales > Butyricicoccaceae > Ventrousia. The sequence continues at coordinate 18,469 of CANEGK010000037.1, forward strand.
CAGCGCCGCAAGCCGGGCGCCGATTTTTATTTCCATATGCACGCCTCCTTGTAAACAGAATAAGGCCCTGCGGCCGTTTTGACAAGAGAGGCGTTTTTAAGGAAGCGGCAGATTTTTTTAACTGCTGGTTCAGGAAAAACACAGCCGGCGGCGCACAACCGTGCGCCGCCGGCTTTTGTATGTCTTAGAAATCGATTTTTTTCAGCGGCGAAAGAAAAGCGCTGTCATCCGCTTCGGCGTTTTCGTACCGCTCGGTATAAAACAGGCGGTCGTTGCGGATGTGCTCGCGCATCCGCGCTTCGACCAGCTGCGCGTCGCGCAGCTTTAATGCGTCGACGACGGCCATATGCTCTTTCAGATAGGAATCGTCCCGTTGGTAGCAGGCGAACTCGCGCGTGCGCGCCAACAGCGAAAGGTCGTAGTTGCGCTCCAGCATCCGCCGCAGCGACTGGTTGTGGCAGCAGCCGTTGAGCGTTTCGTGGAATTTGGTGTTGGCGTCAATGACGGAGGAAAAGTCCTGCCGCTCGTGCGATTCCACGGAAAAGCGGACGTATTCTTCCAGCCGCCCGATGTCGGCGTCCGACAGGGTGTCGACCCCCTGCGCGGCCGCGTAGGATTCCAAAAGCATACGGCACTCGTAGATTTCGAGAATGGTGGCAGGATCAAGCGGGTTGACAATAAGACCGCCCGTCGTGGAAACCAAAAGCTGATCCTGCTCCAGCATCCGCATGGCTTCACGCACCGGGCTGCGGCTGACGCCCAGCGACTGCGCGACGCTGTTTTCGTGAATGCGCTGCCCGCTTTGCAGAGCGCCGGACAGGATCTGACGCTTGACGATTTCGTAAACCTGGTGATGGTACATTGTTTTTTTGATGACCTGCTCCATATCTGCTCCTTTGACGCCGCGTTATTTTTTGCGGGGGATATAGCGGCCGTGTTCCGGTTTGCCGACAATCCGGCCGTCCCTGGCGACGACCGCTCCGCGGACAAGGGTGAGCACCGGCCAGCCGTGGAACGTCATCCCCTCGTAAGGCGACCATTTTGCCTTGGAAAGAATACTCTCTTTAGTATAGGCTTTTTTGAGCTCCATGTCCAGTAAAACCAGATCGGCGTCAAAGCCGACCTCGATTTTTCCCTTGCAGTAGTCCAGCCCGTAAATGCGGGCCGGGTTGAAGCTGGTGACCTCGACCATGCGCTCGAGGGACAGCCTGCCCCGGTTGACGCCGTCGAGCAGGACGGGCAGCAGGGTCTGAATGCCGGGGATGCCGTTGGGGGCCTTCCAGATGTCGTCGCGGCCGGCTTCCTTTTCTTCGATGGTATAGGGGCTGTGGTCCGAGCCGATGGTGCTGACGTAGCCGCGGTTTAAAAGGTCCCACAGCGCTTCGCGGTTCTGCTCGCCGCGCATGACGGGCGTGAACTTGAGATAGGGGCCGTGCTTTTTCATGTCGGTGTCGACAAAGGTCAAAAGGTGCGGGCAGGTTTCGGCGTACACCCTGACGCCGCGCTGCCGGGCGGCGTGAATGGCCTCGAGCGCCTCTTTCATACAGGTGTGCAGAATGACGCCGCTGGCGCCGGTCGCTTCCAGATAATAAATGGCGCGCCGGACGGCTTCGAGCTCGCCGACGGCGGGGTGCGATTCGATATGGCACATGGGGTCGCACCGCCCATGCGCGCGCAGGCGCTGCTCCTCCAGGGCGATGAGCTCGTTGTTTTCGGCGTGGATGAGGGCGAGTCCGCCGATTTCGGCCAGGCGGGTCAAAATGGAAAAGAGCGAGTCGTCGCGGACAAAGGGGAAGTCGGCGACGGAAAAGCACATGAACATTTTGATGGCGGTCGCGCCTGTGTCCTTCCACAAAGCGTCGACCTTGTCGATGTTCTGGGCGGTGCCGCCGCCGTGAATGCCGTAATCGATATAGCTGCGCCCGGCGTAGGCGTCCATGGTAAAGCGGTAGCTGTCCGCGTCGACGATAGGGGGGATGTTCATGGGGTGTGAAATGGCGGTGGTGACGCCGCCGGCCGCCGCGGCCATAGTGCCGCAAAGCAGATCCTCGCGTTCGGTCAGGCCGGGGTCCTGAAAGTGCACATGCGCGTCGATGGCGCCGGGGATCAGGTATTTGCCGGCGGCGTCGATGACCTCGGCGGCTTCCAGCCCGTCGGCCGACGGGCCGGCGATGACGGCGATTTTCCCGCCGCGGATGCCGATGCTGCCCGCAAAGCGGCCGGTGTGGGTGACGATGGTGGCGTTTTGAATCAGTTTGTCCAGCATGAAGCGTTCGTCCTTTCCTGTGGCAAATCATTGGCAAAAGCCTGTCGAGCGTTGGCCGACAGGCTTTTGCAGTAGAGAAGGGAGTGTATCAGACGTTCTGTTTTTCCTGGGGCTGCTGTGCCTGCTGCTTCTTCTGAAGGCGGTTGTGCAAAAAGGTGGTGACCAGCGGGCAGAGGATCGAGGTGACGACGCAGGCGGCGGCGCACTGCGCGGTCGCGCCGGGAGCATAAGGGGCCCACGCAGGGTCGGACTCGCCGATGGCGCCCGGGGTGACGACGGCGTTGCCGGCCGTGTTGCCGACGCCGAAGCCGACGGCCTTTTTCTGTTTGCGGCCAAAGACCAGGTTGTAGGTGAAGTAGCAGAAGAAGCCGGTGAGGACCAGCGAGATGAGGCCGAGGATGATGCCCGGGATGCCGGCCTGCACAACGTCCTTCAGGCTCATGCCGGTGCCCAGGATGAAGCCGTTGAAGGGGATGATGAGCGGGGTGCCCTTTTCGCACAGGTCGCGGATGTCTTCGTCGAGGTTGCCGAGCAAAAGGCCGAGCAGCAGCGGGATGATGACGCAGATGATATCCTTGAAGGGGATGGTGGCCATGCCGGCCGAGCCGAGGGCGATCATGGTGAAGAAGGGGCCGTCGTCCAGACCGAGGACGGAGACGGCGCCGACGTCGGTCGAGTCGCCGAACTGGTTGGCGAGCACGGCGTACATGACGCTGTTGCAGTTGGCCAGGGCGGCGATGGCGGCCAGCGGGGTGATGCCGAGGAAGCCTTCAACGCCGAAGATCCAGCCGATGACAAGGCCGATGAGAATGCCCGAGCCGACCTTGCTGACGGTCAGCAGCGCGCCTTTGGCAACGGGGACGCCGACCTGCTTGATGTTGATGGACGCGCCGGAAACAAAGAGGAACAGGCCGACGATGGTCTGCGTGCCGGCTTTGGAGAAGATGCCGGAGGTAAAGCCGCCCAGGCTGAGCGCCTGCGGCACAAAGGTGTTGAGAATGCAGCCCAGCAGCAGGGGGATGACCATCATGCCGCCCGGGAACTTTTGCATGGTTTTGATGATTTTCATAGTATGTAGCGCTCCTTGTCACGCAATTTTTTTCAATTGGTGCTTTTTATTTGTTGCCGTCCCAGAAATAGGCCTCAAGCTCCTGCGGGGGCGCGGCGAATTTGCGCTTTTTGCTGTGGCACAGGCCGGTCTGGACGTACATTTCGGCGACCTTGACGGTGACGGTGACCGGGTCCAGAACGGGCAGGCCGACCAGCGCCTGGAGCTCTTCGTCATAGCCGCACAGTCCGGCGCAGCCGAGCACGACGACTTCGGCGCCGTCCTCTTCGACGATCTTCAGGACTTCTTCCTTGAGCTGGCGCAGGGTCTCTTCACGCTCGCTGCACGCGCGCTCGACGTTCATGTTGATGCCGCGGACAGAAGCGCACTTGTCCTGCAAACGGTACAGGCGCACCAGATCCTCCTGATAGGGGATGAACTGCTGGATCATGGTCAGGACGGTGTATTTGTGGCCCATCAGGCAGGCCAGGGTCTGCGTCGTTTCGGAAATGCTGAGAACGGGGATGTCGAGCGCCTCTTTGAGCGCGAAGACGCCCACGTTGCCGAAGCCGGCCAGAACGACCGCGTCGGGGTGGATTTCGTCGACCTTTTGCAGAATGGCGCGGATGAAGCTCCACACCGACTGGTAGTCGGCAAAGCCGCAGTCGATGTTTTTGGTGCCCTTCGGGTTGGTGAGAAAGACCAGCTCGGTGTTCGGGTCGGTGACCTTTCTGCGGGCGGATTTGATGATGACATCTGTGCAGATTTCACTGCTGTTGGGGTTGGCGACCAGAATTTTCATAGCGTACCTCTCCTTTTGTTTCATCTTATACAATATCCGTCCAGTGCGCCGCAGGGCCGCGCCCCGGCCTGGGCGGTTAGAGCCGGGTTAAAAATAGTACGGGCCTTCCCAGGAGACGACGCGGTTTTGGAGCCGGCCGACGCCGTCGATTTCCATTTCCATCAAATCCCCTGCGTTGACCCGCTTGCCGTAGCCGCTGGGGGTGCCGGTGATGATCAGGTCGCCGGGCAGCAGGGTCATGACGTGTGAGATGTAGGAAATGAGCCACGGGATGTCGCGGAGCAAATCGCGGGTGCTGCCGTTTTGGGCGGGGCGGCCGTTGATGCGGCTGCGCAGCGCCAGCGCGCGCGGGTCGAGCCCCGAGACAATGCAGTCGGAAACGGGCAGAAAGGTGTCAAAGGATTTGGCGCGGCCCCATAAAACATCCTCGCGCTGCAAATCGCTGGCCGTCATGTCGTTGGCGACGAGATAGCCCCAAACATGCTCAAATGCCTCGGACCGGGGGATGCATTTGCCCTGCCGGCCGATGACGACGCCCAGCTCGACCTCGCAGGAAAGCTCCCTGACCATAGGAGGCTGCACGACGTCCTGCCCGGAGAGAACAAGGGTGGACGGCGGCTTGAGGAAAAGCTTGGGCTTTTCCGGCAGGCTTTCATCCGGCGCCAGCGCCACGTCGCGGTAATTGAGGCCGGTGCCGATGATTTTGCCCGGCGAGCAGGGGGGAAGCAGCGTCAGATCGGGCAGAGACAGCGATTCCCCTGTGGGAGCAAAGGAGTCCGGACAATTGCCGCTCAGCCGCTGGACAGCATCGCCGTTGACAAGGCCGTAGCAGTCGCCGCCGGCATCGCGAAAGCGAACGTATTTTTTCATATACACACTCCCAGTTGGATAGATGGCAGTGATACAGTATACATTATACTGTCGACAATTCTCATTATAGCTTTTTTAATAGGAATGTCAAGAAATTATCAAGAAGAAAAATCAAAGCAGCGAAAAAACGTGAAAATGCACGATGGGGACACTATAAGAATATGAAAAATGCACAAGAAAAAATGCAGGCTGCCCATAAAAAAACGCCCCGAAAGAGGGGAGTTCGTTCTTTTGATGCTGGGTAAAAGAACCAAAAGGGATCTTAAATTAGTTCCCCCTTACGGGGGAGAAAGGGAACTTCGTAGTTCTTTTGTCGCCGAACAAAAGAACCAAAAATCGGCACGGGGTGCTCCCCACAGCAACCGCTTCGCTGGGTTGCAGCGGGGGCCCCGGGAAATAAACTCGCTCGGTCGGCGCAGCCGCCCTGCGCGCACGCCGGCCGGTGCCGGCGTTCGAGCCGGCGAGTTCATCTCGCCGCGCGAGTATCAAATGCACGGGGCTCCCGCGAAGAACCAGCGGAGCGTTCTGAGCGGGGCAAGGCGTGTGCCGACCGAGCGAGTTTATTTGCGGGGCAGCGCTTAAAAAAGAGAGGGGAATGCCCCTCTTTTTTATCAAAATATCTCCGTTTCGGTAACACACTGCGATTTGAGCCGCTCGACCAGTGTTTCCAGCCCGGCGGCGACGTGGGGGCGGATGTCGCCCCCAACCAGGACCAGCATCATGTCGTCGCCGACGGCCAGCTCGCCTTCGTTGATCCAGACGCGGACATAGTAGACGCCCGGCAGCTGCCGGGCAGCCGCGGCAGCGGCGTCGACCCGTCTCTGATCGCAGGAAAGGCGCAGCCCCCTGACGGCCGCCGACGGCCGGCCCAGCCGCGCTTCGGCACGGGATGTCTGCCGCACAACGCCGTTGTGGAACAGGTACATCCCGCATTTTGCGGCGTCGGGAGCGCGCTTTGCCTCCTTCAGCCAATCGTCGGGCGACGGCGCCTGCGGGCGCGGGGAAAGATCGGCGCCGCAGCCGGCCGAGCCGGCGGACGCCAGCATGTCAAGCCCGTGCTGAAGCGCCGGGAGAACGGCCAAAAGGTTTTCGCGCGCCGCCTTTTCGCTGCCGGGCAGGTTGATAATCAGGCTGCCGCCGCGAATGCCGGCCACCCCGCGCGACAGGCAGCCGCGGGGGGTGATTTTCATGCTTTCGGCCCGCATGGCTTCCGCAATGCCGGGCGCTTCGCGCTCGACGACGGCCCGGGTCGCCTCGGGCGTGACGTCCCGGGGTGAAAAGCCGGTGCCTCCGGTCGTGAGAACGAGCGGGATGCCGCGGCCGTCGGCGCAGTGCACCAGCTGGCCTTTGATTTGCTCCGGCTCGTCGGGGACGATGGCGGTGTAAACAATTTGAAAGCCCTGCGCCCTTAAAAGAGCGCACAGGGCGGGGCCGCTGGTGTCTTCCCGCTGCCCGCATGCGGCTTTGTCGCTGACGGTGATGACGGCTGCCGCTGTATTCATGGCTCTTCCCTCCGGCTGTAGCCGCCGTGTACGCCGCCCGTTTTTTGCAGAAGGCGGACGTCGGTGACGACCATATCCCTTTGCACCGATTTGCACATGTCGTAAACGGTCAGCGCCGCCGCCGAAGCCGCCGTCAGCGCCTCCATTTCAACGCCGGTCTGCCCAAAGCAGGACACGGTGGCGATAATGTCCACCGAACAGCGCTCTTCGTTGAGTGTGACGGAAAGATCGGCGCCGTCAAAGGGGATCGGGTGGCACAGGGGAATGAGCGCGGACGTCTGCTTGGCCCCCATGATGCCGGCGATCTGCGCGACGGTCAGAACGTCCCCCTTTTTGACCCCGCCGCTGCGGATAAGCGCCAGCGTTTCGCGGTTTACCAGCACCCGCGCTCCGGCAGCGGCTGTGCGGCGGGTGGCCGGCTTGCCGCCCACATCGACCATTTTGGCCCGGCCCTCTTCGTTGAAGTGGGTAAAATCATCTTTATTTTCCATAATAAACTCCGCAATTTTTTCAATATCGTCAAAACCAAAGACAGGGACGCCGGCCCGTAGCGCGGGGTCGTCGGTCACAATGGCGGCGTAGCGGCCGGGGTCATCGGGCAGCGGCCGGCCCGACGCGCGGCGCAAAAGCCCGATTTGCGTAAAGCTTTCGTTTTTAAAGCCCTCGACCAGAATCAGATCGACATCGCGAATCATGGACAAAAGCCCGCAAAAAGACCGCGGCCGGTCTTCCACCAGAGCCGTGCGCTCGGGCGAAGCGATCAGCGAGACTTCCGCCCCAGCGCGGGAAAACCGCCAGGAATCCTTCCCCTCATGGTCGATTTCAAAGCGGTGTCCGTCGTGCTTGACGGCCGCAACCCGCACGCCGCGGCCGTGCAGACAGGCGATGAGCCGCTCGATCAGGGTGGTTTTGCCGCAGCCGGAATAGGCCGCAAAGCCGACGACCGGAATGCCGTTCATGCGATTCATCCCCCCAGCTCGTTCATGTCCAGCCCGGCCGGGCTGCGCTCTGTTTCGGACAGTTCGCCGTGCCGTGCCGGCTTGGCCGCAGCGGCCGCTTCAAACTGCCGCATCATGCCGGCGCCGTCCAGCCCTTTCAGGCTGAACTCCACCGGGGAATGCAGGCAGGGCCGCAGCCGGCCGTCGGCCGTCAGGCGAAGGCGGCTGCACGCGCCGCAGAAATGCGCGCTGATCGGACTGATGAGCCCGACCCGCCCCACAGCGCCCGGCAGCCGGTACAGCCGGGCGACGCCGCCTTCCTCTTCCAAAGGGGTCAGCTGCGGCAGGCGGCGCAGCACGGTATCGCAGGGAAGATATGCCGACGGGGGCAGCGCCCCGCCGCGCCCCATCGGCATCAGTTCGATAAAGCGCACGTCGACCGGGTACTGCCGGCTGAGCTCGGCCAGCGCCGGAATTTCGCCGTCGTTGACGCCGCCCATCAGCACCGCGTTGATTTTGACCCGGTCAAAGCCGGCGGCCAGCGCGGCGCGCAGGCCGGCAAGCGCGTCCTCCAGCCGGCCGCCGCGGGTGATGTGGGCATAGGTTTCGCTTTGCAGGCTGTCAAGGCTGATGTTGACCCGGCGGACGCCGGCCGCGCGCAGAGCCGGGGCCAGGCGGGGCAGCAGAATGCCGTTGGTCGTCAGGCAGACCTCGGCAATGCCCGGCGTCCGGGCCGCGCGGCTGCAAAGGGAAAGGATATTGCGGCAGAGCAGCGGTTCGCCGCCGGTGATGCGCAGCTTTGTGACACCGAGCGCGGCGGCGGCCCCTACCGCGCAGATCCTCTCGTCCTCTGTCAGCAGATCTTCGCGCTGCTTTTGGGGCGCGGAGGCCTCGGGCATACAGTAGCGGCAGCGCAGGCTGCACCGGTCGGTGACCGACAGGCGCAAATATGTGATGCTGCGGCCAAAACGGTCGATCATGGCAAAGCCCCCTTCAAAACGACGCGGATCACAGCAAAAACCCTTTCAGGACAGTGCCGGCGGGGAGCGGCCCGCTGTTCGCCGGGACGACGGCCGCGGCGTTGCAGCCGATAACGCCGCTGATGACGGCGTTGCCCTGCCCGGCGGACAGGTGTATTTTGACGGCGCCGTCCTCCAGCGCCAGCCTTCCCCACAGCAGGCGGGCGGTTTTGCTCTTTTTGGCAAACCCGCCGGCCAGCGTCATGGTCACCGGCTCGGGCAGGCAGCCGCAGCGGCCGGCCAGGCGGTGTACGGCGGGCCGCACAACGGCAAAATAATTGGCCAGCGCGGCCGCGGGGTTGCCCGAAAGCCCGCACACCAGCTTTCCCGACGCAAGGCCGTAGGCGCACGCCATGCCCGGCTTGAGGGCGACGCCCCGCGCCAGCAGCGCGGCGCCCGCCTGCTCCATAGCCGCCGGCGTGCGGTCATAGTCGCCGGCCGACACGCCGCCGGTCAGAAGCACCATGTCGCAGCCGTCCAGCCCCCGGCGGATGAGCGCTTCGATTGCCGCGGCGCTGTCCCCCGCCGCGCCGAGCGCTTCGACAATACAGCCGTCCCTTTGAAGGGCCGCGGCCAGCGTATAGCGGTTGCTGTCGCGGATTTTGCCCGCGGGGACCTCGCCGCCCGGGCAGGCCAGCTCGCTTCCGGTGGAAATGAGGCCCACCCTCGGCCGCTGGTATACCGGCGGCCGCACGACGCCCTGCGCGGCCAGCGTTCCGGTAAGGCCCGGGTCGATGACCGTCCCGTCCCGCGCCAGAAGCGCGCC
>CANEGK010000038.1 GCA_947427035.1 uncultured Clostridium sp.
GTACAGCTGCTGATACAGCTCTTCCATACGCTCCTGCGGCCGGGCGTTGGTTGGCAAAAGAGCGGTTTCAACGATCTTTTCACCGTCAAACAAAGCACCTTTGGTCGTCGTCGAACCGCAGTCAATTCCCAGCGTCAGCATCACAACATCTCGATAAAAGCGGCCATGCGGGTGTTGAGCTGTCCGATATCCGCCGTCGAATAATCGGTTTCAACGCTGATGTATGGGATGTTCTTTTCACCCGTGACAAAACGGCGGATGTTATAGGCTTCCACATTGTAAGTATGGCAAGCTTGCAAGATGACCTCAGCCACAGCGTCGATTTTGTACTCATCGATCAGGCGGCCCATCAGTTGAATGCGGTTAGGGTTCGGAGTCATGCATGAACAGCCGATGTTGAGATAGCGCCGCGCCAAAGCGTCGTAGATGTCGGGGGCTTCGGCGTCCACGTCTTCATCCACCGACTTGGCGCCGCTGCAATTTTCAAAGACAACAACCTGCGCGCCGTTGTCCTCCAGCGCTTTGATGACCTTTTCCGTCACGCCGCCGATGGGGCTACCGGTGACCAGAATACGCGGCCGGCCGGCCAACTTCTTTTTGGGCCCATCCTCGCCACCGGCTTCGTACTCGGCCCGCACCTTGGCCGCCAGCGCGCGAATCTCGCCGGGAAGGGCTTTTTTGTCAAACTTGAAGGTGCTTCCGTACAGAACCTTATATAAATCCTGCCCAAGCATAGGCGCCGGCACCAGCTTCATCAGCTCGTAAAACTCCCGCAGCGCGGCGCGCTCTTCGTTTTTCAGACGCGTCGCTTCGCGCACCTGCTCTTCAGTAATGGTGACGCCGAAATGGCTCTCGAGCTTTTCCTTAAACTTGATGACCTCTTTTTTCCACAGCTCCAGCGCTTCGGGGCTCTGGCTGTTGGGCAGCTCCATGACATAAACCGGCTTGAACTCACCCAGCATTTCGTACATTTTCTTTTTGCCGTCGCAGGTCGTTTCCCCGACGATCAGATCGGAAAAATAGAAAAACGGGCACTTGTCGGTTTTGGCAAAGCCGTAGCTCGATTTGACGAGCGGGCACAGATTGCGCGGCAGATCCTTTTCGGCGTCCGGAATGGTTTCACCCGACATGGAGCACAGTCCGACAACGGCCGCTCCCATGGCCATAGGGATTTCCTGCGGCAGATAAGTGCAGAAAACGCCGACAAAGGGGATTCCCTTTTCTTTCATTTCCAGCGCAGTAATGAAGGATTTTTTGCGCTGCTCATTGAACTCTTCAAAAATTTCCGGCAGGGTGTCGATCAGCTTCATGTTCATTCTCCTTTATAAGAATCCTTTCCCGGCTATTTTACTGGATTTTCCGGCAGTTTTCCAATTGTTTTATATGATAATTTCAATTTTGATTATCCGGTTTTTCAATTCAAATAGTTCCTGCTATTTGACATGGCCGTTAAAACAGTTTATAGTAAACTTTGTCAGCACGAAAGGAGTGTATCAACCATGAATCAGCTAACTGAAAAATGTTCGTCTATCCTCCGCTGGGGGCTTCCCGACAAGTTTACTTCGGTTTCTTATTCCATTATGAAAGACGGCGAAATTCTCGCCTGTGACGCGCTAGGTCACCAGGGCGGCGACGAGCAAAAACCGGCCACCGTCGACTGCACCTATAACGTGGCATCTGTTTCAAAAATATTCTGCACTGTCGCTGTGATGCAGCTTGTCGAACAGGGAAAAATCGAGCTGGACGCCCCGGTATGCAAGTACCTGCCGCGCTTTACCATGCTGGACTCCCGCTACCGTGACATCACGGTACGCCACTGCCTGTCCCATACCTCGGGCCTGCCCGGCACCCAATGGAAGGGGTTTTCCGTGTCCGATCTCCGCGGCAGCGATTACTATGAAGAAGTTTATGCCCACCTTGCCAAAAGCCATTTAAAGGCAGCGCCCGGCGAATATGCCGTTTACTGCAACGACGGCTTTACGCTGGCTGAAATGGTTGTCGCCGCGGTGACCGGCGTTCCCTTTGCCGAATACTGCCGCGACCATATTACCGAACCCATCGGCGCTCATTCCACCCGCCTCTCCCCCCTTCACAATCCCGAAAACCCGTTGGTGCGTGAAGGCAAACGCCCCCCGGAGCTTTTGCTCATTCAGGGCGGCGCCGGCTTTACCACCAGTATGCGGGATTTGTGCCGCTTCGGGCAGCTTTTCCTGACAAAAAACGATATCATCAGCGAGGCGAGCAAGGCTGAAATGGCCAAAAAGCAGGGCCGCACCTTCCTTGACTGCGATGATGTTTCAACCACCTACGGCCTGGGCTGGGACACGGTTTGCTATTCCGATCCCGAGTACGATCTGGGGGACGGCGTTTTGCAAAAAGGAGGCAACAGCTTCCAGTTTACCACACAGTTCTTTGTTATCCCCAAATACAACGCTGTGCTCGCCATCTCTGAAACGCACGATTGCAAACTGAACCTGCCCGAAGTCATCATGCGTTTGTTCGCCGTTGTCATGCAGGAGCGCGGCGTCAACATTTACACCCGCCTCAAACCGGTCCCCGCCGCTTTAATTGAAAAATACGCCGGCACCTATCTGGTTCCCAGCGGTATTCTCAACGTCCATCTGTACGGCGCTTTCGGCGCAATTACCCGCGATGATACGCGCGGCGGGCATGAAAGCCTTTATAAGCTTCCGCTGCTGTACAACGGCGAGGTTTTTGAGGGCGAGAACAAGCAATCTTTCTTTTTTGCCGACCATGACGAAGACATCTATCTGATGAGCTGCAACAAAGGACTGCGCTCTCCCTTTGCACAAAAAGCCCGTCCCCGTCCCCCTATTTCGCAGGCATGGAAAAACCGTGTCGGCAAATCCTATATTCTTGTCGATGCCAAGCCGTTTGATCTGGTGGTCAGCGAACTGATGACCGGCTTTATCCTCAGCGAACTGCCCGGTCTGGAAGGCATTTTGATGGCCTCTTTCTCCGGCGTCAGCGACAGTGGTGTTTACGGTTTGTTTGAAGCGGCCTTTGCCCCGCTGGACGAGAACGTCGGCACCGGCTTCCTCACCACGCCGTGCAACCCCAGCCGCGACCTGATCTCTCCCATTTTTGAAGTCTGCGACGGTGTCGAATATTGTTCGGTCGCCTCGCTGCGTTACCGCGATACCGCCACTCTGGCATCTTACAGCGGCCAGGCCTTCGGCGAGCCGGGCGCGCCCAACGGCGCTTATCGCATTGAAGGTCTCTTGGAAAAACTGCCGGATATCCCGGCCGACCGCCGCGTCATGGTGCTGGATAAGGATATGATTTGTGTTTATGACTCCCTGACAGGCGGCGAATACAAGCCGGTCAAAAAGGGCTATATCCTTCTGATCTGATTCTTTTACAGCAAAGCCCCTGCATTCTTTTCAGAATGCAGGGGCTTTTTCATTTTGTTTCGCCGCTAAACAGCCTTTCAGCGACTCAGGTAAAATGCGCGGTAGGCATTGGCCGTCATGTACACATCCGCTTTGGACACTACCTCAAACGGCGCGTGCATGGACAGCACCGGCACACCAATGTCCAAAACATCCATATCGCAGTTGGCCAGAATATAGGCAATGGTGCCGCCGCCGCCCTGATCTACTTTGCCCAGCTCGCTCGTCTGCCACACCACGCCGGCCTCATTCAGGCATTTGCGGATGGCGCCGACAAATTCGGCGTTGGCATCGTTCGAGCCGGATTTTCCTCGAGATCCGGTGTATTTGACCAGTGTGACGCCTTTCCCCAAGCAGGCCCCGTTGCGCGGGTCGTCAACCGACGGATAATTGGGGTCGTGCGCCGCCGCCACGTCCGACGATAAAAGCGCGCTCTGCGCCAGCGTGCGGTCGATGTCAAAGCCATTGCACGCGCCGCGCTGCAATTCGATCATCCTGCCCAGCGTATTGGCAAAATTGCGCGAGCACATGCCGGTGTTGCCCACACTGCCGATCTCTTCTTTGTCAACGAACAGGGCAACCGCCGTTTTTTTACAGGTTTTGATATCAAAAAGCGCTCGCATCGATGTGTAGGCGCACACGCGATCGTCATGCCCATAAGCCGCGATGGCGCCGCGGTCAAAGCCGACGTCCCGGGCAGCGCCTGCCGGCACCAGCTCCAGCTCGGCCGAGACAAAATCCTCTTCCACAAGGCCATATTTTTCATGCAGCAGGCGCAGAATCCCCTCTTTAAAGCGGTCGGAATCCTCTTTTTCACCTGCCGGCAGAGTCCCGGCCAGCGCATTCAAGTCTTCGCCGGCGATGGCTTCGGCCAACGTCTTTTTGTTCTGTTCAGCCGCCAAATGAGGCAGCAGATCGCTGATATAGAAAACCGGGTCGCCCGGCTCGTCACCGATGTTGATTTCAAGCGCGCTGCCGTGGCCGCGAATCACGACGCCGCACAGCGCCAGCGGCCGCGCAACCCACTGGTATTTGCGCACGCCGCCATAGTAATGGGTTTTCATCAGCGCCATACCGCCGTCCTCGTACAGCGGATTCTGCTTGAGATCCAGACGCGGCGAATCAATGTGGCTGCCTACAATGCTGACGCCCTGCGCCACTTCTTCACTGCCGATGACGGCCAGTACCACCGCTTTGCCGCGGTTAAGGCTATACACCCTGTCGCCCGGCTTCAGGCTTTTGGCTTCTTTTAAATCGACAAAGCCCTGCTCTTTGGCGCGGCGGACGATTTCTTGGGCGCACAGGCGCTCAGTTTTTCCGGCGTCCATAAATTTTTTATAGTCCTCGCCCATCTCCATCACAGCGGCACGCTGTTCTGCATCCAAAGCGTCCCATACATAGCCGTACTGAACGGCCAGTTTTTCCATTTGCTTTTCCATTTGTCTTCTCTCCTGTCTGTCATATTGACGGTTTTTAACGCTCGAGCAAGCCGGGCAGCCCGGTTATGGAATCGATCACAGCGTCGGCCCCGTCGGCCGTCCCGAAACCGTAGCGTGCATGGATAAAAGGAACCCCTGCCGCTCGCGCCGACTGCCCGTCGAGCGCTGTGTCGCCGACATAAACCGGCGCTTTCAGCCCATTTCGCTGCGCCAAAAGTGTGATATTCTGCGCTTTGGGCAGGCCGGTGCGCCCCGAACATTCGGTGTCGCAGAAAAGGGGGGCCATTGCGTGGGCTTCAAAAAAGCACTCAATATACCCATCCTGGCAGTTGCTGACGATAAACAGCGGGAAATCGCCGTGCAGCCGCTGCAGCGTTTCCCACATACCGGGGTACAGCGTGCCGCCCGTGCGCCGTAAAAGCGCCTGTTCCTGCCGGCAGAATTCATCTACCAGCGCCTGCTGGCGCTCGGGCTGCGCGTTTGGAAAAAGCCGGCGCCCGATATCAGGCAGCAGCATCCCCATACAGCCCTGAATCTGCTGTTGTGTAAAAAGCGGCATATCCGGCTCTTCCCGGCGCAGAATCTCATTCCACACCGCGGTAATTCCCGCAGTCGCGTCCCACAGCGTTCCGTCCAAATCAAAAATCACACCGTCTGTTTTCATCTTCATCATCCCCCTGCTTTAGTTTACACCACGGCCGGCAAAATCACAAGAGGAGCCCCTCTACACGGACCATGCCCAACCATTCTGTTACCAATCGCTGATTTCCTGTATGTTGATTTTTTTTCTGTTTTTTGCTACACTGGATTCAGAGGTGATTCCCGCTATGGCGATTTCTTCCGTGCCGCGCCAGACTTTGCTGCGGCTTCCCGTTTACCTTTCTTACCTAAAAGGCTTGGGTTCCGACATGCCTTCCAATATCTCATCTGCCACTATTGCTGAAGCTCTTCATTTCGGCCCCGTACAGGTCCGCAAAGATCTCGCCTGCCTGCCTTGTACCGGCCGGCCTAAAACCGGATATATCACGACCGAGCTTATTCGGACGCTCGAAAGCTTTCTCGGCTATGATGATACCACCAATGCCATTGTGGTAGGCGCCGGCAAACTGGGGCAGGCGCTGATGGGGTACAGCGGATTCGAAGCCTATGGACTTCATATTCTCGCCGCATTTGACAATGATCCTGCTCTGGCCGGCAAGCAATGCGCCGGCAAACCGGTTTTACCAGTGGATAAGCTGCCCGGACTGTGCACCCGACTGGGTATTCACATTGGTATTCTCACCCTTCCGGCCGAAGCCGCGCAATCCGCCTGTGATTTGCTTGTGCAAAGCGGCATTCTGGCTATTTGGAACTTCGCTCCTGTTCGGCTTCAGGCCCCTCCGGGCGTCCTCGTTCAAAATGAAAACATGGCATCCTCGCTGGCTGTTTTATCCCACCACCTGGCTGAAAAATTCAATCGTTAAACTGCTCATTTTGGCTATCCGTCAAATAATAGATAAGCGCCGGAGTACGAAAAGGCTCCGGCGTTTTTATGCGTTTTCCGTAATTTCCTTTTGTATGCGCTTGGGGAGCTTTTGAAAAATCAGTTTCCACGACATATCGCACAGGTCTTTGAGCAGCTCATCCGGCAAATCGCCGTCCAAATAAACGCTGTTCCAATGCCCTTTGTTGCTGTAAAACCCGGGGACAATTTCTGCATACTGTTGCCTTAAAGAAACAGCCAGCATCGGATCGCATTTTAAAATGACCATTTCGCGACCGGCGTGCTCATGGTGCTCGGGGCCGGGCCGGCACGTAGCGGCAAACATTTTTCCGCACAGCAGATAGCGGTGCCAGCCCCATTCCTCTTTATAATCCTTTTCCGCTCCCGGTTTGGCCATCAGCCATGCGTTCAGCCAGGAATATTTGTTCATCGCTTTCTCCTTTCCCGCCGGACATCCGGTTTTCGCCACCAGACTGCCCATTTCCCAGGGTTTCTGTCCATGTTCCCTATTTTATCGGCTTTGCTGTTTCTTTGCAATGCCTTGTTAAAAATAAATTTCATTTTATTGCCCGGGTAAGTTTACAATTTTGCTCTGGAACTATGCCGTCCGGCCCTTTATAATAAAATCATCTCAAAAACGAGGCGGGCGGTTATGCGGCATATTCTGATTATCGACGACGATCTCTATATTGGCAATTTGCTGGAAGAGGCGCTGACACAGGCAGGCTATCAGACATCCCGCGCTTATTCGGGTACAGAAGCGCTTCTCGCGCTGTCACGGCAGCGCCCGGATCTTGCGCTGCTTGACCTGATGCTCCCAGGGCTGTCCGGCGAAGAGCTTCTGCCCCGTCTTCAAGAAATTCCGGTCATCATTGTCAGCGCCCGGGCAGATGTGGACCATAAAGCCGAGCTGCTGCTGGGCGGCGCAGCCGACTATGTGACCAAGCCTTTTGCGCTCAAAGAGCTGCTGGCGCGCATTGCCGCCCGTCTGCGCGAAGCGCCTTCCGCCCCCAACGGAATGCTTGCCTTTGACTCTATTCGCCTGGATCCCGTCGCGCGAACGGTTGCTGTCAACGGGCAGGATATCTGGCTGACCCGCACGGAATACGCTATTTTAAAGCTTCTGATGAGCAACCCCGCACGGGTGGTGACCAAATCCGGCCTGTTGGAGGAAATTGCGCGCGACACGCCCGACTGTACGGAAAATTCGCTCAAAACCCATATGAGCAACCTGCGCAAAAAGCTGCGCGACAAAGGCGCCGGCGACTGTATTGAATCGGTCTGGGGAATCGGCTTCAAGCTGCGTGCCGAATAAATCTTGACCATTTCTGAAGGATGTTCTTAACCGTTTTCTTATCCTTTTCCTGGTACAATACCCATATCGCCAGTAGACAGAGGTCTGCTGACGGTATGATAAGGAAACGGAGGCTTTTGAATGGAGTATGTTTTGACCGCTCAGGGGCTGAGCAAGTACTATGGCAATTTCAAGGCGCTGGACGGACTTTCCATGCATGTCCCCAAAGGCGCTGTTTACGGCCTGATCGGCAAAAACGGCGCGGGGAAAACCACGTTGATTCGGATGCTTTGCGGCCTGCAAAGGCCTTCTTCCGGCCAGTATGCACTGTATGGCGTCAGCTGTGCTGACAAAAAAATCGGCGCCGTGCGCAGGCGTATGGGCGCTGTTGTTGAGACGCCTTACATTTATCTTGACATGACGGCGGCTGACAATTTAAAAGAGCAGTATCGGGTGCTCGGCCTGCCTTCGGACGCGGGAATTGCCGGCCTTCTCAGCCTGGTAGGGCTTGAAGGCGCCGGCCGGAAAAAGGTGCGCAATTTTTCGCTGGGCATGAAGCAGCGGCTGGGCATTGCCGTAGCGCTGGCCGGCGGCCCCGACCTGCTGGTGCTGGACGAGCCGGTCAACGGCCTCGACCCCCAGGGCATCATCGAGATCCGCGAGCTGATTGTAAAGCTCAACCGGGAGCGGCAAATCACTGTGCTGATTTCCAGCCATATTCTTGACGAGCTTTCGCGCCTGGCCACGCATTATGGTTTTATTGACGGCGGCCGGATGGTCCGGGAAATCAGTGCCGAAGAGCTGGAGGCGGCCTGCCGTAAGTGCCTGCGGGCCGAGGTTTCAGACGCTCGGGCGCTGGCCCGGGTGCTGGACGGAATGCAAGTGGATTATAAAATTCTCGACGAACGCAGGGCCGATATATTCACCAAACTGAACCTTTCCCAGCTTGTTCTGGCGCTGGCGGACGAAGGCTGCGAGCTGCTGTCTGCACATGAGCGGGATGAAAGCCTGGAAAGCTACTTTATCAATCTGGTTGGGAGTGAGCGCCATGACTAGACTGATTTCAGCCCATATCCTGCGGCTGCGCAAAAGCCATCTTTTCTGGGGTGCGCTGCTCTTCTGTTTCGGGTTTGGCGCCTTTATGGCCCTGATGCGCTATTCCGAGCATGTCCGCTACGAAATCGAAGTCTCTCTTGACACGGTCTTTTTTGTCTATGCATCCATCATCGGTATTGTCATGTCGGCCTTTACCGGTTTGTTTCTGGGGACTGAATACAGCGACGGCGCCATCCGCAACAAAGTGACGGCCGGGCATTCCCGGTACGCCATTTATCTTGCCGGCCTGCTTGTCAACATTCTTGTCTCCTTCATCCTGTGCGCGGCGTATATGCTGTCTGCCGCCGCACTGGGTCTTCCCCTCTTGGGCGCTTTGACGGTCGATTTCAAAATCACTGTATTCGTTGTTCTGGGCACGCTGGCAATGTGTACGGCCTTCTGCGCCATTTTTACCTTGATCAGCATGAACAGCAGCCGAAAGGCCACCACAGCAGTCGCCTGTATTCTGGTCGTATTCATCCTGTTCGCGGCTGCCTTATACATCAACATGCGGCTGACGGAACCTGAGTTTTATGACGCCTATTCTTTGAGTGTCGACGGGCAGCTGGTTGGGGAATCCGTCCCCAACCCGGCCTATCTGAAAGGCGCTGCGCGCGCGGCGTTTACGTTCGTCTATGACTTTTTACCCACCGGGCAGTCCCTGCAATACAGCGGCTTGACCGCCGTACATTTGTGGCAGATGCCGCTGTATTCTCTGCTCATCTGTATTGCTTGCAGCGTTGGCGGCGTGTTTTTGTTTGCCAGAAAAGACTTAAAATAAAGAGGTGGCGCTTTATGCTCCCCTGGCTGCTGTGCGGCGCGCTGGCGCTTGTTTCAATATCTTTATGCGTCCAGCGCGCCCTAACGCGCAAAAGTCTGGACGAAACGCTGTGTCAGTTGAATGAACGCCTGGTGCAGGACACCAACAACCCCATTTTCGTTTCATCCGGCGATCGCCATATCCGGCGGCTGGCAATGGAATTAAATACGCAGCTTGCCCGGCTGCGCCGCCAGCGGCACCGCTATCAGGACGGCGACCGGGAGTTAAAAGAAGCTATCGCCAACATTTCGCATGACCTGCGCACGCCGCTGACCGCCATCAGCGGCTATCTGGAACTGCTTTCTCAGTGCGAGCAGACGCCCAAAGCGCAACAGTATCTGCATTTTATTGAAAACCGCGTCCAAAGCATGACCCAGCTGACCGAAGAGCTGTTTCAGTATTCCATCGCCGCTTCAACCGAAGAGGCGCTGTCTTTCGAGCCAGTCGACATCAAAGCGGCCTTGGAAGAAAGCCTGGCCGGTTTTTACACCGCTTTGACTGCCCGCGGCATTGAACCGGCCGTTCACATGCCGCAGAACCCTGTTGTGCGCCAGTTGGATCGAAGCGCTGTATCGCGGGTTTTGGGCAACCTTCTTGGCAATGCCCTGAAATACAGCGGCGGCGACCTGGTCATTACCCTGCGCTCCGCCGGGGAAATCGTCTTTTCCAACACCGCGCCGGGACTGGACGAGATACAGGTAGGCCGGTTGTTCCATCGCTTTTTTACCGTCGAATCCGCCGCCGGCGCAACCGGGCTGGGGCTCTCCATCGTCAAAGCGCTGACAGAGCGCATGAACGGCTCCATCTCCGCCCGATATGACCGCGGGCGGCTGTCCATTTCTCTTTTCTTTCCGGAAGGCTAAGACCCGTCGGTTGCCAAACCAGCTCTGCCGTTATATACTGAAAACGCCAGAAAGGAGGCCCTTATGGAAATCGAGCGCAAATTCCTTGTCAACTCTCTTCCCAGTCATTTGGAGCGGTTTGCATGCAAACAAATTGAACAGTCCTATTTGTGTACCGATCCGGTTGTCCGGGTGCGGCGTACCGGCGATCAATATTGCCTCACCTGCAAAGGGCCGGGACTGTTGGCGCGTGAAGAGCTTAATCTGCCCCTGACCGAAGAAAGCTATCTGCATCTTCGCAGCAAGGCGGACGGCGCCGCCATTGCCAAAACCCGCTATTTTATCCCCTGCGCCGGGCACACCATTGAGCTTGATATTTTTGATCCGCCTTTTGCACCTCTTGTCATCGCCGAAGTCGAGTTTGATTCAGCTGAGCAGGCCGGCGCTTTCCGTCCCCCGGCGTGGTTTGGCCGCGAGGTAACCTCCGATCCGACCTACACCAACGCAGCGCTGAGCAAAAAAAGTGCACTTTAAAAAAGCCGTGAAGGGCGAAATCTCCCTTCACAGCTTTTTATATATACTCATTTGTAACCGCACTTTTTAAGATAAAAGAGATAAAAAGTCGGCCTGCCCTGAAACTGTGAGCTGCCGACTTTTTAATATGATCACACCGAACGCACCGGCATTAAACATCTGCTACTTTTTCAAAAGCGCCTCATTTAACACTTGATACAGCTTATCTACCTCCACCGGCTTGGAAAGATGCCCATTCATACCGCATTCCACCGATTTTTTCAAATCGTCGTCAAAGGCATTTGCCGACATCGCAATAATCGGTATCGTGTGGCAGTCTTCCCGGTCCATGCTCCGGATCACACGGGTGGCCTCTAATCCATCCATCACCGGCATCATAATATCCATCAAAATGATATCATACGCGCCCGGCGGCGTCGTGCGGATGCGTTCGACCGCCTGCGCGCCGTCATGGACACACTCTACTTCAAAACCCCGTTCTTCCAGCAGACATTGCGCAATTTCAGCATTCAGTTCGTTGTCTTCTACCACCAGAATCCGATGGCCGCTGAAGGATATCTCCTCCGTCTGGGTTTCGGCGTCCACCGGTTTTCCAAATGCAAGAGGGATGGTGAAGCTGAATGTACTGCCTTTCCCCAAAGTGCTGTCTAGCTGAATATTACTGCCCATCATCTGCACCAAACGGCGGCTGATCGAAAGGCCCAGACCCGTTCCCTGCTGCTTGGACGGGTTTGCAGAAGCCTGCTCGAACGCGCGGAAAACCCGCTCCTGCTCTTCTTTGGCAATGCCGATGCCCGTGTCGCTTACGGCAAAGTAAAGCAGCGAGCCTTTTTCGTCAACGTTTGTTTCCCGCACAGTCAGCGTAATTTTTCCTTTTTCCGGAGTAAATTTCACCGCATTGCTCAACAGGTTGAACAAAACCTGGCTGAGCCGCATTTTATCCGCTATGAACCAGCTGTGCGTTAAAGTAATATTCTGTACAAGCTCGATCTGTTTGGCTGCCGCCTGATGCATCATCAGCTCCTGAATGGTATTCAGCATTTCATGCATATCGAGATCTGCGGGCTCCAGCTTCATTTTCCCGCTTTCGATTTTGGACATATCCAAAATATCGTTGATTAGGCCCAGCAGGTAATTGGACGAAGACTGGATTTTTTGCAGGCAGTCCATGATGCGATCCGGGCTTTGTTCTTTCTGAAGAGCAATGGCCGTCATGCCAATAATGCCATTCATAGGCGTGCGGATCTCATGGCTCATGCGCGAAAGGAACTCCGACTTGGCCTTGCTGGCGATGTCATGCTGCTGCTGATTTAATTGGCTCTGAATCACCCGGCCCAGCTCTGCCAGGTTTTGATATTCTTCTGCATCGTTTAAAAGCTTCTGTTCGACGCCCAGAATACAGATGTTGCCTATATAACTGCCGCTGTCATACATGGGCAAAACTACCCCTTGCTGGCCCGGCAGGACATTTAAAAAGCACTGGAGAGCCTCTTGCTGGCTGTCCTCCTGAGAGAAATATCGAACCTCATCCTGACCCAGCCAAGAGAAGAAGGCCTTTTCTCCCTCTTCCTTATACTTTTGAACACTTTTTATTGCGTTTTCCCCGTTTTGATGCCACTGATAGTTGAGATAATTGGAATTAAAATCCGCCCGCAGCAGTGACACCAGAACACCGTCTGCCTGATAATAGCGGCCTATTTTCCGAATCATCAGCATCATCTGTGCCGGGAAATCTCCCCCTTTTCCAAAAAGGTTCAGTGCAACGGATACCAGACTTACGTCTTCACCATATCCCAGAGAAGTGCATTCCTGCTCCTGCAAAGGCGGCAAATCAGCCCGTTCCTGCTCCGTAAGCGCCTCATAACAGAATAACTGTCCTGCCGTGCCGGCACGCGCAGCTTTTCGGGCCAGCTTTGCCATACAGATCAGCTGCTTCGCATCCTGATCCCGCTCTGCCCAAACCAGTCCGCCATACAGTTGAACGGGGAATACCTCTTCCTGAAAAAGGGTTGAAGCTGCTTCCAGCAATGACTGTACAAATTCTACTGCCAGAGCTTCTGTCTGGCTCTCCAGCCACAAGACGCACTCGTCGCGGTTCAGGCGCAGGGCAACCATATGGCAGCCGGTTTCATCCGTAAATGCCTGACAATGCTCACGCACCAGCTGCCCCAGCTCTTCGAGAATCATGTCGCCGAACACAATCCCGTTTTTCTCGTTGATTTGTTTCAGCTGATCCAGGAACAGGTTGACCATCGCACCTTCCGGATGGCTTTTTCGGTATTCTGACAACGCTGTAAGGCCGGCGCTGTAAGCATAAAGGCCGGTGACCCCATCTATGCTGTTTTTTCTGCGCTGTTCAGCCTCCCACTCCTTTTGCTCCTGAATATCCCGAATACTGCCCACCATTTTCCAGCGCTGTCCGTCGGTATCATAAACCGCCTTGCCCGAAAGAGCTACCCAGACAAATGCGGCATCTTCCGGCCATTTCAACCGAAACTCCACATACAGGTCGTCGGCCTCAGTTTGCAAAGCGCTCACAGCCTGCGCCCGATCTTCTTCATAAATATACTCCGGATTGATAAAGCACCCACCAAAGCTATCACACTGCCATTGGCCGCTCACAGTAGGATGATTGACAATGTCCAAAAGCTTACTTCGCAAATCATAGGAAAAAAAGATATCTTTAGAAGATTCCAGCGCCACTTTATAGCGTTCCTTCTCTTCCAGAAGAATATTTTCTGCTTCCCTCTGCTGTTCAGTCAAATTGGTGACAACATCATACAGTGCGTCGATCTCCAGAATATTGGACGGTTTGAAGGTCTGAAGACCTGCCATTCCCCCGCTGATGCAGTGCATCAGGCGCTGAACCGGTCTGGTCAGGTGCTTAACTACCAGGTAAATGCCAAGCACGCCAAAGCCCAAACCAATCAGGACTGCGGCCACCATCCAGATATAGAGCCGACGGCTCATGCCAAACAGATCTTCCTCGGTATCCAGCCCTAACAAAGCCCATTCGGTATTTTCATACGGCACATGATTGCTATACAGCTTTAACGGGCGCACGACGGCATAAACGCCCTGCCCATTCAGCTTTGCCCCCTGCACCCGGCAGAGCTCCTGGTATTCCATTTCATCCAGCGCAAAGCTGCCGCCCATAGAATGAACCAAATCGTAAAGGATTCCTTTTCCCACCAATGGCCTGTAAAAGCCTTCGCTGTCCTTAACGGCCAGCAGATACCCCGATTTCTGGGAATCGTTCAGCTCTGCCACAGGGAAATAATCATAAAGATACCTGCTGGAAATTTCCACTCCCAGTACGCCATATGTCTGCCCCTCGTATCGCAGAGGAATGGAGTATGTAATCATTTCGTGCGCGTCGGTTCCGTCTTTTTCCAAATAAAACGGCAACGACCAATAGCCCAGATCGGCTGTATTCGCATCCGGGTAATTTTGTCCGGCCTTCCATGGTTCATAAAAGTAGCGCTCAGATTCATCAGACCCCCGGCTGTCCATATGAAACCGGGTAGTCCAGTTGGTGTCCAGCGGAATATCCCATGCGCGGGCCAGCTCTTTGCTTCCCCGTTCCAGCAGAAGATCCGTATAATTCGCGGGATTTGTATCGGGATCTGAATCCCGAATAAAGAAACCGTCAAAAACTCCCTCTGCGTTATCTGCTCCTGCCAAAATCAGAAAAAGCCCGGTGGTGGAATTGTTTTGCAAAATATCCAAGCATTCCGGAAACAGCAGCCTTAAAAGCTCTTCCCTCATTTCCTCAGAATTGAGAAAAGTCCCCAGTTCAGTCTCCCGGCCATCCAGATATTGCTGCAAAAGCCCGTTTATCCGCGCCTCCTGCTCATGAACGGACGCCCAGCGCTGGTTCATGTCATTCTGCAAAATCACGCCCCGGTTTTCTACCAGCCGGCTCATCATGTTCCCGGAATACTCTTCCAGCGTCCTCGCCGTTTTCCTGACAATCAGCGTTCCAATGGTGATGGCGCTTTGCAGCAGCATGATGGCAATCAAGGGAATCAAAAAGATTCGGAAGATTGAAGCTTTTTTGTGTTTTTGACCGTTATCTTTCATTTCACTGCATCCTTACCTGCCGACCGCAGCATACAGCGCATCGCAGAAAGAATTATACCAGCTTTCAAAAGCTTCTTCTGACACATAGGGGGCCGACGCTGTTTCCAAGCTCTCGCCCTGGGCCAGCGCCGCTGCAACAGCTGCCCTATCCTCTGCCGCCTGGTCCGCCAGATTATATTCCAACACCTTGCGTGCAGCAGAACCGTTTTGAAAGCTCTTGTTTGTATAAAGAGTCATTGCATCTATTTCGCTAAAAATGGTAGCCAAGCAATCATAAGTTTTAGATGTGACAGACAGTCCCTGATCAGCAATTGCCTGATCCAGCTTTTGTATGCTGTTTGCCTCTTTTAAAACCGGTAAATAACCGGATACGCAACCAAACTGCAGGTTATTTTCCGCCTGAGTAAACCATTTTAGAAATTCTACAGCAGCAAACTCATGCTGCTCATCCGATTTGCTGACCACCATGCCGGCGCCCTGCTGTACAGCATAGTTCTTCCCGCCCTCAAACACCGGAGCTGCCATCACAATATAATCAATGGCATAGCTGCCATCATCCAGCTCTACCTGATCGGGAAAGTACATGGCTGAAGTGGTAGAGCCGGTATACGCCAGCAGTTCCCCTGTCTTTACGTCGTCAGAACGGAAGGAGCCATAAGCCCCAAAATAGCCCTTAACCATGGGCACATAATAGTTTTCCCACAAGCGGCGCAGCTCTTCTTTCGGTGTCTGCAAAGTCATCTTCCCGTTTTCCACCCGGAAGATTTCTACCCCCAGCTGCTGCATTCCAATGATAAAATAATTCGCCATCGCATCGCGCCCATAGAAGGCCTTGCCATCATTCGGGATGTCAGGCGTCAGGCCGTCCGTCCACTCATAATAAGCTTGCGCAGTCTCTGCAACGCCTTCTATGGTTTTCAAATTTTCCAGTGAAGCACCTGTTTCCGCTGCAAAAGGCTCCCAGTCAGTCTTGTTGATCATCATAATCTCTGTGGATTTTGCCGTTGGAAAAATTCGCAGGGTGCCATCGGCGGCAATACACCCCTCTTCGATATACGAGTCCACATATTTATCCAGCTCTTCCTGCGTAAGATAATCAGACAAGTTGGCCAAGGCGCCCGCCTGCTCCACCTCATAGGCAGTATCTGCATAAGAGGAGAAAATGTCCGGCATGGCATCTGCGCCCACTTTGCCGCCAATGGCGTCACGCACTGCCGATTCCAAATCGGAAACCGATCCTTGAGAGTATCCCTGCACATAAATTCCCAGCTCACTGCCTACCGTGTCGTTAAAAGTTTCTACCAATGCATCAAAGGCAGCCTGCTGAGAACCATTATAATAGTGCCATACTGTCAATGACACTGGATTTTGGGGATCCAGCGGGCTTTTCTCCCCACATCCTGCCAAAGTAAAAACCAATATTGCCGCCAAACACATCAGGCATATTTTTTTCATTGTGCTCCCAACCATCTTCATGGGCTATTTACCCCTTTGTTCTTGATTTAGAATATAAAATATTTTAACATGGATTCCCTGCATTGACAATACTGCCGATAAACGAGAGCAGGCCAGTTTTTTCGTAAACAAGCAAAATATTTTCAGGGCTTTTATAAGAATGCCAAAAGCTCTTCGGGCGTCTCCTGAAAATTTCTCCTGACCCAGCAATGGATCAATCCGGCGCTTGCGCCCGCAAACATCGCTTTATGATAAGGGGAACTGGATGAGGGATTTTCACTGAGAAAGTCCAGAAGTTCTGGATTAAGATGCTCAAAGAAATATTCAAGAAGCATAGCATGTTCCAAAACTGTAAAAATTTTTGCGTTTTCATTGATAAAATAAAGGCGGGCCAATAAAAAAGCCTTTCGATCGCCGCAAAACGGTGTAGAAGACAGCTCGCAGCGGAAAAATTTACGGTATTTATCTTGCAGATATTCCAATATAAGAGATTCTTTAGAGCCAAAGATCCGATAAAAACTGCTGCGGCTCACCCCGGCGCGGCGGACGATGTCGCTGACAGATATGCTTTCATACGGACGCTGGTTCAGCAGCTGAATAAATGCTACGGTCAGTGCCTCGTGTACGGTGTCATGTAAGGTTATATCCTTCTTTTTCACGGGACAAAACGCTCCTTATGTAGCAGTTCGGGCTGAAGATATTGCCGCATAAGCCTCAGCCGTTTACAATGATATTGTTGCATTTGGGGGAGCAAATGTCAATCAAGAAATTTTGAAGGGAGTACAATGTCATGCAACTTGAAAACAAAAAAATTATCGTGGTCGGGGGCACCAAAGGGATCGGCGCTGCTGCGGTCAAAAGTTATGTCAGAGAAGGCGCAAAGGTCGTATTTTGCGGCACCAATAGGGAGAGAGGAAAAGCGGTAGAGGCAGAGGCCAATGCCCAGCCCCATGCGACAGGACAAGCCCTTTTCATGCATTGCGATATCAGCAGCAAGGCTTCCGTCGATGAATTTTTTGCCAAATCCGAAGCTCATTTAGGCGGGCTGGACGTATTAGCCAACATAGCCGGACTGGAAAAAAACACTCCGGCTATTGACATTGACGAGGCGCATATTGACTACCTTATGAATGTCAATTTCAAGGGTATGGTTTTCACCAATCAGGCTGCATACAGGATTTTTAAGAAAAACGGCACGGAAGGATCCATCATTAATTATGCATCTGATACCGCTTTGGTGGGAATGACCGGCGGGGCTGTTTATGCGGCCAGTAAGTCAGCTGTTCTCGGCTGGTCACGCTCTATCGCCAGAGAGTGGGGTATCGAGTCCAACGTCCGCACAAACTGCGTCAACCCCACGATTAAGACGCCTATGTATGAAGCATGGCTCGCTACAGCCGAGCCCGCTATTTTGGAAATGCATAAAAAGAGTTTGAAAAATAATTACCCAATTGACGGTTCTATGGGAGACGCCGACCGCGACTGTGCCCCTGTTATGGTTTTTTTGGCGTCTGACGCCTCACGCTATATCAATGGACAGATCATTTGTGTCAACGGCGGCGCTTATATGGTAAGGTAAGAAGAAACTGTTTCCATATACAATAAAAAGCGGTGGGCTTATGCCCACCGCTTTTAACATGCTGAAAATTATTCTTCGATTTCAATAACAACGCCCGAACCAACAGTACGGCCGCCTTCGCGAATAGCAAAGCGGAGGCCCTTTTCAATAGCGATCGGGGTGATAAGCTCGACCTTCATATCGACGTTGTCGCCGGGCATGCACATCTCGGTGCCTTCGGGCAACGTGATGACGCCGGTAACGTCGGTCGTACGGAAGTAAAACTGCGGACGGTAGTTGTTAAAGAACGGGGTGTGACGGCCACCTTCATCCTTGGTCAGGACGTACACTTGGCCGGTGAACTTGGTGTGGGGGTGAATCGAGCCGGGTTTGGCCAGAACCTGTCCGCGCTCGACATCGGTCTTGTTGATGCCGCGGAGCAGGGTGCCGATGTTGTCGCCGGCCTCAGCGTAATCGAGCAGTTTGCGGAACATTTCAATGCCGGTGACAACCGTCTTGCGGGGAGCGTCCATCAGGCCGACAATTTCAACTTCTTCAGACAGCTTGAGCTGGCCACGCTCGACACGGCCGGTGGCAACGGTGCCGCGGCCCGTGATGGTGAAGACGTCTTCGACAGGCATCAGGAAGGGCAGATCGGACTTACGCTCCGGGGTCGGGATATAGCTGTCGACAGCATTCATCAGCTCGATGATGCAGGCATAAGCGGGATCCGAAGGATCGGTGGAAGCGCATTCCAGAGCCTTCAGGGCAGAGCCGCGGATGACAGGGATATCATCGCCCGGGAACTCGTAAGTGCTCAGCAGCTCGCGAACTTCCATCTCAACCAGCTCGAGCAGCTCTTCGTCGTCAACCTGATCGCATTTGTTCAGGAACACAACGATAGCGGGAACGCCGACCTGACGGGCCAGCAGGATGTGCTCACGGGTCTGAGCCATCGGGCCGTCGGAAGCAGCAATAACCAGAATAGCGCCGTCCATCTGAGCAGCACCGGTGATCATGTTCTTGATATAGTCAGCGTGGCCCGGGCAGTCAACGTGGGCATAGTGGCGGGCATCCGTTTCATACTCAACGTGAGCGGTATTGATGGTAATGCCGCGCTCGCGCTCTTCGGGGGCTTTGTCGATGGCGTCATAGGCCTCGTACTTGGCCTTGCCCTGGAAAGCCAGCACCTTGGTGATAGCAGCGGTCAGAGAAGTTTTGCCGTGGTCGACGTGACCGATGGTCCCGATGTTAACGTGGGGTTTCGTTCTTTCGAATTTTGCCTTGGCCATTGTTCTTCCTCCTTATGTTTAACAATAAGCTTATTAGTGTGAATAACGAGACTATTCTATACGATTTCGCCACAAATTGCAAGGCTTTTCAGGCAATTACTTGCCGCTCGCAATCTTTTCCTGAATGCTCTTGGGCACTTCGGTGTAATGGCTGGGCTCCATGGCATACTGTCCGCGTCCTTGGGTGCGGCTGCGCATATCAGTGGCGTAACCGAACATTTCAGAAAGCGGGACAAACGCGTCAATCTGCTGGGCGCCCGGACGGGCTTCCATTCCCTGAATCTGTCCGCGGCGCGAGTTGAGGTCGCCGATGACGTCGCCCATATACTCTTCCGGAACAATGACGGAAACCTTCATAATGGGCTCCATAATGACCGGGTCGCACTTACGCATGGCCTCTTTAAAAGCCATGGAGCCTGCGATTTTAAAGGCCATTTCAGAAGAGTCAACCTCGTGATAAGAGCCGTCATAAAGTGTGACCTTGACGTCGACGACAGGATATCCGGCCAGCACGCCTGCGTGCATAGCGCCCTGAATGCCCTGATCAACCGCCGGGATATATTCTTTCGGCACAGCGCCGCCGACAATGGCGTTGACAAACTCGTAGCCCTTGCCCGATTCGTTGGGTTCGACGCGGATTTTGACGTGGCCATACTGGCCCTTACCGCCCGACTGACGCGCATACTTGGTATCCTGCTCTGCCGATTTGCGGATGGTTTCTTTATAAGCAACCTGCGGCGCGCCGACATTGGCCTCTACCTTAAACTCACGGAGCAGACGATCGACAATGATTTCCAAGTGCAGCTCGCCCATGCCGGCGATGATGGTCTGACCTGTCTCTTCGTCCGTATAGGTGCGGAAAGTCGGGTCCTCTTCCGCCAGTTTGGCAAGAGCAATGCCCATTTTTTCCTGGCCTGCTTTGGTTTTGGGCTCAATCGCAACACGGATAACAGGCTCCGGGAACTCCATCGACTCGAGGATAATCGGATGGTTTTCATCGCACAGTGTGTCGCCGGTCGTCGTGTTTTTCAGGCCGACGGCCGCGGCAATATCGCCGGCGTAAACCATATCAATATCTTCACGGTGATTGGCGTGCATCAGAAGAATACGGCCGATTCGTTCACGATTGTTCTTTTCCTTCGAGCTGTTCATCACAGTCGAACCTGTTTTCAGTGTGCCCGAATAGACGCGGAAGAAGCACAGCTTGCCCACATAAGGGTCGGTCATGATCTTAAAGGCCAAAGCCGAAAACGGCTCGGTGTCCGACGAATGACGGCAGTCGGCTTCGCCCGTTTCGGGGTTAACGCCTTCAATCGCCTTAATATCCGTCGGGGCCGGCATATAGTCAATGACTGCGTCAAGCAGCTTCTGTACGCCTTTGTTGCGGTAGGATGTGCCGCAGATGACCGGAATCATTTTAACGGCGATGGTCGCCTTTCGAATGGCGGCCTTGATGGAGTCAACGGAAATTTCCTCACCCTCGAGGTATTTTTCCATGATCTCATCATCAAATTCAGAGATGGCTTCGAGCATTTTGGCGCGGTATTCCTCTGCCTTGTCCTTCATGTCGGCCGGGATTTCCTCAACGCGCATGTCCTTGCCCAGATCGTCATAATAGACGTCCGCTTTCATTTCGACCAAATCAATAATGCCGCGGAATGTGTCTTCTGCACCGATGGGCAGTTGAATAGGAACGGCGTTGCATTTCAGCCGGTCGTGCATCATGTCGACGACACGGTAAAAATCAGCGCCCATGATGTCCATCTTATTGACATACGCCATGCGGGGGACACCGTATTTGTCAGCCTGACGCCAGACGGTTTCCGACTGGGGCTCGACGCCGCCCTTGGCACAGAAAACGGTAACTGAGCCGTCGAGCACGCGCAGCGAACGCTCGACCTCTACGGTAAAGTCAACGTGGCCCGGGGTATCGATGATGTTGATGCGGTGCCCTTTCCACGCACAGGTCGTCGCAGCCGAGGTAATGGTGATACCGCGTTCCTGCTCCTGTTCCATCCAGTCCATGGTCGCAGCGCCTTCATGGGTTTCACCCATTTTATGGTTGCGTCCGGTATAAAACAGGATACGCTCGGTCGTAGTAGTCTTACCGGCATCGATATGCGCCATAATGCCAATATTACGAGTCAACTCCAAAGGATACTGCCTTGGCATCTATTTTCTCCTCTCAAAATTGATCGGCGGTATCGGCATTTCTTACCACCGGAAATGGGCAAACGCCTTGTTGGCCTCGGCCATCTTATGGGTATCCTCGCGCTTTTTCACAGCGCCGCCCGTATTATTGCAGGCATCGAGAATCTCGTTGGCCAGGCGCTCGCGCATGGTTTTTTCGCTGCGCGCGCGCGAATAGTTGGTCAGCCAGCGCAAGCCAAGCGTCTGACGGCGCTCGGGGCGGACTTCCATCGGGACCTGATAGGTCGCGCCGCCGACGCGGCGGGCCTTGATTTCCAGCGAAGGCATGACGTTTTCCATGGCCTGCTGGAACATTTCAACCGGATCTTTCCCCGATTTTTCCTTGACGATTTCAAAAGCATCGTACACAATTTTCTGCGCGACGCCCTTTTTGCCGTCAAGCATGATATTATTGATAAGCTTGGTGACGAGCTTTGAGTTGTAAAGCGGATCCGGAAGAACGTCCCTCTTGGGAACAAAACCTCTTCTGGGCACTTTGCTTCCCTCCTTCACAAAATGATTTCATAGGTACTCAAAAGCTTGCGGGCACAGCAATCCCGACAGGATTTCTGCCCTGCTCCTGTAGGCGCCTGAGCGGCTTTGCAAGACGGGACGCCCCATCTATGTCAAATACCACTAAAGCGACTGCTTTGCGATATACCTTGTGCTTCAAAAACGCGCAGGGGTTTATTTGCCGGCCTTGCCAGCCTTGGGACGCTTTGCGCCATACTTGGAACGAGCCTGCATACGGCCGGAGACGCCCTGGGTGTCCAGCGTGCCGCGGATAATATGATAACGCACGCCAGGCAGATCCTTGACACGGCCGCCTCTGACCATAACGACAGAGTGCTCCTGCAGGTTGTGGCCGACGCCGGGGATATAGCCCCAAACTTCCATGCCGTTGGTCAGACGCACACGGGCGACCTTACGCAGAGCCGAGTTCGGCTTTTTCGGGGTCATGGTCTTGACCGTCGTGCAGACGCCGCGCTTCTGGGGCGAAGCCAGATCAATGGACATCTTCTTTTTGGAATTGTACCCTTTCTGGAGCGCCGGAGCCGTCGACTTATAGGTGACTTCCTCCCTGCCCTTTCTGACAAGCTGATTGAACGTAGGCATAACGAATACCTCCTTCTTTCAAAGATTTTACTTTAAAACGGGCCGCATATGCGGCCCGTAAAAGCCGCATGAAACTTATTTCAGCAAAACGGCGACAGCCGCGCCGACCTCGATCCCGCAGGCGGCGCCCAGCTCATGCATGGTTTCCACCTCGGTAATTTCCACGCCATGCTCCGCGCACAGGGTGCGAAACGCAGACGTCACCCGCTTTTCCGCATCATTTGCAATAAACGCATGGCGGGCGCGATCCTCTGTTACCGCTTTTTGCGATTGCTTCAGTCCGGTCACTTTTGCATTTGTATTCAGTGACTGCAACTCCTGCAACATTGTGCTCCTCCTAAAACTACTCGCAAATATAAATTATACACGCTTTTCCACATGAAGTCAACAGCCTGCGTCCACGATTTCTTCATAATCGCGGTTGTATATTTCCATACCGCTGCCCGCGGGGATGAGTTTGCCGATAATGACATTCTCTTTCAGGCCGATCAATGGGTCGATTTTTCCTTTGATGGCCGCCTCGGTCAGAACGCGCGTCGTTTCCTGGAAGGAAGCAGCGGACAGGAAGCTGTCGGTGGCCAGCGACGCCTTGGTAATGCCGAGCAGCATAGGCGTGCAGGTGGCCAGCTCCAGTTCTTCGCCCGTTTCCTCCATGCGCTTCTGGACGGCGGCATTGGCATCCTCGAACTCAAAAACATCGACCAGGGCGCCCGGCAGCAAATCGGTGGCGCCTTCCCGCTCAACCTTGACCTTGCGCATCATCTGGCGGACAATGACCTCGATATGCCTGTCATTGATATCAACGCCCTGCTGGCGGTAAACGCGCTGGACTTCCTGGATCAGATAAGCGTGAACGGCGTCGACATCGCGAATGCGCAGCACATCGTGCGGGTTGAGCGCACCCTCGGTCAATTCGGCGCCCTGGGCGACCATGCTGCCTTCACGCACCTTGAGCGGCATATTAGCCGGAATCTGATAGCTTCTGGCGTCACCCTGCTCCTCGCTGATGATGGAAACGGTATTGAAAGCGCCCTTTTTCCCTTCTTCGATGTGGACACGGCCGCCGATTTCCGCCAACTGCGCCGTCTTTTTTGGCTTGCGTGCCTCGAACAGCTCTTCAACGCGGGGAAGGCCCTGGGTAATATCGCCGCCGGCGACGCCGCCGGTATGGAAGGTGCGCATGGTCAGCTGCGTGCCCGGCTCGCCGATGGACTGTGCGGCAATGATGCCGACCGCCTCGCCGATGGAAATGGGTTCTTCACTGGCCAGGTTGGAGCCGTAGCATTTGGCGCAAACGCCGTGGCGCGCATTGCAGTGCAGTACCGAGCGCAGTTCGACACGGGTAATGCCTGCCGCGATGATCTTACGGGCGTCCTCTTCGTTCATCAGTTTATCTTTGGACACGAGCACTTCACCGGTTTCAGGGTGAACGACGTCGTTGACCGGGAAACGGCCGACCAGGCGATCGGCAAACGGCTCGATAACCTGCTTGCCGTCGGTGATTTCATAGGCCCAAATGCCGTGCTCGGCGCCGCAGTCGTGCTCGCGGATAATGACGTCCTGCGAAACGTCGACTAGGCGGCGCGTCAGATAACCGGAGTCCGCGGTGCGCAGCGCCGTATCGGCCAAGCCTTTGCGCGCGCCGCGCGAAGAAATAAAATACTCCAGAACGGTCAGACCTTCGCGGAAGTTGGCCTTGATGGGAATCTCGATGGTCTGGCCCGCCGTGTTGGCCATCAGGCCGCGCATACCGGCCAGCTGACGAATCTGGTTGATGCTGCCGCGCGCGCCCGAGTTGGACATCATATAAATCGGGTTAAAGCGGTCGAGGTTGTCAATCAGAGCAGTAGTGACGTCTTTGGTTGTCTTATCCCATTCGGCGATGATGAGGCGGCGGCGTTCGTCGTCGGTGATAAAGCCGCGCTTGAACTGCCGGTCAATCTGTGCCACGCGTTTTTCCGTCTCGCTGACCAGTGTATACTTGGCCTCGGGAATGGACATATCATTGGCTGAAACGGTGATGGCGCCGACCGTCGAATACTTGAAGCCGAGGGATTTGATGCGATCCAGCAGCTCGGCTGTCGGAGCGAAGCCGTGTTTTTTGATGCAGCGCTTGATGATGCTGCCCAGCTCTTTTTTGCCGCAGGTAAAGGTGATTTCCAAATCGAAAACGCGATCGGGATCGCTGCGGTCTACAAAGCCGAGATCCTGCGGAATGGCAGTATTGAAAATCAGGCGGCCCACTGTCGCGTCGACAATGCGGCTCTGGCGCACGCCGTCGATCTCCTTGAAAACACGCACGCGGATGGGCGAATGAATGCCGACGACGCCTTTGTCATAGGCAAGCATGGCTTCATCCATATCGGCGAATACCTTGCCCGCTCCTTGTTCCTCGCGGTCAATGGTCAAGTAATAAGCGCCCAAAACCATATCCTGCGACGGAACGGTAACCGGCGCGCCGTCCTGCGGCTTCAAAAGGTTGTTGGCCGACAGCATGAGCAGCCGGGCCTCGGCCTGCGCTTCGGCAGACAGCGGCACATGGACGGCCATCTGGTCGCCGTCAAAGTCGGCGTTGAAGGCGGTGCAGACCAGCGGATGCAGCTTGATGGCACGGCCTTCAACCAGAATGGGTTCAAAGGCCTGAATGCCCAGGCGGTGCAGCGTGGGCGCGCGGTTGAGCATGACCGGGTGCTCTTTAATGATTTCCTCCAGCGCATCCCACACCTCGGTGCGCGCACGCTCGACCATTTTTTTTGCGCTTTTGATATTATTGGCCAGATTGTCCTCGACCAGCTTTTTCATAATAAAGGGCTTGAAAAGCTCGAGCGCCATTTCTTTAGGCAGGCCGCACTGGTAAATTTTCAGCTCCGGCCCGACGACGATAACGCTTCGGCCGGAATAGTCGACACGCTTGCCCAGCAGGTTCTGACGGAAACGGCCCTGCTTGCCTTTGAGCATGTCGGACAGAGACTTAAGCGGGCGGTTGTTGGGACCGGTGACCGGACGTCCGCGGCGGCCGTTGTCGATAAGGGCGTCGACGGCCTCTTGCAGCATCCGCTTTTCATTGCGGACAATGATGTCGGGCGCGCCCAGCTCGAGCAGGCGTTTTAACCGGTTGTTGCGGTTGATGACGCGGCGGTACAAGTCGTTCAGGTCGGATGTTGCAAAGCGTCCGCCGTCCAGCTGAACCATGGGGCGTATCTCCGGCGGAATAACGGGGACAACATCGAGAATCATCCACTCGGGGCGGTTTCCCGAAGCACGGAACGCCTCGACAACCTCAAGCCGTTTAGTGATGCGCATACGCTTCTGGCCGCCTGCGTCGCGAAGCTCGGCGCGGAGCTGTTCGCTGAGCTGATCAAGGTCGATTTCGGCCAGCAGCTTTTTAATGGCTTCGGCTCCCATTTCCGCCTTGAAATCATCCTCGTATTTTTCCACCATATCGCGGTAGTCTTTTTCAAACAGAATCTGCTTTTTGGTCAGCGGCGTATCGCCCGGCTCGGTCACAATATAGGCGGCAAAATACAAAACCTTTTCCAGAAGCTTGGGGGACATGTCAAGCAAAAGCCCCATGCGGGACGGAATGCCCTGAAAATACCAGATGTGCGAAACCGGGGCGGCCAGCTCGATGTGGCCCATGCGCTCGCGGCGGACCTTGGACTGTG
>CANEGK010000039.1 GCA_947427035.1 uncultured Clostridium sp.
TCCCCCTCGCGTCGCTTTTTGGTACTTTTTGTCGACACAAAAAGTACGAATACCCAACTTCTCCCCCGTAGGGGGGAACTTATCAAAAACTCTTTTGGTATTTTTTGCCGACACAAAAAGTACGAAACCCTCTTCTCCCCCGTAAGGGGGAACTGATTTCAAACCCTTTTGGTTCTTTTTGCACAAAAGAACAACGCCCTGCCTAATAAAACCTATACATAAACGGCATTGGACGCAGGCATTTTGCTATGCTAGACTTTATTCATGCACCAGTTTGAAAGGAGCGGAGTTTTCTATGTTGGATTTGCTGATCAAAAACGCCGTCATTGTCGACGGCACCGGCGCGCCGGGGCGCAAAGGCGACGTCGGCGTGCGGAACGGAAAAATCGTATTGCCGGCGTCCGGCGGCCAGGCCAAAGAGGTCATTGACGCCGAAGGGCTGCACCTTGCGCCCGGGTTTATCGACATCCACTCGCACGGCGACATTGTCCTGGGCGAGGAATACGGCCGCCTGTGCAAAGTCTCGCAGGGCGTGACGACCGAGGTGGGCGGCCAGTGCGGCTCGTCCATGTTCCCCATCAACCCCGACAGGATGGCGGAAACGCAGGTCGTTCTGTCGGTGTGCCGCGCCGAGTTCCCCGCTGAAATGAAAAACTGGACCTCGTTTAAAAAGTACAAGGAATACGTCGAAACACTGCCGCTGAGCGCCAATATCAAACTGCTGACCGGGCACAGTATGCTGCGCCTGGCCGTCATGGGGGTTGAAAACCGCAAGCCGACGGCAGACGAGCTGGAGCAGATGAAGGCGCTGCTGCGCGAAAGCATGGAGCAGGGTTCGCTCGGCATGAGCTCGGGGCTGATTTACACGCCGAGCTGCTACGCCGACACCGAAGAGCTCATCGAGCTGAGCAAGGTCGTGGCCGAGTACGGCGGCATTTATGCCACCCACATGCGCAACGAATCGTGCGACGTCGTCAAGTCGGTGGAAGAGGCCATCCGCATCGGCCGCGAAGCCGGCGTGCCCGTGCTCATTTCGCACCACAAGGCGTGCGGCCGCCCCAACTGGGGCCTGCCCAAGCAGACGCTCAGGCTGATTGAAGAGGCCAACGCCGCCGGCATGACGGTGACGGCCGACCAGTACCCCTATACCGCGTCGATGACCCATCTGAAAATGTGCATCCCGCCCAAATACTTTGCCCTCGGCGCGGAAAAGCTGACCGAGCTTTTGCGCGACCCAGCGCAGCGCGCCGCCATCAAGGCGGAAATCCTGGACCCGGCCACACCGTTTGAAAACCAGTATATCAATTGCGGCGGCTTTGAGAACATCTTTATCTCGTCGCTGCCCGAAACGCCCGAGTACGCCGGCATGTTTGTCACCGAAGCGGCGGAAAAGATGGGCAAAGAGGTGTTCGAGGCCTATTTTGACCTGATGGTCGCGAATAAAACGGTGGGCAACGGCATTTATTATTCCATGTGCGACGAGGATTTGTGCGACATCATCACCGCGCCCAACTCGGTGGTGGGCAGCGACGGCATCTGCCGCGGCTTTACCGAGACGACCCACCCGCGCGCCTGGGGCACCTTCCCGCACGCCGTCTGCTTCTACCACAAGCAAAAGGGCGTTTTGTCGCTGGAGGCAATCATCCACAAAATGACGCAGCTCCCGGCGCAGCGCGCCATGCTGGACGGCAAAGGGGTCATTCAGGACGGCTTTGACGCCGACCTGGTGCTGTTCGATTATGAAAAATTGCAGGACAAGGCCACCTATACCCAGTCCAACGAGCTGAGCGAAGGCATTGAAACGGTCCTTGTCGGCGGCCAAATCGTCTATCATGACAAAAAGCTGACGCCGGCCACCCCCGGCAAGCTCATTCTGCACCATAAAAGCTGAAAGGAAGCGCGGACTATGAAAATTATTTTTGGCGTTCTCGGCAATGAAACCAACACCTTCTCGTCGGATATCGGAACCTTTGAGCGCTGGGCGCCCAACGGCTGGACAACCGGGCAGGACGTCATCACGCGCTATACCGGCTCGCCGGATTACCCCGGCGGCATGATCCGCGCCGCGGAGGAAGAGGGGGTCGAAATCGTCCCCACCGTGGCGCTGCACAGCGCCGGCCCGCTCATCACCAAAGAGGCGCTCGACTACGCGCTGGGCACCATGTGCGCCATGATCGCCGAGCACAAAGACGGGGCCGACGGCGTCTGCCTGGGCCTGCACGGCGCGGGCGCGGCCGAAGGGACCGACGATTTGGAAGCGTATACGCTGCAAAAGGTGCGCGAAGTCGTGGGGGACGAAATGCCCATCACCGTCTCGCTCGATTTGCACGGCAATATTTCCGAAGACATGGTGCGCCTGTCCAACGGGCTGTTCGGCATCAAGCAGTACCCGCACATTGATATGGCCGAAGCGGGGTATCTGGCCATGAAAACCCTGATCCGCATGATTCGCGGCGAGGTTCACCCCGAAACGGCGCTGGTGCACATCCCCATGTTCACCAACTGCTGCAACGCCTGCACGCTCAACGAGCCGATGAAGCCCTTTACCGAGCATGTGGCGCAGTACGCCAAAGAGCACAAGCTCATCGACGCGACCTATTTCCACGGCTTCCCCTATGCCGACGTCGCGTGCGCCGGCGCGTCGGTCGTCGTCGTTGCGGAAAAGGGACAGGGGGCGCAAAAGGCGGCCGAAGAGCTGGCGCACTGGATTTGGGATCACCGCCACGCCCTTGACGTCGAGTGTTTAAGCCCTGCGCAGGCGCTCGACCGGGCGCTGGGCGAGCTTCAAAAGCCGGGCGACGGCTTTGTCGTCATCAACGAAGCGTCCGACAACCCGGGCGGCGGCTGCCCGTGCGACGGCACCTGGATGCTTCAGGAGCTTTTGCGCCGCGACCAGCCGCGCTCCATTCTCGGCTTTATCTACGACCCTGAAATCGCAGCCAAAGCGCACAAGGCTGGTGTCGGCGGAACCGTTTCCGGGCTTTTGGGCGGCAAGACCGACAAAATTCACGGCGAGCCCGTCGAATTGCATGATGCCCTGGTGTGCGCGCTGAGCGACGGTAAGGCCGTTTACGCCAGCCCGATGCAGAAGGGCCAGCCTATCTGTTACGGCAAGACGGCCCGTCTGCGCATTGGCAACGTCGAGGTCGTCGTGACATCCATTCTGCCGGGGCAGACGCTTGACGACCGGCCGTTCCTGGTTACGGGCGCCGATTTAAACGATTACGACATTGTCAGCATCAAATCGACGACCCATTTCCGTGCCTGGTTCCAGCCGCGCGCAAAAGCCATTGTCACCACCAACCCGCCGGGAATCCACACGGCCGATTACAGCCTTTTGACCTATCACAAAATCAAGCGGCCCATTTATCCCCTCGACCCGCAGACGACATTCTAAAGGCAAAAAAGCGGCTGTCTCCGACGGGAGACAGCCGCCCTGTATCGGTTTTAAAGCCGTTTTGCCGGCCGGCGGTAAACGAAAAGAAAACGCACCGGCTACTGCCAGTGCGCTTTCGTTTGGCGCGCTTGAAGGGACTCGAACCCCTGACCTACTGGTTCGTAGCCAGTCACTCTATCCAGCTGAGCTACAAGCGCACACGTTTTACCGCTTAATTAGAATACCACAGGTCAGAGAAAAAAGCAAGACATTTTTTATAAAAAAAGCCGTCTTTTGGCGCGTCAGACAAAATGCAAATTCCGTCAGGAAATTTGCATGAAAAGTCAATGCGTGACAGAATTACGCAAAAAGAATACGATTTTTCAAGCAAACATGACGATAAAGTTCACGAAATCGTAAAAATGATATCAATATTCCGGTAAAATTAATATGATTTTTCGAAAAACAAGGGCATTTTTTAGTTGCATTTGCCAAGGATGCGTATTATAATTAACTACATCGCCGGTTTAATGAAATGGCGCGGCGCTTTGTAAAGAAAGGCAATTGCCCGCAAAACAAAAGCCCTGCTTTCGGCGGGTAAAGACCGCCGTAAAAGGGGTGAGCGGCCAATGATAAATTCACAAATGCGAGGAGGAAGAAAAATGAAGAAAAAGTTGGCGTTACTGATGGTGATCGCCATGACCGCAGGACTGCTGCTGTCGGCCTGCGCGCCTTCGGGCGGCGGGGGACAGAACGGGGGCGGAAACGAAAGCCAGAACCAGGGCGGTTCTACGCCGGATGACAGCCAGCAGCAGACGGAAAAACGCGACAGCGTCAACCTGAGCATCAAAGCAAACCTGGCGTCCATTGACGCGCACGGCGTGCGCAACTTACAGGATCTGCTGGTGCGCCAGCAGATGTACGAGGGGCTTTATTTCCAGGATGAAGCCACGCTGGAAATGGAGCCGCGCGTCGCCGAAAGCTATGAAGTCAGCGAGGACGGCAAGACCTATACATTTAAAATCCGCAGCAATGCCAAGTTCCATAACGGCGACGACGTCAAAGCCAGCGACGTAGTCTGGTCGTGGACACGCGCATCGCAGGCACCCGGCTGGGGCGCCTATACCTCGTCTTTTGATTCGGCCGAAGCGATCGATGACAAAACGGTCGCTATCCACCTCAAGTTCCCGGATGCTTCCTTCCTGTGCAATATGTGCAAAATCGGCATCATGAGCGAAAAGGTGGTCACCGAGCAGGGCGACGAGTTCGGCACCAAGGTGGCGCTGGCCGGCACGGGCCCGTATATGATTACATACCTTGACAACGATGTCAAATGGACGCTTGAAGCCTTCCCCGACTACTATCGCGGCGAAGCGGCTATCAAGACCATCAACTACACCCCCATCGTCGACTTCTCGGCCGGCCTGCTGGCCTTTGAATCGGGCGAGCTCGACTGGTACACCGCCCCCATCGCCAACTGGAACGACCTGGTGGCCAATGAAAACTACAAGACCGAGATCATGGCGGCCAACCACATCACCTATCTGGCTATCAACTGGCTGGCCAACGACGAGCTCGGCAACGATTACGTCCGCAAGGCCATCGCCTATTCGCTTGATAAGGAGTCGATGAACATCGCCGGCTTTGACGGCTACGCCACCGAGGCCAGCTACATGGAAAACCCCGAGTACAACGTCGGCGCGCCTGACGGCGGCCTGGTGTACAACTACGATCCCGAAAAGTCCAAGGAGCTGCTGGCCGAAGGCGGCTTCCCGAACGGCGTCACCGTCGGCAAGCTTCTGTGCTTCCCGGGCAGCCACTTTGAAAAATGCGCGCAGGTCGCGCAGGCCAACATGGAAGCCGTCGGCATCCACGCCGAAAACGAGCTGGTCGAAGAATACACTGCCCTGACCCGCGCCCGCGCCCAGGAATACGACATGGACATGACGGGCGGCTCGCAGACCGGCGACTACAGCGCCTTTGCCGATAAGGTGGTCAGCACCGGCGTCGGCTCGTACTTCGTCAAGTTCGAAGGCGACAAGTTCGACTACAAAAAGTTTGACAGCATGTTTGAAGAAGGGCTTCAGATCATGGATCCTGCCGAGCGCAAAGCGCATTATCAGGAGCTGAACGACATGATCATGGAGACGGCCTGCCTCATCCCCGTCCTTCACAAGGCCCAGCCGTATGTCTGGAACAAAAACCTGAATGTTGTCAACCAGCCCAACAACTATAACGTCTACGACTGGAGCTGGAACTGAGTAAAGCATCATTAAGCGTTGCAGCAAGGCGGGCGGGGCTTTTCAGCCGGAAAGCCCCGCCCCCGCTTTTGACCGACGAAGAAGGAGGGGCAGACTGAATGTACAGGTATGTAATCAAACGCCTGCTGTTGATGATTCCTGTTGTGCTCGGCGTGTCGTTTGTCATTTTCAGCATCCTGGCGCTGGTGCCGGGCGACCCGGCCAGTATGATCCTGGGCGCGGGCGTCACGCAGGAAGAGGTCGATCAGCTCAACCACGAGCTGGGCTATGATCGGCCGTTTTTTGTAAGGTATTTTAACTATCTTTATGACGCGATTTTCCGCTTTGATTTCGGTACGTCCTACGCCACGCGGCAGGCGGTGTTCCCCGAGGTCATTTCCAAAGCGCCGATTTCCTTTGCCATCGCCATGAACGCCATTATTTTCGCGGGGGTGGTCGGCATCCCCATCGGCGTGCTGTCGGCCGTCAAGCAGTATTCTCTGCTCGACACCATCCCGACCTTTATCGCGCTCTTTCTGGCGGCGGCGCCGGCCTTCTGGGTCGGTATGCTGCTCATGATTCTCTTTTCGCTCAAGCTGGGCTGGCTGCCCACCGGCGGCGTCGATTCGTGGAAGGGCTATGTGCTGCCCATGCTGGCGCTGGGGCTGATGTACGCGGCGCAGCAGCTGCGCTTTACCCGCTCCAGTATGCTGGAAACCATCCGGCAGGACTATATCCGCACAGCGCGCGCCAAGGGCGCGGCCGAGCGTACCGTCATCTGGAAGCACGCCATGAAAAACGCCCTGATGCCCGTTATCACCATCATCGGCGTCAACTTCGGCGGCCTTCTGGGCGGCGCCATCGTCACAGAAACGCTCTTCTCCATTCCGGGGCTGGGGACCTATATTGTCAACGGCATCAAGCAAAAGGATGTGCCCGTCGTCATGGCGGGGACCATGTGCCTGGCCGTCATGTTTGCGGGCATCATGCTGTGCGTCGACCTGCTGTACGCCTTTGTCGACCCGCGCATCAAGGCCAAGTATTCGGGAAGGAGGAGCTGAGATGACCACCGGCAATCAAGTGGAAAACAAAACGGCGGCCGCCATCACCATGAAAAAGAACAGCCAGCTCAAGGAGATTTGGCGCCGTTTTAAAAAGAACAAGCTGGCCATGATCGGCCTTGTCAGTATTGTGCTGCTCATCATTCTGGTCGCCTGCGCCGGACTCATTGAACCGTATGAAACGTGCATTACCATGAACCTGAAGGAAAAGCTTCAGCCCCCTTCGCTCCAGCACCTGTTCGGAACCGACGGCTACGGGCGCGACATCCTGGCCCGCTGCCTGCACGGCGGGCGCGTTTCGCTCTTTATCGGCTTTACATGCAGCATTGTCTCCATGTTTTTTGGGGCTATTTTCGGCATGATAGCCGGTTACTACGGCGACCCGCTCGACAATATCATCATGCGCATTATGGACATTCTGTCGGCCATCCCCAATATCCTGCTGGCGCTGGCCATTGTCGCGGCCCTGGGTTCGAGTATTTTTAACCTCATTCTGGCGCTGACCATCTCGCACATTCCGGGCTTTGCCCGCATTGTGCGCTCGTCGGTGCTGGGCATCACGGGGCAGGAATACATCGAAGCGGCGCGCGCCGGCGGCACGGGCGACGCCCGCATTCTGCTCAAGCACATTCTGCCCAACGCGCTGGGGCCGCTCATTGTCCAGACCACCATGAGCGTTTCGAGCATGATTCTGGCGGCCGCTTCGATGAGCTTCCTCGGCCTGGGTGTCAACCCGCCTCAGCCCGAATGGGGCTCCATCATCAGCGAGGCGCGCGAGTTTTTGCGCACCAACCCGACTATGATCCTCTTCCCCGGCGTGTGCATCATTCTGGCCTCGCTGTCCATGAACCTGGTGGGCGACGGCCTGCGCGACGCGCTCGACCCGCGTCTGAAATCGTAAGGGGGCGGAAGCATGAGCGATGTATTATTGAATGTAAAAGACTTGAGCGTCATTTATAAGACCGACCTTGAGACGGTGCGCGCCGTCAACGGCGTCAGCTTTTCGCTGGAGCGCGGCAAAACGCTGGGGCTGGTGGGCGAGACGGGCGCCGGAAAAACGACGACGGCGCTGACGCTGATGCGGCTTTTGCCCGAGCGCATCGGCATTATTGAAAACGGCGTCATCGAGTTGGACGGGCAGGACCTGCTCAAAATGCCGGAAAACGACATGCGCGCGATCCGCGGCGAAAAAATCGCCATGATTTTCCAGGACCCCATGACCTCGCTCAACCCGGTTTTGACGGTGGGCGAGCAAATCGGCGAAGCGCTGTCGCTGCACAACCTGAGCAACAAGAGCAAAGAGCAGATCGAGGCGCGCGTTGACGAGGTGCTGACCATGGTCGGCATTCCGTCGGGGCGCAAAAAGGACTATCCGCACCAGTTTTCGGGCGGGATGAAGCAGCGCGTCGTCATCGCGATGGCGCTGGCATGCGAGCCCGAGCTTTTGATTGCCGACGAGCCGACAACCGCCCTTGACGTCACCATTCAGGCGCAGGTGCTTTTGATGATGCGCGATCTGCGCGATCGCCTGGGCACTTCGATGATCATGATCACCCACGACCTGGGCGTCGTCGCCCAGACGTGCGACACGGTCGCCGTCATGTACGCCGGCGAAATCATCGAGCAGGGCACGCTGGACGATATTTTCAGGGGTGACAGGCACCACCCGTACACCGTCGGCCTGTTCGGCTCCATCCCCAGCCTGCGCGGCAAGTCCAGGCGCCTTTCGCCCATCGCGGGGCTCATGCCCGACCCGACCAACCTGCCCGACGGCTGCCGGTTCTGGCCGCGCTGCCCGCACTGTATGGAAAAGTGCAAAACGGCGCACCCGGACGTGTACGCCGACGGCACGCACCAGGTGTGCTGCCACCTGTATACGGAAGGGGGAAGCGACAAATGACAACGCCCATTCTGGAAACCCGCAACCTGAAAAAATATTTTAAGGTGGCCGACGGCGAGCTGCACGCCGTCGACAGCGTCAACATCGCCATTGAAGAGGGTAAGACCCTCGGCGTTGTCGGCGAGTCGGGCTGCGGCAAATCGACGCTGGGCCGCACCATTCTGCGTCTCATTCAGCCGACCGGCGGCGACATTCTGTTCGAAGGCAAAAGCATTGTCGGGCTGGGCAAAAGGGAAATGCGCGAAATGCGCAAAAAGATGCAGATCATCTTTCAGGACCCTTATTCCAGCATCAACCCGCGCATGTCGGTGGCCGAAATCATCGCCGAATACATGATCGTCAACAAGGTGTATAAAACCCGGC
The DNA here is from genome assembly GCA_947427035.1 of uncultured Clostridium sp. GTDB lineage: Bacteria > Bacillota > Clostridia > Oscillospirales > Butyricicoccaceae > Ventrousia. The sequence continues at coordinate 8,941 of CANEGK010000039.1, forward strand.
AGGAAGTCTGGAACCAGACGGCCCGGCTGATGGACACCGTGGGGCTGGCGTCGCGTCTGGCCGGCTCCTATCCGCACGAGCTGGACGGCGGCCGCCGTCAGCGTATCGGCATCGCCCGCGCGCTGTCGCTCAACCCCAAGTTCATCGTGTGCGACGAACCGGTTTCGGCGCTCGACGTGTCCATTCAGGCGCAGATTTTGAACCTTCTGATGGATTTGCAGGACGAGTTCGGCCTGACGTATATGTTCATCACCCACGACCTGTCGGTCGTGCGGCACATTTCCAGCGAAATCGCCGTCATGTACTTGGGCCAGTGCGTCGAGCGCGCGCCGACCGACCAGCTGTTTGAAAACCCGCAGCATCCCTACACACAGGCGCTGCTCGACGCCATTCCCGAGCCGGACGTCGAAATGCGCAACAAAGAGATCAAGGTCATCCGCGGCGAGGTCACAAGTCCGGTCAATCCCAAGCCGGGCTGCCGGTTTGCCGCCCGATGCGAATACGCCAGCGAAGCGTGCAGCGGGGCGGACCCCGAGCTGCGCGACCTGGGCGGCGGGCATTTCTGCGCCTGTGTGCTCGAGCGCGCGGCGGCGCGGCAGGGATAGGCGCCCAAAGGCGCGCCTGTTTCCCGCCGGAAGCCGTTTGGCAATGCATTTTATGGATTTTCCCGGACATGCACCGGAGAAAAGCCCCTTACCTGCCGGCCTTGCGGAAAGCCGTATAAACCCTTTCCGCAGGCAAATCTGTCTGCCGGCGCCCCTCTTCGGCAGCGGAAAAGCGCGCCGCTTTTCAAAAGCGGCGCGCTTTTTCTTGCGTACGGCGGGGGAAGCGGATATAATAGAAGAAGCGGAAGGGGGAATCATGCGTGAGCAACACCAAAATGCTGCTGTTGGGAATGCTGATCATCTCCGCCATCGCCATGGTGGCGCGGTTTTGGGACGTGTTGATGCTCTTTCTGGTGTCGGCCATTATCGCCTATATTCTCAGCCCGCTGGCCGGTTTTTTGCAGAAAAAGGCGCATTTCAAGCGTGGACTGGCCGTTTTTTTCGTGCTTTTGTGCTTTGTTGCCCTTATCATTGTGCTGGTCTCGCTGTCGCTGCCGCGCGCCATTGTACAAATTACCAACCTGGTGACCGAGCTTCAGCGCTACGCCGCCAATTTTGACAGCCTGCTGGACACCGGCGTGCATTACCTGACCGAGCTGGGGCTGCCGCAGTCGGTCATCGACACGCTCGCGGGGCTTCTGGCCGAAAGCGATAAATATATTTCCACCTTTTTCACCGGGATTCTGAGCGCCATTGTCAGCTTTTCGCTGCGGCTGTTCGACGGGGTGGTCGTCGTCATACTGGTCGTTTACTTCATGCTCGACGGCCGCAAGCTGCTCGGCGCTTTTGCGGACACACTGCCCAAAAAGGTCGGGCGGCGGGCGCGCGCCCTTGCCGAGCGCGCCAACCGCGTGACGTGGACCTATATCAAATCAAAGGTGCTCATTTCGGCCGGGATGGCGGTGTGCACCTACATCGGTCTGAGCATCATCGGGCTGCACTACGCTTTCCTGTTCGCCGTCATGTCCTTTGTGCTCGACTTTATCCCCTACTTCGGCTCCATCATCGCCGGGGTGGTCGAAGGCTTTTTTGCGCTCATCACCATGGGCGTAGGCAAGGCGGTCGCCGTCGTCGTCTTTGTGCTTGTCGTTCAGCAGATTGAAGGCAACGTCGTCGTGCCCAAGGTGCAGGGCAACCTGACGGGCATTCATCCCATCACCGTCATGTTCGCCATTCTGGCCAGCAACGAGGTCTGGGGCCCGGTCGGTATGCTCATTGCGGTGCCCATCGCCGCCATTTTGAAAATCATTGTCACCGAGGTTTATATATATATCGTCACGCCCGAAGGGCAGGACCCCCGGCAGATGGTTTTTCCGGAGCTGGATAAGCCGCACAAAAAACGCTGACCGGCAAAGAACGCGCGCCCTTCTTTTCGCATACGCTGTGAAAAGGAGAGTGATGCAAATGCTTTGGAAAACCCTGCTTGTCGCGTGGATTTGCGGCGTGGTCATGCATTTTCTGTACCGCCCGCTGGGCAGCCCGCGCCCGCTGCGCATGTTCTTCCCCGTGTCCGAAAACGTGTGGGAACACTTTAAAATGGCTTTTTGGCCGCTGTGCGGCGCCATGATCTTCCTGGGGGTCAAAACCGGGGCGCCGTGGGCGTCCGTCGCGCTGGCCTGCCTGGCTGCATCCATGCACGCCATGTTCATGATGTTCGGGCTGTTTTATACATACGTCGTCGGGCTGGGCGCTGGCCGCTGCCTGCTGTGGGTCGACATATTGAGCTTTGCCTGCGTCATGCTGAGCGGCTATATTGTCGGGCTGCGGGTGCTGGCGCGCGCCGTTTCGGCGCTGTGGGGCGGCGCTGCGGCTGCGGTGCTTTTCGGTATAGTCTGCCTGCTGCACCGGCTGAGCTTTAAAAAGCCCGACTTGCCCATGTTTCGCGAGGGCGGACTGTAAAAGTATTGACGTGAGGCCCGGGCGCCCAGCCCGGGCGTTCAAAAGAACACCGGAGAAGGAAAAATGACGGAAATCAGCGTTACGGGACTGAATGTTTTCTTTGGGGAAAGACAGATTCTGCGCGATCTTTCCTTTGAATTGCAGTCGGGCGAGCGGGCCAGCATTGTTGGCCCTAACGGCTGCGGAAAAACCACATTGTTTAAAGTGCTGGCCGGGCTGCTTTTGCCCGACGGCGGGCAGGTGTCCATCGCGCGCGGCCGGCGCGTCGGGCTGCTCGAGCAGCTGCCCGACGTGCCCCCCGAGCTGACGGTGCGCGAAGTGCTGTGGCAGGCCTTCGACCATATCGAAGAGCTGGGCGCGCAGATGCGCCGCCTGGAAGAAGAGATGGCGGCGGGCCGGGCGGTCGACATGAAGGCCTATGCCGCCGTGCAGACCGCCTTTGAAGTCGGCGGCGGCTACGATCTTGAGGTCGCATACCAGCGCATGACCCGCGGCCTGGGCATTTCGGCCGACATGCAGGCCCGGCCTTTTATGAGCCTTTCGGGCGGGGAAAAAACCCGGGTCAACCTGGCGCGCATCATGCTGTCGGGCGTCGACATTCTGCTGCTCGACGAGCCGACCAACCACCTGGATTTGGAATCCATCGAATGGCTGGAGGAATACCTGCGCGCTTTTAAGGGGACGGTGCTCATCATTTCGCACGACCGGTACTTCCTTGACCGCGTCACGTCGCGCACGCTGGAAATGCGCGACGGCAGCCTAACCTCTTACCCCGGCAATTACAGCGAATACGTCGACCGCCGCGACGAGATGATCGAGCTTTTGGAAAAGCAGAAAAAGCGGCAGGACAAGGAAATCGAACGCCTGAGCTTTACCGTCGAGCGCATGAAGGGCTGGGGCCTGGGCAACAAAAAGGTCATGCGCCGAGCCTTTGCCATGGAAAAGCGCTTGCAGCGCATCGAGCGCATCGAGACCATCCGGAAGCAGCACAAAATGAAAAATCGCTTTGCGGAATCGGAGCGTTCGGGCAACGAGGTGCTGCAAATCGAAAACCTGTCGGCCGGGTACGACCGCCCGCTGGTCGAAGCATTCGACGCCATGGTTTTCCGCGGCGAGCGCATCGCGCTGCTCGGCCCCAACGGCTGCGGGAAAACCACCCTGCTGACCACCCTTTTGCGGATGCAGCCCGCCCTGAAGGGGGCGTTTTACGAGGGCGCCGGGGTCAAAGAAGGCTATCTGCCCCAGGTGGTTTCTTTCGACCACCCGGAGCGGAACCTGGTCGACACGCTTTTGTACGAAACGCGGGCCGATACCCAGCAGGCGCGCGACCGGCTGGCCGCCTTCGGCTTTACCGGCGAAGAGGTCTTTAAAACGGTCGGGGTGCTGTCGGGCGGCGAAAAGACACGGCTCAAGCTGTGCCTGTTTATGAACACCGGCGTCAACACCCTGTTCCTGGACGAGCCGACCAACCACCTGGACATCCTTTCGCGCGAATGGCTGGAGGACGCCATTGACGATTTTTCCGAAACCATGATTTTCGTGTCGCACGACCGCTATTTTATCAGCCGGTTTGCCACGCGCATCTGGCAGATCGAGGACGGGCGCGTGCGCGACTTTGTCGGGTCGTATGAAGAGTTCCGCACCGCGCTGGCGCGCGAGCAGGCGCAGCGGGCGCAAAAGCCGGCGCCCCCGCCGGAAAAAAAGGAAAAGCCCGGGAAAAGGCCGGAAAAGGACAACCTCAAGCTGAAGCAGAAGCAGCTGCGCGAAAACCAGAAAAAAATTGCCGCACTCGAGCGCGAGCTGGCGCAGATAGAGGCCGAAATGGCGGAAAAGCCGGACGATTACCAGCGCCTGAGCGAGCTGGTCGAGCAGAAAGAAAGCGTCGAAGAGCAGCTGCTTTTGCTGTATGAAGAGACAGAGGAGTGATAATATGGACGAGCTTCAAAGCATCCGGTTCGAAAACAAAATGGAAAAAGGGGACTATCAGGAGCTTTTGTACTTCAATGTCTTCAACCGCCGCCGGTGGGTGTACTGGTCGGCTATGGCGCTGGCGGCGGTGTGCCTGTACGCCGTTTTGCAGACGCTGCGCGCCGGAGGGCAAAAGGACACGCTCTTTTTTGTCAGCCTTGCGTATCTGGCGCTGCTGGCGCTTTTGCTGCTTCAAATCAACATGGTGTCCAAGCGCTTTGCCGCGCAGGAAAACGCCCCGGCCAACCGGCCCTTTGTCGTCGACGGCGAGGGCATCAAGTCGCAGAACGCCGACGGCACGCAGGGCCTCATCGCGTGGGAAAGCATGGCCGAAGCCTTTGAGACGCCGGGGCACTTCCTGTTTTACGTCAACGCGCGGCAGGCGCTCGTCTTTACCAAAAAATCCATCGGCACGTCCGAGGGCATCCTGTGTATCCGCCGCCTGGCGGCCGAAAAGCTGGGGAACCGGTTTTCCATCCGCATGAAGAAAAAGCGCGGCGCATAAAGGCCGCCGGGCCCGGGCTACCCGGCGTGGGGGCGCAGCAGGATGGCCGGCGTGCGCTGGCCGCCCTGCCCGGCGGGGTTGTCGCGCAAAAGCTCGCACAGAACGCCGTCGGACAGCCGGACGCCCGGCGAGCGGCCCATCATGGAAACGTGCAGGTCGCAGGCGTCTACAATGGCGCAGGGCAGCCCCGTCTCGCGCTCGATTGCAGCGCAGACGCCGTCGGGGTCGGCGGGCGCCAGAATGGCGTAATCGTCATAGCGGTCGAACGAGATGTTGTCGGCCACCAGCCCGTCAATGGCCGAGACCTGGTGCCCGCACAGCCGGTAAAAGACCCCTTTTCGCCCCAGCAGCCGGGCAATGGCGGCGCAGAAGGCGGCGAACAGCACCCGCGGCAGCGAACAGATGTCGATGATGAGCTGCATTTTGTACGGCGTGCCCGCGCCCGGCCCGGCCGGGGTGACGCGGACAAACCGGCACAGCGTTCTGGCCCAAAAGCCGGGGTGAATATCTTTTTTGTAGACGACGCGTTTCTGGCACAGCGCGATGATTTTTTCGCTTAAAACCAGGATGTCGCCGTTTTGCGCAAACGGGGCGATGTCGGTGCGGACGACGTCAAGACAGTCGTCGCCGATTTCCACCATGCGGGTGCGCACGGCCAGGCGGTCGCAGGTCAGGCTGCCGCAGGCGCGCGTCAGCTCTTTGCCGGGATTGACGATCAGGGACAAGGGGATCAGCTCCTTTGACAACGGGATTGCAGATTGAAATAAAAGTTCGGAATTTTACACGCGTTTGGCTGTAGAACACGAACTATTTTAGGCCCGCTTCCCCTTAATGTCGTTAAATGCGCCTTGGAAAAAGATAAACGCGTCCTTATGAAAAGCTTATTTTTCGGGAATAATGACGCAGGACTTCTCCGCTTTTCCTTTACAAAAAAGCGGGGTTGTGGTATAGTAAAAAATGTGTCCCTGTGCTTAGTTTTCGGATCAGCACCGCGCTGTGCGCGGCCGCGCCTCGGCCGATTACTCAGCCGGCGGACAGAATATTTGAAGGAGGCAATTCCCATGATTCTGAAAGAAGCCAAACAAAAGGTCATCGAGTCCAACCGTCTGCATGAAACCGATACCGGTTCGCCCGAAGTGCAGATCGCCATTTTGACGGCCCGCATCAACGAGCTGACCGAGCACCTCAAGGTGCATAAGAAGGACAAGCACAGCCAGCGCGGAATGCTCAAAATGGTCGGCCAGCGCCGCCAGCTGCTGAACTATCTGCAAAAGAAGGACATCGAGCGCTATCGCGCCATCATCCAAAAGCTCGGCCTGCGCAAATAGCAGAGCCTGCGGGGGAAGCAGGCTTTGCAGGAAAAGGGGGTCTGCTTCCCCCTGCCAATCGTTTGCATCCGGGCCGCAGGGGATGGGAGCTTCCTTGTAGCAGTTGAAAGCGGGCCGCACCGCCGTGCGGCCCGGCTTCAAGTGCTATACAGGCGAGATTCCACCCCGCGGCCGGTTTGAAAGAAAGGTGGACAAACACATGAAGCACATGACATTTGACAATTACCGCGTTTATGAGACGACGCTGGCCGGCCGGCCGCTCAAGTTCGAAATCGGCAAGCTGGCCGGGCTGGCCAACGGTTCCTGCCTGGTCCGCTACGGCGACACCGTCATTCTGGCGACGGCGACCATGGCCAAAAAGCCGCGCGACGGCATTGACTTTTTCCCGCTGTCGGTCGATTTTGAAGAGCGTCTGTACGCTGTCGGCAGCATCCCCGGCAGCTTCCTGCGGCGCGAGGGGCGGCCGAGCGAAAAGGCCATTCTGGTCTCCCGTGTCATCGACCGCCAGATCCGCCCCTTCTTCCCCAGCGACATGCGCAACGACGTGTGCGTTAACTGCACGGTTATGAGCGTCGACCACAACTGCGCGCCCGAAGTGGCCGCCATGCTGGGCGCGTCGGTCGCCCTGTCGGTTTCCGACATTCCGTGGAACGGGCCGATTGTCGGCCTGCAGATGGGGTATGTCGACGGCGAATATATCGTCTGCCCCGACTGCGAGCAGCGTAAAAAGAGCATTTTGCAGTTGACCGTCGCCGGCAGCGCCGAAAAGGTTGTCATGATCGAAGCGGGCGCCGCCGAGCTGCCCGACGACAAAATGCTGACCGCCATTGCAAAGGGCCATGAAGAGATCAAAAAGCTGGTCTCCTTTATCAAAAATATCAAAGCGGAAAACTTCAAAATGCCGGCCTCTTACCCCAGCCAGAAGCTGCCGGAAGAGATGTTTGAAGAGGTCAAGGCCTACGCCCGCGACCGGGTCCGCGCCGCCGTCGACACCGACGACAAGACGGTGCGCGACGCGCGCATTGACGAAATCACCGCCGACGTGCAGGAGCATTTCGCCGAAAAGTATCCCGAAAGCGAGGCGCTGCTGGACGAGTGCATGTACAAGCTGCAAAAGTTTGTCGTGCGCCGTATGCTGCTGGACGAAGGCAAGCGCGTTGACGGCCGCGGCATGACCGACGTGCGCCCGCTGGCCGCCGAAGTCGGCATTCTGCCCCGCGTCCACGGCTCGGGCCTGTTCACCCGCGGCCAGACGCAGGTTCTGACCACCTGCACGCTGGGCACCCTGCGCGACGCGCAGGAGCTGGACACCACCTTTGAAGAAAAAGAAAAGCGCTATATGCACCACTATAACTTCCCGTCCTATTCGGTCGGCGAAGCCCGCCCGTCGCGCAGCCCGGGCCGCCGTGAAATCGGCCACGGCGCGCTGGCCGAGCGCGCGCTTGAGCCGGTCATCCCGTCGGAAGAAGAGTTCCCCTATGCGCTGCGCCTGGTGTCCGAGGTCGTCTCGTCCAACGGCTCGACGTCGCAGGGCTCTATCTGCGGCTCGACGCTGGCGCTGATGGACGCCGGCGTGCCCATTAAAGCGCCGGTCGCCGGCATTTCGTGCGGCCTGGTGACCGAGGGCGACCGCCACATCACCTTTACCGATATCCAGGGTATTGAGGATTTCTTCGGCGACATGGACTTCAAGGTCGGCGGCACGGAAAAGGGCATCACCGCCATCCAGGTCGACATTAAAAACGACGGCCTGACCATGGAGATCATCGCCGAAGCCTTCCAGAAGACCCGCGAAGCCCGCCGCGGCATCCTGGAAGAAATCATGCTCAAGGCCATCCCTGCGCCGCGCGCCGAGCTGTCGCGCTTTGCGCCCAAGATGATCCAGATGCGCATTGACCCCGACAAGATCCGCGAGGTTATCGGCAAAGGCGGCAGCGTCATTCAGAAAATCACGGCAGAGACCGATACAAAGATCGACATCGAGGACGACGGTTCGGTCTGCATCGCCGCCATCAATTCGGAAAACGGCGAGCGCGCCAAAAAGATGATCGAGGCCATTGTGCTCGACCCGGAAATCGGCGATTTGTTCTACGGCAAGGTGACGCGCATCATGAACTTCGGCGCCTTTGTCGAGTTTGCGCCGGGCAAGGAAGGGCTTATCCATATCTCGAAGCTGGAAAACCACCGCGTGGGCAAGGTCGAAGACGTGCTCAACATTGGCGACGAGACATGGGTCAAGGTCGTGGAAATCGACGACAAGGGCCGCATCAACCTGTCCCGCAAAGACGCCCTCAACGAGATCGCGGAAAAAGAGAAGAATAATTGATTTTTCACAAGGCACAATAAAGGCATAGAGGGCGGCGCTGCGCGCCGCCCTTTTTAAAGATTGGAGAATGCGTATGGTAGAAAAAATCGTCCTCCCCAACGGCGTGCGGCTGGTGCATGAAAAAATGCCCGGAATGCGCTCGTGTACGCTGGGGCTGTGGGTAGAAAGCGGCGCGCGCCACGAGCCGGCCGACAAATGCGGCATTTCGCATTTTATCGAGCATATGCTCTTCAAGGGAACCGAAACCCACACCGCCGCCGGGCTGGCCGCCGCCTTTGACGCCATCGGCGGGCAGGTCAACGCCTTTACCACCAAAGAGCACACCTGTTATTACTGCCGTGCGCTGGACACGCATCTGGAGCAGGCGGCCGGGCTGCTGTGCGACATGTTCTTCCACTCGGTTTTTGCCGAAAAAGACATGAACCTGGAGCGGCAGGTCATTTTAGAAGAAATAGGGATGTACGAGGATACGCCCGAAGACCTGGTTTCGGAAATCCTGACCCAGGCGGTGTATGGCGGTTACCCGCTGGGGCGGCCCATTCTGGGCACGCCGGAGACGCTGCGGGCCATGACGGGCGAAACGCTGCGCGCGTACCGCACCCGCTGCTATACGCCCCAGAACACGGTCGTCGCCCTGTGCGGCGGCTACCGCGACGAGGATTTGCACAGGCTGGCCGAGCGCTTCGGCGGCATGGAAAAGCGCCCGGCGCCGCAGCGCGACGACGCGCAGTACCAGCCCAGCTGGGTGACCAAAAAGAAGGACATCGAGCAGAACCACCTGATGCTCTGCTTCCCGGCGCTGCCCGCGGGCTCGGACCGCCGGTTTGATTTGCAGGTGCTCAACAACGCCTTTGGCGGCGGCATGTCGTCGCGCCTGTTTCAAAAGGTGCGCGAAGAGAGCGGCCTGTGCTATTCGGTGTACAGCTACACCACCGCTTACCTCGGCACCGGGGTGATGGGCATTTACACCGCGCTGTCCAAAGAGACAGAGTTACAGGCGCTGGGGCTGATTCGGCAGGAGATCGACCGCCTGCTCGACGGCGGCCTGACGCCGGATGAGCTTGCGCGCAATGTCGAGCAGCTCAAGGCCAATGTCATCATGGGGCTGGAAAGCACCAGCTCGCGCATGATGAGCGCGGCGCGCAACGAGCTGACCTATGGCCGCGCCTTCACGCCCGAAGATATCATCCGCGGCTTTGACGCCGTCACGGGTGAAAGCGTACTCAGCCTGGCGCGCGAAATCTTTGACTTTGACCGCATGTCCATGTCGGCCGTGGGGCAGGTCAGGGAAGAGGAAGCGTACAGAAAGGCTTTGTAAAAGCAGCAGCCGTGCCGCTCTGCCGCCGGGCAGAGCCGGCTGGCCCCGCAAAACCCGCGGGTTTTGCGGGGAACGGGCAAACCTGCCCCTTTTCACAGAATTTAAAAAGGAGAGAATTACATATGGAACGAAAAGTAGGAACGGTCGTGCGCGGCATCCGCGCCCCCATCATCCGCGAAGGGGATGATTTGGCGCGCATCGTCGTCGACTCGGTGCTGGAGGCACAGGCGCAGGAGGGCTTTGCGCCCCAGGACCGCGACGTCGTCGCCGTGACCGAGGCCGTTGTCGCCCGCGCGCAGGGCAATTACGCGCACATCGACGCCATTGCCGCCGACGTACGGCAAAAGCTGGGCGGCGGCGCCGTCGGCGTGATTTTCCCCATTCTCAGCCGCAACCGCTTTGCCGTCTGCCTGAAGGGTATTGCCCGCGGCCTGCAAAAGGTCGTGCTCATGCTGTCTTACCCGTCGGACGAGGTGGGCAACCACCTGATAGACCCCGACCTGCTCGACGAAAAGGGGATCGACCCGTACTCGGATGTGCTGACCGAGGCGCGCTATCGCGAGCTGTTCGGCGTCAACCTGCACCCCTTTACGGGCGTCGATTATGTGGAATATTATAAAACCCTCATCCAGGAAGCGGGGGCCGAAGTGGAGATACTCTTTGCCAACGACTGCCGCGCCATTCTGCCCTACGCCAAAAAGGTGCTGTGCTGTGATATCCACACCCGCCGCCGCACCAAGCGCCGCCTGCTGGCCGCAGGGGCCGAGACGGTGTATTGCCTGGACGAAATCCTGAGCGCGCCGCAAAACGGAAGCGGCTGCAACGAAAACTATGGGCTTTTGGGCTCTAACAAGGCGACGGAGGAGACCGTCAAGCTCTTCCCGCGCGAATGCGCGGGCTTTGTACACGATGTGCAGCGGATGCTGCGCGAAAAAACGGGCAAGACCATCGAGGTCATGGTGTACGGCGACGGCGCCTTTAAAGACCCTGTGGGCAAGATTTGGGAGCTGGCCGACCCCGTCGTCTCGCCGGCCTACACCAGCGGGCTGGAGGGCACGCCCAACGAAATCAAGCTCAAGTACCTGGCCGACAACAACTTTGCCCACCTGTCGGGCGACGCTCTTAAAAAGGCGGTTTCCGACTATATCCGGCAGAAGGACAGCAATCTGGTCGGCAAGATGGAATCGCAGGGCACGACGCCGCGCCGGCTGACCGATCTGATCGGTTCCTTGTGCGACCTGACGTCGGGCAGCGGCGACAAGGGCACGCCCATTGTGTACATTCAGAATTATTTTGACAACTACGCAAAATAGGCGCAAAAGGCCATGAACAGAAAAATAGGGATATTCAGCTCGGCCGTCAACCTGGCGGCCGTGCTCGGCTTTGCTGCGTCCATGCTGGCGGGGTTTGACGCGGGCAATTACTTTTGCTCCATGTTCATCGCGTTCAGCTTTGTGCCGATGATGTGCGCTTACGCGCATTTTGCGGCAAAACCGCGCCGGGCCGCGGGCCTTTCGGCGGCTGCGTTTGCCGCGATGTATGCGGTCATTGTTCTTCTGGTGTACTTTGCGCAGCTGACCGAGGTGCGGCTCGGCCGCTTGACCGGCCAGGCCGCCGCCGTGGTGGACTTTCAGCAGTTTGGGCTGTTTTTCAGCTATGACCTGCTGGGGTATGCGCTCATGTCGCTCGCCACCTTTTTTGCAGGCCTGGCCATCGACGCGTGCCTGAAGGCGGACAAATGGCTGAAAGCCCTGCTTTTGCTGCACGGCATATTTTTTATAAGCTGCCTGATCATGCCTTTGCTGGGGCTGTTTCAGGCGGACAGCCCTTCGTGGATAGGGATCGCGGTGCTGGAGTTCTGGTGCCTGTATTTCAGCCCGATCAGCATCCTTTCGTTTGTACATTTTTCCCGGTGCAGGGGTTAAAAGACCAAAAGAGAAACGGGCGGCAATCTTTGCGGATTGCCGCCCGTTTTAAAACAGCTTTTTAAAAATCGCCGCCTGGCGCTTGGAAAAGGCCGGCTAGGGTTCTTTTTGCGTTGCGTTTCACGGCAGGTTTACTGCGCGAGCAGCCGCGTTTGCTCAGCGGCCGCGCCGGCCGGCGCCTCCGCCGCGAGACATTCCGCCGCCCCCGCGCGAGGAACCGCCCCGGCTTCCGCCGAACCCGCCCCCGCGGGAAGAGCCGCCAAACCCGCCAAAGCCTCCGCGGCTTCCACTGCTGCCGGGGCGCCGGCTTGCGCCGCCGCCGCGAGAGGAACCGCCGCCGCCGAAATTACCGAAGCTGCCGAATCCGCCGCCCGGGCGGCCGGAACCGCCAAACCCGCCGCCGCGCGGGGGAGGCGGGGGCGGAGGAGGCCGCCGTGGGGGCCGGGGCGGACGGGGAGGCCGCGGCACCATAGGCCCCCAGAAGAGCCAGCGGCGGCGATAGGGCGAACCGCCGATATAGATGGTGCGCATACCGGCCAGCGAAACGACGACGGCCAGCACAATGATCAGCACGACAATGCCGACGAACAGGCTGCCCAGGTTGAACCCGGAAGAAGCATTGTGGGATGAACCGCCCGGGGCGGGCTGCTGCGGGCTTTGTACGGGCGCGCTGCCGCCCACTGTGTTGGAGACAGGCGGCGCGCCGGCCTGCTCTTCGACAATATCAAGCACGGCGTCAAAATAGGCGCGCACGCCGCGGTCATAATCCTTGTCGGCAAAGCCGTCCTCCAGATAGTTCCACTGCAAATCGTCGATGACGCCGCCGGTCAGAACATCCTCCAGCCCTTTGCCGGGCACGGAATAATAGTTGTCGTCTGCAATAGCGAGAAGGATTAAAAAGCCGTTATTATACTCGGCGGAGCCAATTTCCCATTCGTTGAAGAGGGTGACGGCGTAATCGTCGATGTCATATCCGTCGAGAAAATCGACAGTGACGACGGCGATCTGCGCGCCGTTCTGCTCGTAAAGGGACTGGTTCTGTTCGACAATGTACTGCTCCAGCTCGTCGGAAAGCACGTTTGCAAAATCGCCGACATAAAAGTCCGACGTGGGCTCGGGCACCGAAGGCGCAGCCAGGGCCGGCAAAGTGCACAGGGAGAAGGCCAGCACAAGCACAAGCAGCTTGCGGAACAATGAGTTTTTCATGAGTTTTCCTTTCTGCACCCCTCAGCGGAAGAGAGGGGCGGGGGTGACAAAGGTGACGACGTGCAGCAGGTTGGCCGGAAAGCGCGTCAGCTTCTGGTTAAAGCTCTGCGCAGCGGCGTTGTAGCCGTCGCGGCGCATGGTGTCGTTGCGGCCGAGAATGTTGTGATAAAGGCTCTGCCGGTAGGTCTCGTCGCGCTCGGAAAGCGCCTGAAGACCCAGCTCTTCGTACACCGTTGTGGCGGCGCGCGTCAAAGCGGCGTTGCCCTGGTACAGGCTTTCGATATCGCGGCCGGCGCGATCCAAATGCTCGACCGCATCCTCCAGCGCATCCAAAGCGCCGTCGGACAGGGGGTAATTGCGCGCGACGCTCAGCAGATTGTAGCCGTCGTCACGGTTTTTGCCGATGTCAGAGGCGACGCCGATGCCGTCGCCGGCCTCGCCGTTCCAGAAGATATCTTCGACATCGCGCGCCAGCGCGCGCAGGGAACGGCCGCCGCCCAGCAGGATGGCGGCCGCTATCATGACCGCCATGAGAAAGGTGGCGGTGCGGGGGTTTTTCAGCTTTTCCGCCATGATCAGTTGCGCACCTCAAGCAGCTTTTGCTTGAGCTCGCCCTCGATGCGACCCAGCTCCTGCTCGGCCTCGCGGCGCTTCTGGCGCCCTTCGCTCTGGATGGTGAGCACCTCGTCAATGGTCGAAATGAGCTGCTGGTTGGTGTAGGTCAGCGTTTCGATGTCGACAATGCCGCGCTCGCTTTCGCGCGCCGTCTCGACCGTCGTCATCTTGAGCTTTTCGGCGTTTTTGCGCAAAAGCTCGTTGGTCATGTCGGACACCTGGCGCTGCGCTTCCATGGCCTGCTGCGAATGGGCCAGGCCCAGGGCGAGCACCATCTGGCTCTTCCACAGCGGAATGGTGTTGGTCAGGGTGGTCTGGATTTTTTCCGCCATCAGGCTGTCATTGCCCTGCACCAGCCGGATCTGCGGCGCCATCTGAATGGAAATAACGCGCGTCAGGTCCAGGTCGTGCAGCTTCTTTTCAAAGCGGTTGCACATGGCCGCCATGTCGTTGGCCGCCTGCGAATCCTCCGGCGCGCCGGTGCGCTTCGCCTTTTCGATCATCTGCGGCAGCACTTCGTTGCGCATCTGGTCCAGCTTTTTGCGGCCGGCCAGAATGTACATGGAAAGCTCCTTGTGGTTGAGCAGGTTCTTCTGGTACATTTCATCCAGCATGGCGATGTCCTTGAACAGCTGGACCTGGTGGCTTTCCAGCGCGGTGCAGATTTTGTCGACGTTGGTTTCGGCCTTGCTGTAGTTGGCCTGGAGCGAGGCGATTTTATTGCTCGCCTTTTTGAAAATGCCTAAAAAGCCCTTTTTGTCGTCCTCGGCGTCGGCCGAAAAACCCTTGAGCTCGGTGACAAGGTCGGACAGCATCTCGCCGACCTCGCCCAAATCCTTGGTGCGCACGTTTTTGAGAGCGCTTTCCGAAAAATCGGCCATTTTCTGCTGCGCGCCCGCGCCGTACTGCAAAACCATATTGGTGTTGGTGATGTCGATTTTGCTGGCAAAGTCAGCCACCGCCTGCTGCTCGGCCGGCGTAAGGCTGCTCTCTTCCAGCACAGCGGGGACGACTTCGGGCTTTTTCTCCGGTTCGGGCTGGGCAAAGGGGTCCAGCGTCAGCTCGGGAAGCTTGACTTCTTCGGGCTGTGGGGTGTTCTGATTTTCATTCATGATGGGTTCCTCCTGTTTGTATCGTTCATCTCATTGCCGGAAAGCCCTTCCTGGGCCAGCATGCCCTCCAGCACGGTGATGTCGGTGGAAATGTCGAGCGCTTCGCCGGCGAAAAGCTTGTCGAGCTGTGTTTCAAAGGCGTCGGCCACGCCTTTCAGCACTGTTTCAATCCGGGTCATGGCGCGGTCGATGTTTTCGCCCGCCACGCCCTGCTCCTCCATATTTTCATAGGAAGTCAGCATTTTGAGCACAGTGGGCAGATGGTAGTTGACAAAGCGGCGGATTTCCGGGGCAGAGGCGGGGTTTTTGGCCACATAGTCAAAGATTTTGCCGCAGGCCGCCATAGCGCGGCCCGATTCGCGCTGGACGCCCGGGTCGTCGATTTTCCGGCAGACGCCGGCGATGTCGGAAAGGTATTTGCGCCCGTCGCGCAAAAGGGCGTCGACCGCCTGGTCGCCGGTATAGGCGAAAACCTCGGGCACGGGGACGAGGACCTTTTTGGGCGGGAAGAGCTTTTTGCACACCAGAAAGACGGCGATGGACAACGCGGCGACAATAAGAAAATCGCCAATGCGGTAGAGCGGGAAAACAAGGGCGTACAACAGCCAGAACAATCCGACTGCGTACTGCGGAAGCGGGGAAGGAACCAGCTTTTCCTCCATGCGCTTCGCGCCGGGATTCTGCATAAACTCACCTGCTTTTTCTGCGTGGGCGCATAAGCGCCGGGATGGAAAACGAACACGATAAAAACGATATCTTTATCTTACATGCTGCGGCGGCCAGTGTCAAGAAAAGCGCGGGTTCACGCGGGCCAAATAGGGGGTGGAAAAGCGTGGGCAGTGTGGTATACTAAAGGAAGAAAAATCATTTCGGACTGAAATTGCCGTTTTTGAAGGAAAGGATGTTGGAAGATGAAAAAGTATCGGCTGGGGTGCATTGGCGCCGGGAACATGGGGGGCGCTATTTTGCAGGGCGCGGTGCGCTGCGGTTACGCCGCTGCGGGCGAAATCGCCGTTTTCGATATGTCGGAGCAAAAGAGGCAGGAATGCCGTGAAAGGGGCTACGCCGTGCTGGACAGCGAGCGCGCGGTGTATGAAAGCTGCGGGCAGCTGCTTTTGGCCGTCAAACCGCAGGGGGCCCCGGCCGTGCTCGAAACGCTGGCCGCCTGCGCCGAAAAGCCGGACCTTCTCCTTTCCATTGTCACGGGCTTTACCACAGACCGGCTGCACAGGGCGCTGGGCGTCAAGGTGGTGCGGATCATGCCCAACACCCCGCTGCTGCTGGGCGTCGGCGCGACGGCCCTGTGCGCCGGCCAGGGGGTGAGCGAAAGCGAGCTGCAAAGCGTCGTGGAGCTGTTCGGCACGATGGGCGAAGCGGCCGTCATTGACGAAAGCCGGCTCAACGAGGTCATCCCGGTCAACGGTTCGTCGCCCGCCTTTGTTTATTATTATATTGACGTTCTGGCCCGTTGGGCGCAGGAGCAGGGCATTGATTACCACACGGCGCTGCGGCTGGCCGCCAAAACCTTCGAGGGCGCGGCGCGCATGGTGCTCAGCGGTGAAGACGACCCGCAGGAGCTCATCCGCAAGGTGTGTTCGCCGGGCGGCGCGACGCTGGAAGGCATGGCGGCGCTGGAAAAGGGCGGCGCAGACAAAACGCTGCGCGCCGCCGCCGACGCTTGTGTCAAGCGGGCGTACGAGCTGGGGAAGTAGGGCGCGCCGCCGAAAAGCCTTGTGAACGGGCCGGCGATATGATACAATAGTAAAACTCCGCACCGGCGGGCTTTTGACAGGCGCTGCGGTGGGGGCGCCGGGGAACTTTGTTGTTCTTTTGTCGCCGAACAAAAGAACCAAAAGTCGGCACGGGGGGCCAGCTGTGGCCCGCTCCGCTTAGGTCGTGGCCCCCCGTGACCCCCCATTGACAACCT
>CANEGK010000040.1 GCA_947427035.1 uncultured Clostridium sp.
GCCGCCGATGACCTCGCCGGCGCCCAGCATTTCGACCAGCTCGCAGGCGCGCAGCAGAGAGGGCATGGTGTTTTCGCAGTCGAGGCCCTTTTCAAACCGCCCCGAAGCCTCGGTTCGCATACCGATGCGGCGCGAGGCGACGCGCACGCTGGGGCCCGAGAAGGTGGCGCTTTCGAAAACGACCATTTTGGTGTTTTCGGTGATTTCGCTGTTTTCACCGCCCATGACGCCGGCGATGCCGACGCCCTTGATCGGGTCGGCGATGAGCAGGGTTTCGGGCGCGACGGCGCGCTGCTGGCCGTCCAGCGTGGTGATGACCTCGTTTTCGCGGCTGCGGCGGACGATGATTTTGTTCTGCTCGATGCAGGCGTAATCAAAAGCGTGCATGGGCTGGCCGTATTCCAGCATGACGTAATTGGTGATGTCGACGATATTGTTGATGGGGCGGACGCCGGCATTGCGCAGGCGCTGCCGCATCCACTCGGGCGACGGCTCGATTTTGATGTTTTTGACCATGGCGGCGCTGTAGCGCGGGCACAGGTCGGGCGCCTGAATTTCGACCGACAAAAGCTCGTGAATATCGCCCGACGTCTGACGGACGGCAGGGGTGTGCAGCCGCAGCTCTTTGCCGAAGGAAGCGGCGCTTTCACGCGCCAGGCCGATGACGTTCAGGCAGTCGGGACGATTGGGGGTGATTTCAAAGTCAAAAATGACGTCGTCCAGACCGAACATCGGGCAGATGTCGTCACCTGGGTTGCCCTCGGGCAAAAAGAGAAGGCCGTCGGGGTCGCCGTAAGGCACGTCGTTCTGCGTCAGGCCCAGCTCGGCAAAGGAACACATCATGCCCTGCGACAGCTCGCCGCGCATGGTGGTCGTCGCAATCGCATGGCCGCCGGGCAGGATGGCGCCGTCCAGTGCGACAGGCACCAGAACATCGGCGCGGATGTTGGGCGCGCCGGTGCAGATTTGCAGCGTTTTATCGCCGACGTCGACGTCACAGATGACCAGTTTGTCGGCATGGGGGTGAGGGCGAACCGACAGAACGCGGCCGATGACGACGTTTTTGATTTCATCGGCGGGCGATTCCCAGCCCTCGACCTTCGAGCCGGTCATGGTCATACGGGCGGCATAGCTTTTTGGGGATTCCTTAATATCGGTATATTCGTGGAGCCACTCATAAGGCAGTTTCATTTCGCAGATCCTCCTTAAAATTGCGACAGGAAGCGCGCGTCATTTTCGAACAGAAGGCGCATATCGTCGATTTTATAGCGGCGCATGACAATGCGTTCAAGGCCGATGCCAAAGGCAAAACCGGAATAGACAGCGGGATCAATGCCGCAGGTTTTCAAAACACGGGGATGCACCATGCCGCAGCCCAGGATTTCAATCCAGCCCTCTCCCTTGCACAGCCGGCAGCCCTCGCCCTGGCATTTGAAGCACATGATGTCCATTTCAGCGCTTGGCTCGGTGAAGGGGAAGTGGTGCGGGCGGAAGCGCACGCGGGTGTCGTCGCCGTACAGCTTTTTGGCGAAAATCTCCAGCGTGCCCTTGAGGTCGCCCATGGTAAGGCCCTTGTCGACGACCAGACCTTCGATCTGGTGGAAAACAGGGGAGTGGTTGGCGTCGACGGCGTCAGAGCGGAAAACGCGGCCGGGCGCGAGAATGCGAATAGGGGGCTTTTGCTTTTCCATGGTGCGGATCTGCATGGACGAGGTCTGGGTGCGCAGAAGAACGTTATCGCTGATATAAAACGTGTCCTGCGTATCGCGGGCGGGGTGATTTTTGGGGATATTGAGCGCTTCAAAGTTGTAATAATCCAGTTCGACTTCCGGCCCTTCGGCAATGGAAAAGCCCATGCCGATGAAGATATCGCACAGCTCGTCAAGTACGATGTTGAGCGGGTGCTTGGTGCCCAGCGCCGGTTTGACGCCGGGCACGGTGACGTCGATGGTTTCGCGCGCAATGCGGGCGTCAAAAACATGGCGCTCAACGGCGGCAGCCGCGTCGGCGAGCGCTTTTTCGATTTCGGCGCGCACCTCGTTGGCGATTTGGCCCATCACAGGGCGCTCTTCGGCGCTCAAAGCGCCCATTCCGCGCAGAATAGCGGTCAATTCGCCCTTTTTGCCCAGATAGCGGACACGGGCGCTTTCCAGCGCTTCTTTGGAAGAGGCGCTTTTGATGTCGCCAAGCGCGTTTTCCAGGATTTGCTTCAGTCGCAGCTTCAATGTCAACAGCTCCTTATAGGTAAATAAAGTTTTGCCGGGAAAGATTCGGGTTTTACCGAAATAAAAAAAGCCCCCGTCCCAAAGGGACGAAAGCAATCTTCCGCGGTACCACCCTGCTTCCCGCATGAAATGCGGGCGCTTGAAAGCCGTAACGGGGCCGGCCGCCGGCGTCTACTGCCAAAAGGGTTCCACGCCGGTGCTCAAGAGCGAACTTCGCGAAGCGTCCCGTGCAGACGGCTTTCAGCCGGTGGCCGTCTTTCTCTGCCGCAGGGGAACCTGCCCGCTACTTTCTCTGTCATCGCATTTTACAATATTATCTTTATATATACCACATTTCAGTGTAAAACGCAAGGACTTTTTACTCTTGCTTTCATTTTCTCCCTGTACGGGCCGATACTGTCGGCCATTGACAGGAAAACTGCAAAAGAGGTATAATGAAGCGTTAAGAAATTATTTTGTGAGGTTTTAGCATATGGTACGGAACGATTTGCGCAATATCGCCATTGTCGCGCACGTTGACCACGGGAAAACCACCCTGGTCGACGAGATGCTCAAGCAGAGCGGCGTTTTCCGCGAAAACCAGGCGGTCGCCGATCGCGTTATGGATTCGGGCGACCTGGAGCGCGAAAGAGGCATTACCATTCTGGCGAAAAACACGTCGGTTTATTACAAAGACGTCAAAATCAATGTCGTCGACACGCCGGGGCACGCCGACTTCGGCGGCGAGGTCGAGCGCGTTCTCAAGATGGTCAACGGCGTTCTGCTGCTCGTTGACGCGGCCGAAGGTCCCATGCCCCAGACACGTTTTGTGCTGCAAAAGGCGCTGTCGCTGGGGCATAAGGTCATCGTCGTCATCAATAAAATCGATCGCCCCGACGCCCGCATTGACGAGGTCGTGGACGAAGTGCTTGATTTGCTCATCAGTCTGGATGCCAACGACGATCAGCTCAATAGCCCGGTGCTCTTCTGCTCGGGCCGCGACGGAACGGCTTCGCTGTCTCCCGACGGGCCGATGGAAAGCCTGGTGCCGTTGTTTGAAACCATTTTGGCGCACATCGATCCGCCCGAGGGCGACCCTGACGGCCCGCTGCAAATGCTGGTGTCGTCCATCGACTATAACGATTATGTCGGCCGCACCTGTACCGGCCGGATCGAGCGGGGAAGCATTTGCAAAAACCAGGAAATTGTCGTCACCCACTACCACCAGAACCACCCGGATTACCGCGCCAAAGCGGTCAACCTGTTCCAGATCGAGGGGCTGAAGCGCACCCCGATTGAAGAGGCAAAGGCGGGCGATATCATCTGCCTGTCGGGCATTGCCGACATCACCATCGGCGACACCGTCTGTGATGTTGAAGCGCCCGAGGCGCTGGCTTTTGTCAAGATTTCCGAGCCGACGGTGGAAATGACCTTTTCGGTCAACAACGGCCCCTTTGCCGGGCGCGAGGGCAAATACGTTACCTCGCGCCACCTGCGCGACAGGCTTCAGCGCGAGCTTTTGAAGGATGTTTCTCTGCGTGTGCAGGACACCGACACCACCGAAAGCTTCCGCGTTTCGGGGCGCGGCGAAATGCACCTGTCCATTCTGATTGAAACCATGCGGCGCGAAGGGTACGAGTTTATGGTCGGCGCCCCCAAGGTGCTGCTGCACGAAGAGAACGGCGTCACCATGGAGCCAGTCGAGCGCTTTGTCTGCGACGTGCCGGCCGACTACGTCGGCGCCGTCATGGAAAAGTTGGGCGCGCGGCGCGGCGATTTGCAGCAGATGGCCCCGCAGGGCGACCGTATGCGCATTGAATACCTGATTCCCTCGCGCGGGCTGTTCGGCTACCGCAACGAGTTCTTGACCGACACGCGCGGCGAGGGCATTATGAGCTCGGTTTTTGACAGCTTTCAGCCCTACAAAGGGGAAATTCCCACCCGCGCCACCGGCTCGCTTGTCGCTTTTGAAACGGGCGAAGCGGTCACCTATGGCCTGTACAACGCGCAGGAGCGCGGCGCTTTATTCATCGGGCCGGGCACGCAGGTGTACGAGGGCATGGTGGTCGGCCAGTCCCCCAAGAGCGAGGACATCAACGTCAACGTCTGCAAGAAAAAGCACGTCACCAACATGCGCGCCAGCGGATCGGACGAGGCGCTGCGCCTGACGCCGCCGCGCGTCATGAGCCTGGAAATGTGCATCGAGTTCATCGCCGACGACGAGCTGATCGAAGTGACGCCTCAGAACCTGCGCATTCGCAAGCGGGTGCTCAACAATCAGCTGCGCATGAAGCAGAAATTCGGGGGGAAATAGTATGCAACAAGCCGCTCTGCAATGGCTGGAGCGGGAGCCGCTGCTGCACATCTGCATGACGGAGTGTATTCGCCGCGGGCATGCCGAGCTTTTATATGCCGGCCGGGACGGCGTTGTGCTGCGCGACCCTGTGGGCGAGCTTTTGGAAATCAGCGTCGACAGCCCCGAAACGCTGAAGCGCTGGCTGCCTTTCCTGAAGCGCGAGCCCTTTGACGTTGTGGCGCATCAGCCTTTTGCGCCGGATATACTGGCCCCGGCGCTGGCAGACAGGCCGGGCGCGATGCATTATTATCATTCGGTATATACCAAAAAAGAGCCGCTGGATGTCGTGCTGCCCGAGGGGGCGCGCATTGCGCCGTTGGACAAGCGCTACAGTGAGCTGGCCGAGCGCGTTTACACGCACGCGCCGCCGGGCTATATCACCGGCCGGATTGAGGCCGGCGTCATGCTGGGCGTCTTTTGGGGGGAAGAGCTGGCCGGCTTCATCGGACAGCACACCGAAGGGGCGCAGGGAATGCTGGAAATTTTCCCCGCCTATCGCCGCAGGGGATTGGCCAGCGCGCTGATGGCGGCCAATATCAACGCGGCGCTGGCGCGCGGCGAGACCCCTTTTGGACAGATTGTGACGGATAACAAAGCGTCGCTGGCGCTGTCGCGCTCGCTGGGTTTGGAGATTTCGCAGGGAATTGCGCACTGGTTTTATCGCTGAGGGGGCCGGGCGGTGGACGGCAAATACATTGAAAGCGTGCGTCTGAAAGAGGCGTTGCCGCAGGATTCTTATCTGCGGCGGCTGCCTGTTGTACAATACCTTGAACAGGGATGCACGCTCGATTTTCCCTGCGACGTCACCTTTCTGGTCGGGGAAAACGGGACGGGCAAATCGACGCTGTTGGAAGCTATCGCTGTCGCTTACGGCTTTAACGCCGAGGGCGGGACGCGGAACTTTACCTTTTCGACGCGCGAAACCCATTCGCCGCTTTATCAAAATCTGGTCATCGCCAGAAAGCGCTATGCCAAAGATGGCTTTTTCCTGCGGGCTGAAAGCTTTTACAATGTGGCGAGCAACATTGATGAGCTGGATGAAGTGGATGGAATGATGCTCGAAAGCTACGGCGGCGTGTCGCTGCACAGACGCTCGCATGGGGAAAGTTTTTTGGCGTTGGTGCAGAACCGTTTTGGCGGGCGGGGGCTTTATATCCTTGACGAGCCGGAAGCGGCGCTGTCGCCTTCGCGCCAGCTGACGCTGATGGCGGAAATCAACGCGCTGGTCGGGCGCGATTCGCAGTTTATCATCGCTACCCATTCGCCTATTCTGATGGCCTTTCCCGGCGCGCAGATCTATGAGCTGGGCGAGTGGGGCGTGCGCAGCGTGTCATACCGCGAAACAGAGCATTATCAGCTGACGCGCAGCTTTCTGGAAAACCCCGACCGTATGCTGCGCTATTTGCTGGAAGAGGAATAAAAACCCGGATCACGAAGGATCCGGGTTTTCTTTATTGGCGTGGGGCGGGAAGAACCACCGCCTGGTCAGGCCATAGCACAGCGGAATGAGCCACAAAAGCAGGCAGTAGGGAATCGCCGACAGGCTGGCGCCCAGCATTTGAAGCGGCACGGCACAGGCGACCGACCAGGGGATGAGCCCCGCGATGGTGACGACCGAGTTGGAAATATCCATGGCCAGCTCGGTGTGTGAAGCGCCGGCGCCGTCATAAACACGGGTCAAAAGCTGGGCGTTGAGCATGGTGGCAATGGTCTGGTTGCAAAAAGCGCCGCAGGTGGCGAGGCTGGTGACGAGCATCGTGGGGAAAAGCCCGATTTTACGGGCAACAGCGCCGATTTTGTCCTGTACGCCGTCCAGCATGTGCGTGCCCTCAAAAACGCCGGAAAAGGTGCCCGAAAGAAAGACAATGAGCGTGACATTGAGCATGGACAGCACGCCGCCGCCTGACAGAATAGAGGACAGCGGACCGGACGGCGGGGCATATCCGACGACGGCGGCCTTAAGTGCGTCCCAAACCGAAAGATCCTGTAGCAGTACGGTGACGGCAAAAGAGGACACGATGCTGGCCGCCAGCGCCCAGCGGACCTCAAGGCCGAGCAGGGGGAGAATGAGCATGAGAAGGGCCGGCACAACAGCCCAGAAGGACAGGTCAAAGCTGCCCTGCAAAGCGTCCAGAATAGCGGGATCCACGACAGAGATGGGATTGCGCAGCGAGAGCAGCAAAAAGCCCAGAAGGGTGAAAAGGGTGGGCAGGGCCCCGGTTTTCAGCATCAGGCGTACATTGTCGTACAGCCGCGTGTCGGTGACGGTGGCGACCAGATTGGCGCAGGAGGAGGATGGGGCGCAGCGGTCGCCGAAATAAGCGCCCGAAATGACGGCCCCGGCCGTTATCAGTTCGTTGACGCCGCCGCTGCGTGCCAGGGTCATAAAAATGACGCCGGCCGTCCCCGCCACACCGAAGCTGGTGCCCAGAGCATAAGAGAGAATGGCGGACAGGACAAAGGTGATGAAAATGAAGAGCCCCGGGGTAATGAGGCGGATGCCGTAATAAACAAAAAAGGCAATGGTGCCGCCCGAGCGCCAAAGGGCGGTGACAAGGCCGATGAGCAGCAGAATGCGCAGAACGATAAAGGATTTTTTTGTGCTGGCCAAAACCATGCCGGCAACGCTGCGCAGTGCGTATCCGCGGCGCAGGGCGACAGCCGAAAAGCAGAAAAGGCCGATGGCGAGGGCAATGAGCATGGAACTGCCGGTCGTCAGACAGACGGCCATGGAGACAAGAAACACGGTAAACGCAATGAGGAGATCCATAGGGACGGTCTTCTTTCTGTTAGCAAAATAAAGGAGCGTGCAGCTTTCAGTATACACACAGATCGCCGTTTTTGCAACCCCGCGCATTCCAATCGGATCGGGTGACGGCAGGCAAGGGCGGCCGGGAATATCCCGGTGTCCGGTACGACAAGCTCTGTCGTGAAAAACAAATGAGAACATTATAAAAAGCGCCGGCAGAAAGCGGCTACAGCCTGTCGTCCGCAGCGACCTCTGCCTGCATGAGCTCCAGAAATTTCGCCGCAGCCTTGGAAAATACCTGATACTTTTTCCAGACCACGCTGGTCCGGCTTTCAATGGCAGGGGCGATAGGGCGAAAGCAGAGGCTGCCGTTGCCGCCTGTATGGATGATATGATCCAGACAGAGCATATACCCCAGCCCATCCTGCACCATCAGGGAACCGTTGAAAGCCAGAGAGTAGGTGGCCGCGATATGAAGCGGGATAGGGGAGCCGCGAAACCACTGTTCGATTCGTCCTGTGTTAAGTACCTGCCGGGAGACGATCAGGGGCTTGCCCCACAGTTCCCGCAGAGAAATAGAGCTCTGCGGGGCCAGGGGATCATCACAGAGCAGGAGGACGCCCCAGGTATCTACAGCGGAGATGGGCAGAGAATGATATTTTGAGAGGTCAAAAGGGTGGAACAGCAGGCCAAAATCGATGAGACCTTTGTCCAGCCATTCAGTGACATCCTTGGTGTCGCCGCTGGCGACATGATAATGAACTTCGGGATAAAGCGCCTGCATTTTTTTCGCTACAGCGGTGAGAAAGCGCACAGCGTGGGTTTCCCCTGCGCCGATGTAAATGTCTCCGGTGACCACATCATCGCCCATAGTCAGAGCGTTCGTGGTCATATCCACAAGATTGATGATTTCCTCTGCACGTTTCCGCAGGAACATTCCCTCTTCAGTCAAAGTGATTCGCCGCCGCCCGCGGATGAACAGGGTTTTGCCCAGTTCTTCTTCCAGCTCCTTTAGCTGGCGGGAAAGGGATGGCTGAGCAGTGTGCAATGCCTCGGCCGCGCGGGAAATATTTTCTTCCCGCGCCACGGCCAGAAAATACCGAAGAACCCGGATCTCCATAAGATACGCCTCCTTTTTCGGCAGAGTAGCACATCATTAGTATGCTTGTCAAGTATAGAAATATATTTAATATAGGTATTTGATATTGTTAAGTGCAAGTTTTATACTAAAAAAGAAAACCGCTTGCAGATCTGCCATTGGATGCAAAGGAAGCGGAAGAAACGGAAAAGCGAGCGGCTTTGCCCATTGAAGCATAAGCAACACGGATGAGCAGGAGGAAATCAATATGATAAAGCAAACAGCAGGAAGGGATCAACTGGGGGAGTTTGCGCCCAAATTTGCACAGCTCAACGATGATATTTTGTTTGGTGAGATTTGGAACCGGGAAGGGTTGTCGCCAAAGCTGCGCTCTATCCTTACGGTCACAGTGCTGGTGAGCAAGGGACTGGTGGACAGCTCTTTTCAGTTCCATATGATGAGCGCCAGGAAAAACGGTGTGACCAAAGCCGAGATGGCGGAGATTCTCACCCATGTGGCCTTTTATGCCGGGTGGCCCAATGCTTGGGCTGCTTTCCGGGCGGCGGTTGAGGTTTACAAAGACGACGAGGGCGCAGACGGCGGGCTTTTCGGGCTCGGGACCCCGAACAATGACTTTGCACGGTATTTCACCGGCAAATCCTATTTGAAACCGCTCACCGATCCCCAAAGAACGGTATTTATGGCCAATGTAACCTTTGAGCCTGGCTGCCGCAACAACTGGCATATTCATCACGCAGCCGGGGGCGGCGGGCAGATTCTGCTTTGCACCGGGGGCCGCGGCTGGTATCAGGAATGGGGTAAGAGCGCGCAGGAGCTGCACCCCGGTGACGTCGTTACCATTCCTGCGAATGTCAGACACTGGCATGGTGCGGCCAGGGACAGCTGGTTCAGCCACGTGGCGGTGGAATGCCCGGGCCAACAGGTAGCCACCGAGTGGCTGGAACCGGTGGATGACAAACAATATGGAGAATTAAATTAAGGAGACTTTTCAATGAAGCTGCAATTTTTGCTGATTGGGTTGGCAGTCATAGTGGCATTTTCGGCAGTTGCCTGCACGGCAGAGCAGCCGGCAGACGGTTTGGCGCCGGAAGATGGAGGCGCTCTGCCGCCCGCGCAGACTGAAACGGACCCTGCTGATGTGCCGGACTCTACAGAGCATTCCGGCGGCAAAACGCTGGTGGCCTTCTTTTCCGCAACCGGAAACACCCGGCCCATTGCCGAGTCTGCCGCCGATATCCTGAGCGCTGACCTTTATGAGATCGTTCCCCAGGATTTATACACGGAAGCAGATTTGGCATACTATACTGATTGCCGGGCTGACCGGGAGCAGAATGACGACACGGCCCGCCCTGCCATTTCCGGCAAGGTGGAAAATATGGAGGATTACGATACCGTGCTGATTGGTTATCCCATCTGGCACGGCCGCCCTCCCAAAATCATATACACATTTCTGGAATCCTACGATTTTTCCGGGAAGACCATCGTGCCCTTCTGTACATCCGGCAGCAGCCCGTACAGTGACAGCGGCATTCGTGAGCTGGCGGGCGGCGCGGCTTGGCTGACAGGCCGGAGATTTGCCGCCGGAGCCGGCAGAGAAGAAGTGGCTGGCTGGCTGGCAGAGCTGGAGCTTCCTGCGCAAGCGGGCGGGGAGACTCTTTCCATCACGGTAAACGGGCAGGCGCTGACCGCAGATCTGGCGGATAATTCCTCGGCACAGGCTCTTCGGGAGCTTCTTGCTGACGGGCCTTTGACGATAGAGATGCACGACTATGGCAATATGGAGAAGGTAGGACCTTTGGGAACAGAGCTTCCTCGGAATGACGAGCAGATCACCACGGAGGCCGGCGACCTGATTTTATATCAGGGGAACAGCCTGGTGATTTACTATGCTCCCAATTCATGGAATTTTACCCGCCTGGGGAAGCTGAAAAATGTAGGCGCCCAAGAATTGAAAGACATTCTGGGGGCTGGTGATGTGAGCGTGATTCTATCTTTGGGTGAATGACGCCATTGGTTGGAAAACCATTTCCCCGCAAGGGAGCCGGAAAGCGCGGGGATCAAAGCGATCCGCCGTCTGGGTGGAAAAATCGAATCAATTGACTGTGTGTTTACAGTAGGAATGCACCGCCAGCCATGAAAAGAGCGGTATTTCTATAACGCAGGCCGTAATCATGGCATAGGGCGTCCAGACGGCCGGCCCGCCGAGATTCAAAAACTGAAAATCTGTAAGGGCGTAAAGAACGCTTGTCTGAATACTTGTTCCGCTGGCGGGGAGGATGCTGCAAAGCCAGCCGGACAGAGCTCCCGGGAACGTCATGGAAGTGACTGCCGGCGCGATGCAGAAGGCCAGAGCTGCCGCAAGGGACACCACGGCGCTTTTGCACCGGGAAGAAAGAAATAAGGTGAAGCTGACAGAAGCCAGAACTGAGAGCAGTCCGGCGGCGGCAAAAAAGAGCTGGAGCTTCCCTATGCTCATATCAGCCAGCGTCACAATGGAGTACACCATTTGGATGGATGTTTTGGTGCATTCCCAGCCAAACAGGCTGTTTGCCGTCACAATATATGCGGCAGCGCAAATTATAAACGCAGCTCCGCTGATGAAAAGGGAAGCCAGCAGCTTGGCGGAGGCCAGCGGGGCTCTGCCATATCGGGTGCAGCGAAAAATATCGTCGGCGCCGGACTGATAATCGGCAGAGAATACCGGCGCGGCAATTACCACGCAGAACAGCAGCACCAGAAAACCCATGATATTTTGGTAGTCCATGATGTTGGAGCTCATGCCCGGATAGACTTCGAACGGCTTTGCCACCTGCCGGTACATTGCTGCGGCCGCGCGCTGAGCCGCAGGGCTGCCCGGCATCTCCATCGCCATCAGGGATGTAATCCGCGCTTCGCATACGGAATAGTAATCGTCGAGCTGTTCCGGGTCGATTTCCATGATGGAAGGGGCCATGCCGGTATCCGGGTCGGCGAAAGCCTCTTTGACGCCGTGGAGCAGCGGCGAGATGGGGAGAATTTCCCGCTGGTAGACACCGTCCGGCAAATCGTAGGATTCCGTCACACCGTAGGCTGTTAGGCAGGCCTGATAAGCTTCTACGGCATCCCGCACCCGCTCCGGGGTGACGACACCGGCGGCGCCGGACTGCCGCTCTTTTTCGTGGGCAATGGATGCCAGCCCGGTCAGGTTGATTTCACGCCCCGTCTCGTCCGTATAATGGCTGTAGCAGTAGGTAACCGGCAGGCAGGCCAGCACAATGGAGAACAGCAGGGCCAACGTCAGCAAAATCCAGGTGAGCTTTGCTTTCAGCACCCGTTTCAATTCCAATTGCAGAATTTTCATGGTCAATGCCCCCTGCCGTTTTCTGCGCCGCTTTGCGGAAACAGCCATAAATACAAATCCTCCAGGCGGGGAGAGGCCGCAGCAGAGCCGGCGCAGCAGGGGAGTTCTGCCAGATAACGGATGGAGACGCTGCTTTCGCTTTCGTTGCGCAGACTGACAATCTGGAGTCTGCTTTCATATTCCGGCACGGCGCCCGCCGGAACCGTGCAGTTCCAAACCCGGCCTTCCACCAGCTTGGTCAATTGCTCTGTTGTCCCGGTGGCCAGCAGCCTGCCGTCCTTGATCATCGCATGGCAGGCGGCGATGTACTCCACATCGGGGACAATATGGGTGGAGATCAGGACGATCCGGTTTTGGGCAAGCTCTGAAAGCAGGTTGCGGAAGCGGACTCGCTCGCCGGGATCCAGGCCTGCGGTGGGCTCGTCCAGAATCAAGACATCCGGGTCGTTCAGCAGGGCCTGGGCAATGCCCACCCGGCGCTTCATTCCGCCGGATAATTTGGCCATTTTTTTGCCGCAGACATCTGACAGGGAAACCCGCTCCAGTAGCTCGTGGATTCTCCGCCGGCTCTGTCGTTCGGAAAGACCCTTGAGGGTGGCGACATAGGCCAGGTAATCCCCGACCGTAAACTCCGAATGAAATCCGAACTCCTGGGGCAGATAGCCGAAAACGCTGCGATATCGTTCCCCCAGCGCTTGAATGGGGGCGCCGTCGTACAGCACTCTGCCCGAGGTGGGCTGCATGATGCCGACAATGATCCGCATTAAAGTAGTTTTGCCCGCCCCGTTGGCCCCCAGCAGGCCCCAGACGCCCGGTGCCAGCGTCAGGCTGATGTCGTCGACGGCGCTTTTGCCCTTGAAGCGTTTGGAAACATGGTCGATCGTGAGTTCCATATAAAAACTCCTTTCCAGATTTAAAAATAAAGGCGCTCTTGCCTCGGTACGATTCATTGTACCAGAAGCAGGAGCGCCGTTTTTTTGTTTGTTTATACGGAAAACTGCTGTTTTTTCGCGGATTTTCTAACGATTTTCCTACAAAACAGGAAGTGTGACTGTAAAGACGGTTAAACCATTTTCACTGGCCGCCGTAATGACGCCGTTGTGGAGCGCGACAATCTGTCTTGCGATGGCCAGGCCCAGCCCGGCCCCGCCGGCATTCCCGGGGTCAAGCTGATAGAACTGTTCAAAAACCCGCTCCAGCTTTTCTTTTGGGATGGTTGCGCCGTGATTGGAGAATTGCAGCGACAGGCTGCCTTCGCTGCGCCGGGCTTCAACGGCGATTTCGCTTCCTTCGCAGCTGTAGAGGACGGCGTTGCGCAAAAGGTTGTCGAAGACTCGCTGTAGCTTGTCGGCGTCGCACTTCAGCAGGATGTCGCCGCTCACTGCAAGGCGGCAGGTCAGGTGCTTTTCATCAAAAATCGGTTGAAATTCATAGACCAGCTGCTCCAAAAGGCGCGTCAGGTTGATTTCACTCATTTGCAGAACAATGTTAGAGAGGTTGTATTTTGCAATTTCAAGGAATTCACAGATCAAGCCTTCCAGACGCTCCGCCTTGGAAAGGGCGATGGAAAGATATTTTTCCCGCAGCTCTTCCGAAAGCTGTTTTTCATCCCGCAGCAGGTTCAGATAACTGATGGAAGAGGCCAGCGGCGTTTTTAAATCGTGGGCCAGATACATAATCAGGTCGTTTTTTCGCTGCTCGGCCAGCAGCATATCGCTTTTTTGCCGGTCAAATGTGTGCTTTGCCGCGTTCATTTTTCGCTCGATAGGAAGCAGCTCGGGCGGCAACGAGATCTCTCCGGGCGCGTCCTGCAACAAGATGTCCATCCCTTTGCTGATTTGCTCAAAATACCCTGTCAGCCAGCGCAGGTAAAGACAGAACAGGCCGGCGAACACAAGCAGCATGGCCAGAAGAAGAAGGGCGTCCATGTGCCTGCGGAAGGTCTGTTCATACAGGTGGAGAGCTTCGCTGTAATCCATGCCGAAAATATGCCGGAAAAAAGAAACCGCCCAATGGGCAAAATTGCCGCGTAGCAAAAGCGTGTATGCGGCATAGACGGCAGCGGCGGCAACTGCCGGCACGGCGACGGCCCGAAGGAGGACTTTGGAGCGGAGCGGACGAAAATCCTGATGAACGTTACTTTTCAATGGTATAGCCGACCCCCCATACAGTTTTTATAAATCTGGGATTTCTGGCGGGTTCACGCAGTTTTTCACGCAGACGACCGATGTGAGCCATGACGGTATTGCTGCTGTTCAGAAATTTCTCCCCCCATACAGCCTCGAAAAGCTCTTCAGAAGGTACTACGGTTCCCTGCCGTTCACAAAGATACCAGAGGATGGAGAACTCGGTGGGGGTCAGCTGCAATTCCTTCCCGAACAGAAAACATTTGTGGCTGCCCCTGTTGATGGTCAGCCCCCGGATGTCGTATGCACACGCCGGTTCTTCCGGCTTTGAAACGGCGCCGTTATAGTGCAGATACCGGCGCAGCTGTGTCTTAACCCGGGCCACGACCTCCAGCGGGTTAAAAGGCTTGGTGATATAATCGTCTGCGCCAATGGTCAGTCCCATAATTTTGTCTTGGTCAGCCGTTCTGGCCGTGAGCATGATGACGGGGCAATAGGACTTCTCCCGGATTTTTTTGCAGATTTGAAAGCCGTCTGCATCCGGGAGCATAACGTCTAAAAGCGCCAAATCGAAATCTGCCTGTGCGATGCAGTCCAGAGCTTCTGCGCCGGTATAACATTTGTGAACCGTATAGCCGTCGTTCATCAGATACAGTTCCAGGACGTCGGCCAGCTCTTTTTCATCATCGACCACTAAAATATGAATGCTCATTTTTCCGCCTCTTATCACCCGATATTGCTGAAAAATACCGTTTATAATTATATCAGCTTTTTTCTTCGTTTTCTCTTCGGATTTTCTTAAAGCTTTCCTACGAAATGCGAATGATAGGGACATTCAGCAAGGCAGGACAATCTGAGAAAATGCAGAAAAATAGCACGGACAGAAGGGGGACGGCATATGCAGGGCATTACATACGGATACATACGGGTGTCCACGCAGGAACAAAATGAAGCGCGTCAGCTTGCCGCCATGCAGGCGTTTGGCGTTGCGGAGGAAAATATCGTTGTGGAAAAGATATCGGGAAAAGACTTTCGGCGGCCGCGTTATCAGCGGCTGGTAAAAAGACTGCGTTTGGGAGACGTTCTGGTCATCAAAAGCATTGACCGGCTGGGCCGAAATTACACGGAAATACTGGAGCAGTGGGCTGCGATCACCAAGACGCGGCAGGCGGACGTTGTTGTGCTGGACATGCCCCTGCTGGACACCCGGCAGGGACGCGACCTGACCGGGACGCTCATAGCGGATATCGTACTTCAGCTGCTCAGCTATGTGGCGCAAACGGAGCGGGACAACATCCGGCAGCGGCAGGCAGAAGGCATTGCGGCGGCAAGGGAGCGGGGCGACCTGCTGGGCCGGGAGCGGATGAAGCTCCCGGAGGGCTTTTATGATTTGGCAGAGCAATGGCAGCAGGGCGGCATTTCATCCAGAAGCGCCGCCAGAGAGCTGGGGATTTCCCACCAGACCTTTTTGCGCAGGGCAAAAGAGTATTTATAGATGGAAGTAACACGGACAAAAAAGACCGCCCGTTTCCCACAAAAGGGAACAGGCGGTTCTCTTTACATTATGCCAAGTTTAAAAAGACAAAAAGCGACATTTTTTGCTCCAGAAGGTATACCTTTTGGAACAAAAGCGAGAAGGCAAAAAAACCGGGAAACGGCTCTTAATTTTTCATCGGCACTGCCGATATACTCTGTGAAAGCAATTCTGAATTGCTGTTCCAAAAGGTATACCTTCTGGAACAAGAACCGACGGCGCGCTTTTGCGCGGGGCGGACGATTTGGCTGGCTGAACACGGGGAGGCGCGAATGTGGCGGTGAAAAAGGCCAAAAGCCTGGAAACAGACAAAGGCAGGCAGACGCAATACACCGTCATTAAAGTTCGGCTTTACCCCACCCCGGAGCAGGCGAAGCTGATAGAAAAGACCTTTGGCTGCTGCCGCTGGCTATGGAATCAGATGCTGGCCGACGTACAGGAGTTTTACGCCGCCACAGACGTACATTATATTCCCACGCCAGCCCGTTACAAAAAAGAAGCCCCTTTTCTCAAGGAGATAGACAGTCAGCCGCTGTGTACCGTCCACCAGAACCTGCGCAAAGCTTTTCTGGATTTTTTCCGCGCCCCGTCGGACTTTGGTTATCCGCAGTTTAAAAAGAAAAAGGCCGGGAAGGACTCCTTCACAGTCTATTGCCGTCAGTACCGTACCGGCCCGTCGATTTACCTGACGCAAAACGGGATTCAGATGCCCAAACTGGGGTTGATTCGGGCCAACCTGTACCGCCGGCCTTCACGCGGCTGGTCATTGAAATTGGTGACCGTAAGCAAAAAGGCTGGGTCGGAAAAGTATTTCTGCTCCATTTCCTTTGGGTACGAGGCTAAAATGCCGGAACAGATTGTCCCCACACCGCAAAAAACTCTTGGACTGAATTATTCCCTGAGCCGGTTCTATGTGGACAGCGAGGGCGCAAGCCCGGCTTTGCCGGAGCTGGCGGCCGCCAGGAAAAAGCTGGCCCGGATGCAGCAAAAGCTTTCACGCATGGAATACGGTTCCGGCAATTTTGAGCGGCAGCTGCAAAAGATACGGCGTCAGCACGAATACATCGCCAACCGGAGGAAGGACTTCATTCACAAGGAGAGCAGGCGGATAGCCAACGCCTGGGACGCCGTGTGTGTGCGGGACACCGATTTGGCAGAGCTGGCGCACAGGCTGCCGCAGGGCGGCGTGATGGATTCCGGGTTTGGAATGTTCCGGATGTTTCTGAAATACAAGCTGGAGCGGCAGGGAAAGCAGTATATCGTAGTGGACCGGCTGGCTCCTGCGGCAAAAACCTGCCACCAGTGCGGTTGCGTGAATCAAACGCTGACCGCCCGCGACAAAAGCTGGATTTGTCCGGAATGCGGAGCGGCCGTCACACGGGACGTCAATACCGCACAGAATCTGCGGGATATGGGCCTGGCCCGGTTTTACAGCCAATGGAAGGAAACAGGCGCCGCCTGACGCCCTTACCTATCGTTTATCACGCCGGTCGGGACGCCGGTGAACGCCCATGCGCACGGGTGTTGTTTGGGTGGGCAAAGCGCATTTGACCACCCAAACAGCGCCCGTCAGGTGGGAAGAAAAGAGGGTGGCCCCGCTTTGGCGGATGCGCCCGAAGCCCCTTTGGGGCAGTCCACTCAGCATAATATATTTGCGCAACCACGCGCGCGGCCCGCAGGATGGGGCCGAAACAGGTTAAGGAGATGGAACAATGCTTTGCATTTCTCTTTTGCCCGGCGATTATTTCACCGTCGGCAATGACGTTGTGGTTCAGTTTGACCGCCTCAGCGGCGAGCGCGTCCACCTGACCATTCACGCTCCGCGCTCGGTTCCGATTCTGCGGGGCGAGGTACTGGAACGGCAGGGCGGAAAGCGCCCCGCCTGCGTGATGGACGTCTCCCCGCGGTACGTCCGGCAGCTGCCCTGGGATCACACCAAAAAGCAGGCGCTGGCCGAGCTGCGGCAGACGCTGGCGCAGATGGGCGACAGCACGGAAGCGCGCCTTGCGCGCGAAAAACTGGATCGTATCTTTCCCCAGAGCTTTGACGCCGCAAAGACGGCGTCTGACTGAAAAAGGCGGGCTTTGGCCCCGCAGCTGATTTCGGTTTCACCCGGCCACGCGAACCGGTTGAGATAAAGTCGCGCGCCGCGCTGTCCCGCATCCAAAGGCCACGGACAGGGACAGGACAGGACGGCGCATCCACACCATGTGCCGGAGCAAGGATGCACTGGCACGCCGACCCGCATATTTCCCAAAACCATTTTATTGAAAGGAAGCATTAAAATGAGGATTCAACACAATATTATGGCTATGAACGCCTATCGCAACTACACCAACAACGTGACTGCGATGAAGAAGAACCTGGAGAAGCTGTCTTCGGGCTACAAGATCAACCGCGCCGGCGACGACGCCGCCGGTCTGGCTATCTCCGAAAAAATGCGCGCTCAGATCACCGGCCTTCAGACCGCGCAGAAGAACGCGAAGGACGGCATCAGCCTGGTACAGACGGCTGAGGGCGCTCTGACCGAAGTGCACGACATGCTCAACCGTATGGTGACCCTGGCCACCCAGTCGGCCAACGGCACCTACAGCGACACCACCGACCGTGAGCAGCTCCAGAAGGAAGTCAACCAGCTGCGCGAAGAAATCAACCGCATTGCCGACAGCTCCAACTTCAACGGCATCAACCTGCTGGACGGCTCCATGAGCTCCAGCGGCGCCGCTTCCGACGTCAAGATCGAAGCCGTGGCCGACGGCCTGCGGGGTTCCGGCGCCACCGCGGAGAAGGGCGAATATACCATTCACTGGGACGATCTGAAGCTGTCCGTGAAGGGCGGAGTGAACATCGCAGCCACCGATGCTCTGGCTACCATCACGCTCGCCGGGGTCACTCTCGGCACAATTCAGTTGGGAACCGCGCGCACCACCTCCGACGGCGCTGCGGTTTTGACGGCGGGTGACTTCAGCTTTGTTGTTTCCACCGCCAATACCACCGCCACCATCGGCGGCCTGGAGTTCACCATTGCGGTGGATAATGACGGAGTTAAGCTGACCGGCCTGGGCGTGGGTGCCGCCAAAGCCGATCCCACCGCAACCGATGTGGAGAACTTCAACAAAACCGACCTGAGCGTTGGCGTGACGTGGAATGCCAATGCGACGGACAACAACAACGGCTACGACTTCGCCGTCCACGCCAGTAAACCGGTGGCTGCGGCCAGCAACGACAAGCTGGCCCAGGGCAAGTTTACGCTGAACGCAGATGACATCAAAAACGGCGCCAGCATCACCATCGGCGACAGCACCTACAAATTCGTGGTGGGCGCCGCGAACAGAAAGACCTCCTATGCTGCCGACGAAATCAACCTGACTGACTACGAGGAGGGCGCCTCGGGCATCGCCGCCGAGGCCGCCCGGCTGCTGTCCAAGGCGGCGGCCACCAACGCCAAGTTCCACGTCCAGACTGTGGGCAACACCGGCGAGGTTCGCCTGACCGAGAAGGCTGGCCAGTTCACCGACTACAAAACCTGGGATCTCCAGGGCACCGTAGGCAATACCGCCGACGCCACCTGGACCAACAAGACCACCGGCGAGAGCATCGTGAAGTTCTCCAAGGCCGGCAAGGGCCTGACCCTCCAGATCGGCGACACCGCCGCCAGCTACAACCAGCTGAAGGTGAACATCGGCGATATGCACTGCTCCTCCCTGGGCATCGCTTCCATCGACATCAGCAAGCAGGACAAGGCGCAGAGCGCCATCGACGCCATCAAGGCCGCCATCAACAAGGTATCCGACACCCGCGGTACGTTGGGCGCCACCCAGAACCGTCTGGATCACACCATCAACAACCTGTCGGTCATGACCGAGAACATCCAGGACGCCGAGTCGACCATCCGCGACACCGACGTGGCCGAGGAAATGATGGCCTACACCAAGAACAACATTCTCATTCAGTCTGCCCAGGCCATGCTGGCCCAGGCCAATCAGGTTCCGCAGGGCGTGCTGCAGCTGCTCCAGTAATTTGTTCCTGGCATAAACCGCATCAACCCAACCGGGGGCCGGGCTTTGCCCGGCCCCCTATTCATTACACACGGAAAGGATGCCGCGCTATGCAGACCATCGACATCGCCCGCCGCTGCGCCCAGCTGAACGCCGCCGCCGACGCCAACAACGCCTATCTTCTGGCCATCCACCAGGGGGGGCTGACCCCGGAGGAGCGGCTGGAGGCCGCCGTCTATCTGCTGCGCATGGGCGGGGACTACAAAGTCGCGTACACCCAGTTTGCCGCGCTCTACGGCGAGGGGCAGTTCCGGGAGGAGTGCCTGGATATCATGACCCAGGCGTTTTATGAGCCCAACGTCAAGCTGATGAAGAACCGGTACGAGAAGAACTGCGCGGCGCTGAAAAAATACCCCTATCTGTTCCGTACGGACTTTCCCCCATTTGAAGAACTGCCCCTGCGCTTCTTCCCCTTTGACGACAACGGCTACCTGCCCTTTGATTTGCAAAAGCAGAGCTTTGGCGGCTATGTCAATTTTAATCACCCGGTTGTCAGCCGGAATTTTTTTAAAGATTTGGAAAACCCCATCCTGGCCAGGGATGTTTATTCGCGATATGAACTGGAATATTTGTATGACAATGTGCGCCCCAGCGAGGACATCGGGCGCGAAAACCACCTGTACCTTCACTATGAAAGCTGGGAGACCTTCTGCGCCCATTTGCAGGTGCTGAACGTACGCGAGCTTTTGAAGCAGAAGAAGATCGTATTTTTGTTTGGGGAGGAACTCTCCCGCTACCCCATCGACTTCAAAGAAGAATACGGTATCGACTACAGCCAGTACCCGGTCAAGCCCATCGGCGTTAAAGACATTCACCGGCTGATTTGGCATACCCAGCTGTCATCCGACAACGGCGGCGACTTTTTCAACGAGGTGTTCGACAACCACCCCAACCTGCTGTATATGCCCTCTATGATGCTGGATCATGTAGAGGAGATCATCCAACAGGCTAAAGATGTCTTTGCGGACGCGGACAAGCATCGCGCCGCCGGCAATATGCCCAACTTTGGAAATGATCTGGCGGAGCAGTGCTATTGGAGCGGGAACCGCACGGACAAGGACATCCTGGTCACGCTGTTCATGCTCCAAGACGCGTATATGGGCGGGCTGGACAACGCTGCCCGGATTGCCCCGGCCCTGTTTTTCCAGCCCCACTTTGCCCACCTGGACTATGACATGGCCCACGGGGGGCGAGACCGCACCGTCCTGCTGAGCGAACAGTACGAAAAGATCCGCTCCTCCCCGGTATTCAAGGCGTTTAAATATGTCAAGACCTTCACCCCCCTGCGCCGCTTCACCACCAGCGCCGCCGCCACCTTCCGCTGGCAGATCGAAAAGCGGAACCTCCTCAAGAACGAGGAAGAAAAAAAGAAAGGGAAGCTGGTTACCGCGTCCGATTTGTCTATGGACCGCGTGCTGAACCGCAGTTTCATGATCGACCCGGAGGACCGGCTGTACAAGGACAGCGTGCTGGTGCGGTTCGAGGACGGCAAGACCAACCCGGAAGCCACCTTCCGGGCGCTGGCGGCCTTTCTGGACATTCCCTATACCGAGAGCATGACCTATTGTTCGGAAAAGGGCGTCCACGACGTGATTACGGCGGAGGGCAACGTGGCCGGCTTCGACACCGCCACGGTGTACCGCACCTATGACGAGTACGCCACCGACGAGGAGCGGGCCTATATTGAGTTCTGCCTGCGGGACGCCTACCGGTTCTACGGGTATGATTTCCACTACTACGACGGCGGGCCGGTGGACGAGGCGCAGATTGAAAAGTGGGTGGAGGGGTTTACCAAAATCAACAAATTCATTGCCCTCTCCTGGAAAAATAATGTTCTTCCCGAGGCCACAGTGGTCTGGGAAGATGGTGAAAAGCCAATAAACGAGGACGAGAAAGAAACGGCCGTTTCCAAAATTATAGAGAAGTATGATACGGTGCGCCTGAAGTTGGCCAAACGGCTGATGGGCAACCTGTACTTTATCAACAAAAACGGACAGCCCCTGCGCATGATGCCCAGGCTGGAGCTTGACCCGGCCCTGCTCAATCAGCCGCTGTACCGCTAGGAGGGCGTATGGAAAAAGGCACAGTTTACTTTTTTACGGGCTTGGCCGGCGCGGGCAAGACCACCATCGGGGGGCTGTTCTACCGCCGCCTTAAGGCCCGAAAGGCCAATGTATTCTGTATGGACGGCGACGCAATGGACGGTGTGTTCGAGCGCACGGGCTACTCCACCGCCGCCCGGCTCAAGGACGCAAAGGCGCAGTTCCGGCTCTGCCGGGCCCTGTCCGAGCAGGGCATTGACGTGGTGATGTGCAGCATTTCCATGTACGACGAGATCCGCGACTGGAACCGGGCCAATATCGAAAACTATAAGGAAATTTATATCAAGGTCACCCGGGACACCCTTTACCGGCGAGACCAGAAAAAACTGTATTCCTCCGGCGCGAAAGAGGTCGTCGGGGTAGACCTGCCCTACGACGAGCCCAAAACGCCGGACGCCGTGGTGGAAAATGACGGCCAGGAGACTCCCGAGGTCATCGTGAAACGGTTAGAGAAGCAGTTTGGCCTTGCTTGAGGAGAAAGACCGTTTTTTCCAGGCCATGATCGCATGGCGGTAAATCATGAGAAAGCAGAGGGGGAGTACCTATGCCGCACCAACTTACAAAGCCGCAATTTGAACTGCTTGCCGGGCTGCTCGCCCCGTCCGGAGCGCAGGCTGCGGCACTGGATGCCGTCGCAGCCCGGGAGCTTGAAGCGTTGGGCTGTCTCTCCAATGGCCGGCCCACTGCCGCCGGGCTGGCGGCCATGGAGCCGTACCGGGTCAGGCGGGCGGTATTTTTGGCGGCCGGTTTTGGAAGCCGTCTTGCGCCCATCACCTTCAACACGCCCAAACCGCTGGTGCGTGTCCACGGCAGGCGTATGATTGACGGTCTGCTGGACGCCTGTCTTGCCGCCGGGATAGAAGAAATCTATATTGTCCGGGGTTATCTGGCCGAGCAGTTCGATCAACTGCTGTATCAGTATCCCATGATCCGTTTTCTGGAGAACCCCGTCTACAATGAAGCCAACAATATTGCATCCGCCCTGTGCGTCCGGCACCTGCTGTCCAATGCCTATGTGCTGGAGGCCGATTTGATACTTTCTGCGGCTTCGTTGATCCGCCCCTATCAGTACAGCTCCAATTTTTTGGCTTTTCCCAAAGAGCGCAGCGACGACTGGTGTTTTGAAGCGGTGGACGGCATCATCACCGAAGAGAAGCTTGGCGGCGAAAACTGCTGGCAGATGGTGGGCATTTCGTATTGGGACGGGCAGGATGGAAAGAAGCTGGAACGCGACTTGAAAGCGGTTTATGAACAGCCCGGCGGACGGGAGCGCTATTGGGAACAGGTGCCGCTTGTGTTCTGCAAGGAGAATTACCGGGTGGCCGTCCGCCCCTGCCGGGAAGAAGACGTCATCGAAATCGACACCTTCCGTGAGTTAAAGGCGTTTGACAAAAGCTATGATATCGGCTGAATTAAGGAGGCGTTTGTATGGACATAAAGCGGAACATCCTGCTCAATCCGGGGCCGGCGACCACTACAGACTCGGTCAAGCTGGCGCAGGTCGTGCCAGACATCTGCCCGCGGGAAAAAGAATTCGCCGCGCGGATGGCGGAGCTGAGCCGGGATTTGGTGCGGGTAGTGCACGGCGATCCGGATACATATGCAGCCGTGCTCTTCTGTGGTTCCGGTACACTGTGCATGGATGTATGCTTAAACTCCCTTCTCCCCGGGGGAAAACGGGCGCTCATTGTGCATAACGGAGCGTACAGCGCCCGTGCAGTGGACATCTGCCGGTACTACGGTCTGCCCCACATTGAACTGCAATTCCCATACGACCGTCCCCCGGATCTGAAATCTGTAGAGCGAGCGCTTCGGGAAAACCCGGACATTGCCCTGGTATACGCTACCCATAACGAGACGGGGACCGGCCTGCTCAACCCCATCTGTGAGCTGGGGGCACTGGCCCATACATACGGGGCCATTTTGATTGCCGATACCACCAGCACATACGCCATGCGTCCTATTTCACTGGAAAAGGACAACATTGATTTCTGCATGGCTTCGGCGCAGAAGGGGCTTATGGCAATGACCGGCCTTTCCTTTGTGATCGGCCGGAGGGATATCATCGAAGCGTCTGCAAATTACCCCCGCCGATCCTACTATTGCAGCCTCTGGCGGCAATACGATTGCTTTAAGCGCACCGGCGAAATGGAGTTTACACCCCCGGTGCAGACGATATATGCCGCCATTCAGGCCATGAAAGAGTATTGGGCAGAAGGCGAACAGGCCAAATGGGCGCGGCATACCCGCGTGTTCGAAGCCATCCATGCAGGGCTGGACGCATTGGGCTTTCGAGAAGCCATCGATCGGAAGTGGCAGGCCGGGCTTGTGTCTGCCGTGCGCTGCCCGGACGACCCCAACTGGAATTTTGAAAAGGTCCATGATTACTGTTACGCCCGGGGCTTTACCATTTACCCGGGCAAAGCAGGCACGGCGGGGACCTTCCGACTGTGCGCTTTGGGCGCTATTGACCAAGCGGATATTCAGGACTTTTTTGTGGTGTTCCGCCAGGCGCTGGACGCCTGCGGCGTAACCGTGCCCGCGCAATACAAGAGCTGAGGAGGCGCTGTCATGAAGACTGTATACACCTGCTTTTGCACCGAGGTAATCCACGAAGGGCACCTGAATATCATCCGTCAGGCGCAGCGCTATGGCAAGGTGATCGTGGGAGCGTTGTCCGATCGGGCGCTTATCCGGTATAATCGTTTTCCTACCATCCCGCAGGAAGAGCGCATTCGGCGCTATCGCGCACTGGAGGGGGTGGACAGTGTCGTCATTCAGGACGATATGCTTTATGAGGACGTTCTGGCCCTCATCCGCCCCGACTATGTTATCCACGGAGACAACTGGAAGACCGGCCCGGAAGCCGCCATCCGCGCCCGGGTTATTGAAAAGCTGGAAGCTATGGGCGGCGAACTGATTGAGGTAGCCTATACCGACAATGAACAGATCCGCAAGATAGACCGACAGCTGCGGGAAAAGCTGGCCATGCCGGAATACCGCCGCAGGCGGCTGCGTCAGCTTATCGGGATGTGTCCGGTGGTCAAAGCAATCGAAGCCCACAGCGGCCTGACGGGGCTGATCGCGGAAAAGACCGTAGTGGAGCAGGAAGGCCGATTGGATCAGTTCGATGCCATGTGGGTGAGCAGCCTGTGCGACAGCACGGCCAAGGGAAAGCCGGACATCGAACTGGTGGACCTGTCGTCCCGTCTGCGCACCATCGACGACATAATGGAAGTCACCACCAAGCCTATCATTCTCGACGGGGATACCGGCGGGCTGGCCGAGCATTTTATGTACAA
Organism: uncultured Clostridium sp.; assembly: GCA_947427035.1. Lineage (GTDB taxonomy): Bacteria > Bacillota > Clostridia > Oscillospirales > Butyricicoccaceae > Ventrousia. The sequence continues at coordinate 24,871 of CANEGK010000040.1, forward strand.
TGTGCGCACCTTGGAGCGCATGGGGGTTTCCGCTGTCATCATTGAAGATAAGAAGGGATTGAAGAAAAACAGCTTGTTCGGTACCGAGGTTGA